>DFCD01000070.1 GCA_002366885.1 Verrucomicrobia bacterium UBA3063
TTCAGCCCGGAGTGGTCTGTTTCGGGGAGGTGCTGCTGGCCCTGTCCACTCCCCATCACCAGCGCTTCGAGCAGGCGCACCATTTTGACCTCACCTACACGGGAGCGGAGGCGAACACGGCCTTGGCCTTGGCGCGGTGGGGGAATCGTAGCCGGGTGGTCACGCGGGTGCCGGCCCATGCCTTGGGTCAGGCGGCGGTGAACGGTCTTCGTCGTTACGGGGTGGATACGGAGTTCATGCTGCGCGGAGGGGAAAAGCTTGGCCTTCTTTTTCTCGAGGTGGGTCTGGCCCAGCGGCCTTCCCAGGTTCTGTACGACCGGAAAGGTTCGGCTTTTGCGGATCTCAAGCCCGGGATGATTCCCTGGAAAGAGGTTTTTACCGGCTACCACTGGTTTCACTTTTCGGGAACTGCCCCGGCCTTTGGCCCGGGGTTGGAGGCTTGCCTGAAGGAGGGGCTCCAAGTGGCCCGTCAGATGGGGTTGGGAACCAGTATGGACTGCAACTACCGCAGTACGCTTTGGGGGGCCAAGGAAGCCAAAAAGGCCTTTTTGAAGTTGGTGCCCGGGCTGGACCTTTTTTCCGGAACCCTCCACGACCTGAAGAACTTTTTTGATGCCCAGGGATCGGAAGAGCAGGCGGCGGCGGCGTTTCGAAAAAAATTTGGGGTGGCTCGGGTGGCTTTGAGCCAGCGTTCTACGGATTCCCAGGGGGTGGAAAGGTTTTCCGGAATGTTGCTGGGAAAGGATTCTGTCCGGCGGAGCCGGGTGCACGCGGTGTCTCCGTTTGGAAGGATCGGATCGGGGGACGCCTTGATGGCCGGCCTGATTCACGGGGTTTTGGCCGATTGGCCGGAGGAACGGATCATCGAGTACGCCGCGGGTGCTGGCTGCCTCAAGCAGACCGTGGCACACGATCTGCCCATCCTGGGTTCCGAGGAAATTGAGGAATGGATTTTGCGGGGTTCGGGAGGAGGGGTCCGCCGGTGAAATTCGGCTCTTCTTCCCGGGGAATCTGGCCCCAGGAGATCCGTTTTTTCCCCAAGGAGGTAAGCCTCCTTTCGCCCATCAGTCCCAAAAAAATCGAATTTCCGGCGGGACAAGTCCCGTCCTGGTCCTCTTCCTACCCGGGGTGCGGAATTTATATCTGCACGGGTTCCGGTTCCATCCAGGGTCGCATTGGAGGGAAGGTGTATGAGTTCAAGTCGAGGGACCTTGTTCTGATTCCTCCGGGCGCTCCTGTGTGTTGGTATGCGGAAAAGAGCGCCTTCAGTCTTTTGGCGGTTCACTTTCTCCCCTCCATCATGATGGCGGACATGAATAGCCGGGAGCTGACGGCATTTCTCTCCTCCTTTCGCTTTGGCCGGGAGGAAGAGGTGGAGGTGCGATCGCTCCCGCGGGAGTCTTACCGCGCCATCACCACCCGACTCCAAACCATGCTGGTCGAGCAGGGGGATGCGTCCGGCGACAGGGGTCTAAAATGGAAAGTGTTGTTGGGGGAAATTCTTCTGCAAACGCTCCCGCTCGGCTCCAACGGGCATGTCCCCAAGGAATCCTTTTGGACGGATCAGGCGTGGCAACGGTTGCCCAAGGTTTTGGATTACCTCCACAAGAATTGCCGCGAAGATCTTTATGCCGAGAGAATCCTCAAAGATTTGGGTTTACCCGATGATTTTCTGGCGACGGCTTTTCCGGAAATCATGGGTCAAAGGTGGAGCCGGTATCTTTTGGATTATCGGATCCGTCTGGCAGCGGGTCTCCTCCGCCAGAAAAGCGCCCGCATCTCCTTTGTCGCTCAGGAGTGTGGATTTCCCACGCTGAGTCATTTTAACGCCAGCTTTCGGAAGGTGATGGGCATGGCGCCCCGGGACTTTTATAAAAGCTCGGAATCGATGTTGGTGTCCAAAAATGGTGTCCGCAAGGCTGACCCCGTGAAGTCGAAGGCCTTCACCTTGGTGGAGCTTCTGGTGACGATCTCGATCATTGGCTTGTTGGCGGGGCTCTCCATACCGACCATCAAGGTCGCCCGCGAGACGGCCGAGGTGGGGGGGTGCATGTCCAATATGCGTCAATTGACCACGGCAATGCTGGCGGTGGCTTCGGACAACGATGGCCGGATTTTTAGCGGGAACGGGGTAACCGAGGGCTGGGCTCCGGATAGCGTCAACAACCTGACCAATTGCAAGCTCTGGTCCGGGGGATATGTGCGGAATGCCAAGGTCTTTTTATGTCCCCATGGTCGTCCCTCGGGCGCGCCTTGGTTTGGAAGCCCCGCCTGTCACTACAGCTTGAATGTGGCTCCGCAGGGCGGAGTGGTTTCCACGGAAATCATGGTCAACCGAATTCAAAACCCATCCAAAACGATCATGCTATTTGAGGAGGCCGTAGTGTCCGCCGGGCAGACCCAGGATTCTCGGGCTTTGTTGGATATCAACCTGCCTCCGGATCAAGGAGATAGCCGTCTCTTTACCCAGCAGAGTGGTATGTTGAATCACCGGAAAAAGGGTTGCGTCTCCTTTTATGATGGAAGCGTCCTTTCCCTTACGGCTGCGGATTGGCAGTCCATGCTAAACACCCAAACCAAGCGAAAGCTGTACTACGGAGTACCCTAGGAAACTGATCTCCGGATCGTGAGGCCTTACTCCTCTAGGGAAAAGAGGGGAAAATAAGCCGAAAACTGAAAGCAGGACCCCAAGGGGCTCCTGAATACTCAATGGATGATTTCTACAGCCAAGTCCAATTGGGAAAGCGCGTTGGTTTCCCATGAATTTCTTCAGGATCCGTACCCCTTGCTCCATCAGATGCGGGAGCATGAGCCGATTTATTGGAGCGACTCGATTGGGGGATGGATCCTCACCCGGTATGACGACATCATGGCGACCTTCAAGGACACCGAAAGTTTTTCCAATGAAGGCCGTCTGGGCAAGGCCGTGGAGTACCTTCCGCCAGAAAAGCGGGCGAAGTACAAGCCCTTCGAGGATCACTACGCCACCAAGGGCCTGCTGCATTCCGATCCACCCGATCACACGCGGATGCGGAACGTCATCGTCAAGGACTTCACCCCGAACGTGGTGGAGCAAATGCGACCCAACATCCAAAACGTGGTCAACCATCTGATTGAGGATGCGGAAAAGAATGGGGGCATGGATGTGATTCCGGAATTCGCCTCCGCCCTGCCGGTCGGTGTGATCGCGGAAATCCTCGGGGTGCCGCGCTCGGACCGGCACCTTTTCAAGCGCTGGACGGATATGATTCTTGGTTTTCAGGGGGTGAACAAACCGAGCGAGGGGGATCTCACCCGGGCGCAGGATGGCCTGCAGGAGATCCGTCCGTATCTGACGAACATGATCGAAGAGCGGCGCAAACAACCGCGCAAGGATCTGATGAGCAAGTTTGTCACGGCCATGACGGAGGAGGGGCGCATCTCGGAATCCGAGCTCATCAACACCTGCGTCACTTTGTTCACGGCTGGCCATGAAACCACCCTCTCCCTGATCTCCAGCACCATTTATACCCTGCTCAGCCATCCCGATCAGTTGGCCCTGCTGAGAAAGAATCCGGATCTTTTGAAATCGACAATTGAGGAGTCGCTTCGGTTTGAGAGTCCCGTTTCCCGGCAGACCCGCCTGATGAAAAAGGACGCCGAGTTGGGTGGAAAGAAGATGAAGAAGGACCAGATCGTCTTCCAGATGCTCAACGCGGCAAACCGGGATCCGGCCTACTTTAAGGATCCTGACACTTTCAACATTCGCCGGGAGAACAACCGGCACATTGCCTTTGGTTTCGGGCCGCACTTCTGCATCGGGGCCACCCTGGCGCGGACCGAGGCCTTCATCGCGGTCGGGACCCTGATTCAGCGCTTCCCCAACCTGCGTTTGGTCGACGCCAAGCCGGATTGGGACTCGGAAAAACGCAACTCACGCGTCCTTAACAAGCTGCCAGTCAAATTCTGATCCCTTCGTCCCACATCCCGGGCAATCTGGCCGGCAGAAAGCGAAGGGCTTAGCCTCCAATAAAAGACATTTCCACCTTGGGGGAGCGGGCGGCCTGCGTGCGGATCTCCGAATAGCGGTCGGTCCGCCGGCTCCAGAGATCCGCCACCAACCGATAAAGACCCTCCTC
>DFCD01000043.1:0-182 GCA_002366885.1 Verrucomicrobia bacterium UBA3063
AGGGTGATGACAGGGGATTCGGTATCTGGGTGCACTATCGTGAGATCATTATATGTCGTTATGTCCCTCCACGCCGCTGTGGCCGTTGATGGATAGTAACCTTTGGCCCCGGGGGCGATCCCCTGGAAGGCATACGCCCCAACCGTGGGCGGCGTATTCTCCTGAAAATAAACCGAAGCGAG
>DFCD01000043.1:272-2518 GCA_002366885.1 Verrucomicrobia bacterium UBA3063
TGGAAGAGTGATGCTGGGAAGGCTGGTGCACCATGCAAAGGCGTTGGCCCCGATGCTGGTCACACTGTTCGGAATGGTGATGCTTGGAAGACTGCTACAACCGTCGAAGGCATAATTCCCGATACTCGTCAGGCTGTTGGGAAGGTTGATGGCCGTCATGCCGCTGCAGCCTGCAAACGCCCCATCCAAAATTGCAGTCACCCCTTCAGGAATATAGACCGCCGTTAAACTCGTTTTACCTTGAAACGCGTTTTGACCAATGGCAGTCACCGCCACCGTTCCAATGGTTCCGGGGATCACCACAGCCCCTCCCGTTCCGTTGTATCCCGTGATGGTCAGGCCAGTCCCACTGTTCGTGTAGGCAAATGTGGAGGAAGCCACCACGATCTGATTGGTGACCGTTCCGATCGAATAGGAATTCAGATCGGTCGGCACAAAGGTTCCCACCACCACGTTGGTGCCGATGGAAAGACTGCTCCCGGCGGCGGGAGAATAATTCCATGTGCCAGGAACAATCGGCCCCGTGGAGGTCGAGCGGGCTGTGGCAGTCAGTTCGTTGGTGGAAAGCACGGCTGGCGACGTCAGGTTGATGGGACTCGGGCTCCATGAAAGAAAGGGAGAGGCAAGCGAAGATTGGGAAGTGATTGTGCCAAGCCCGGCAGCATTCAATGCGCCTTTGAAAAGTGTGCTCGTGTCCGTGTTGACCAGCGAGGATCCCTCCATGGGCGCGTAGAACACCAGGGATGTGTTGAGCGCGTCGTTGGCTTGCACCGTGGTCATGGGGCCAACCATGTCCTGGAGAATCTGGGCCGGAGTGCGGACCGTCCGATAAACCCTGACATCATCCATCGCCCCCTTGAATCGATTGGTATTGCTGTCGTCGTTCAAGGCGTCCTGGCTGGCGGCAAATCCAAGGGAATTATTGATGGTCCAGTTGGTGAGACCAAAAGCACTGAGGTTCGTTGCCGCGCCCTGTCCGTTGAGGTAGAGGTGCAACGTGCTGTTGGTCGCATCCCGCACCACCGCCACATGATACCAGTTGCTGGCGAGCACGGTTTTGGCCTGGGTCTGGACAAATTTGCTGTTCCCGGCCGAATCTTTCTGGCCAAAGCAAAGGCTCCCATCGGGCAGAAGATCGAGATCGACGTTGGCCGTGCCGCTCACCGAGTTGATTCCTTGCCGGACCACCTGCACATTTTCTGAGCCGGAAGGGCCACCGATCCGGTCCGGCCGCATCCAGAAAGTGATCGTATAACTGTTGCTGGTGGGACTGTTAGTAACCGCCGGCTGGAAATTATCGAGATTCCCGGTCGCATTGAGGGAAACGTATTTGCCAAAGCCCGTCATGTTGGGGGCCGAAACCCCTGGCGACCAACCGGTCTTCAGCGGTCCTCCCGCTGAGGCAAAGACCGCCCGAACCCGGTAGTAGCGGATCTGGCTGGTCAGGCCCGTGATCGTCAAATTGGTGACCGATCCTCCCGATACGGGCCGATCGCCCCCCGTTAATCCCGTGGTGAAAGTTGGCTCGGTCGACGCCTGCACTTCGTAACCGGCCGCGCGGGCAACCGCGCCCCACGTGGCCACAAAGCCGCTGGAGGTGGACTGCCGGGTCACCAAACTTTCGGGGACTTGGGAGACGTTCGGGTTCGTCCCCAAGGTATTCACCTCCACCCCATCGCTGATGCCGTCCCCGTCAGTGTCGGTATTATTGGGATTCGTCCCTGTATCCGAGGAAGAAGCGTAGATGCCGGTGCCGGTCTCCACCGCGTCGCTCAACCCGTCCCCGTCGGAATCAAGAGCGGTCAAGTCAGCACTCGCCACCCGGAATCCGGTCAGAGTGACATTCTCATCCGACGGGAGATTGTTGAAGCGGTTGCTGGAGTCCTGATTGGAGGTGGAGCCGTCAGACCAATTGCCTCCACGATAATCCCGGTTTTCTGTGGCCACGTTATTGACCCCGTCCGCGGCCGTTTCCATCCACTCGTAAACGTTCCCTCCTTGGGCCATGGTTCCATAGGCACTGAGTCCTCCCGCATTGGTGATATCGGCAGGACCCGTGGAACCGGACTGGCCATAAACAACGGTGCCGGCGATTGTGCCACCGCTCACCTTGGTGGGGGCGGTGTCGCTCCCGGTGGCAAAATTGTACCAGGTTCCGCCCGGGCTCCCGTAAGCCCCCTTATACCACTCATCCGTGCTCGGCAGAAAAAAGCGGGCTTGGCTGTTGCGGTAAGGATTGCTCGCCT
>DFCD01000072.1:0-1265 GCA_002366885.1 Verrucomicrobia bacterium UBA3063
TGACCACGCCTTGGAGGACGGCGTCGTCTTGTGGGATCGGTTTGGAGGGGGAGGGAGGCAGAAAAACGGGTTGAGGCTGATGGTGGTAGCGGGTGAGAACGGCCTGGCCGTGGTGGAGGATGAGGGCGATGTCACCCTCCCTCAACGGGCGGAACTCAAGGAGAAGACGATCGTGCTTTTTGAGGCCGAGCTCTTTCCACTGGTCCGTGTCCACCCGATGGAGAAACGTTCGTCCAGGGTGATAGGAAATCTCTTCCAGGACGGGGAGCAGGGGGTGGGCGTTGGTTTCGAGCACTGTTATACAAATGAATAATAAACGGCCCGCGTCAACTCGACATTCTGACAAACAACGAATTGTCCCACATTCCCAGGAAAGCAGGATTGATTCTCTGAGGTGCTAGGGATGGCGGGACTTGCGATTTTGACCCCGCCAGCGATTGCGAAGTCGCCATGGCATGGTGTCGCGCCGGGGGCGGTAAGGGGCAGGAGGTGTTGCCGATGGATCCCGTGGGGCGGCCGTGTTGGCCGGCTCGGTAAAGCCCTCGGCCTTGCGTCGAAGGATTCCGCGCCGGAGAAATCGCTCAAGGGTGCGGAGATGGGCGTGGTCGTCCGGAGCCAAAAAGCTGATGGCCTCGCCCACCGCTTGGGCCCGCCCCGTCCGGCCGATTCGATGAACGTAATCCTCGGGATGGCGGGGGAAGTCGTAGTTAATCACGTGGGAAATGCCTTCCACATCGATGCCCCGGGCGGCGATATCGGTGGCCACCAAGACCCGGACCCGGCCTGACTTAAAGTCCTGCAAGGCCCGTAGCCGCTGGTTCTGGGAGCGGTTGGCGTGCAGGGTGGCCACGGGGACGCGTTCCTTTTCCAACCTTCGGGCAATCCGATCGGCCCCATGTTTCGTGCGGGAAAAAACCAGAACTGTACGGAGCGCCTCGCTCCTCAGGANNNNATCTCCACCATTTTGGGGTGGTGCATGAATTCCCGGCTCAGCTGCTCAATTTCGCGGGAAAGGGTAGCGGAGAATAAGAGGGTGAGGCGCTCCCGGGGGAGGAGTCGGACGATTTGCCGGATAGGATGGATAAAACCCATGTCCAGCATCCGGTCCGCCTCGTCCAAAACCAGGCACTCCAACTGACGAAGACTGGCCTCCCGCCCCCGGATGACGTCGAGCAAACGCCCGGGGGTGGCCACCACAATGTCCGCACCTTGTTGCAGGGCCCGGATCTGGGGTCGTTCGCTAACCCCGCCAAATATGGTGGCGA
>DFCD01000072.1:1354-1593 GCA_002366885.1 Verrucomicrobia bacterium UBA3063
CGCGTGGGGACCATAATCAGGACGCGGACTCCGCGATGGGTGGGCGGATGGGCGGCCAAAAGGGAAAGCAAGGGGAGCACAAAAGCTGCGGTTTTTCCGGTGCCGGTCTGCGCGATCCCCATGAGATCCTGCCGTTGCAAAACCACCGGAATGGCGGCGGTCTGGATGGGGGTGGGTTCCGTGTAGCCAGCTTCCTTAACCGCCTGAAGGATGGGGCCAGCTAGGCCGAGTTGTTGAAA
>DFCD01000072.1:1751-3905 GCA_002366885.1 Verrucomicrobia bacterium UBA3063
GGATGGACCGAAAAGGAAATCCAGGCCGCCCTGCAGGCTTTTTCGGACACCAAGTTTCCTGTTCCCGTGCCGCGCAAAAAAGCCTCCAACTCCCCCCGGGAGGCATTTTTCCACCTCACCCTATTCACTTCGCTCTATATCTGGACTTGGGCGTTGGGGGCCCTCCTTTTTCAATTCACCAACATTGCTTTTCCGTTGCCCTCGGAATCGGCCAACGACTTCTTTGGAGAAATTCGCGCGGCGACGGCTTCGATTGTGGCGGCTTTCCCCGTTTTTCTCTTGATGCAGCACATCATCCGAAGGGAGATGGAGAAAGATCCCGGGCTGGGCATCTCTCCGATCCGGCGCTGGCTAACCTACCTGACTCTCTTTGTGGCCGTGGCCATTCTTTTGACGGATCTCATTTTTCTCGTCCTTAGATTGCTGGAAGGGGATCTCACCTCGCGTTTCCTACTCAAGGCCGTGATCACGGGCTCTTTGGCGGGAGGAGTTGTTTTGCACTATATGAAAGAGCTTCGCGTGGGAGAGTCGGAGAAGAGTTCGGTTCCATGCTTTCTTTCCCCGGTTCAGCTCAAGGGCCTGCTGATCGGCCTGATCGGAGTTTCCGTGGCCGGGGCGATCTACGTCAGCGGTGGACCCGTCAAAGCCCGCTATCTCGCGCAAGATCAGCAGCGGGTGAAGGACTTAAGAAGCATCTACTACGATGTGGATCGGTTTTATCAAAGCGAGGGGCGCCTGCCCACCGAGCTGGATGAGCTCGATAAAAGCCCCGCCACGTTCATCGACAACAAGAAGGATCTAATTACCGGCAAACCGTATGGATATGCCGTGGTTGACGGGAACACCTTCCAGCTCTCCAGCGATTTTCATCTTCCCAGTCCCAAGCGGGAGTCCAGCCAGGGAAGCCGATCGTACTACGGAGCCAGCGACGACAGCTTCTGGAATCACGGGGCTGGCAACCACACGTTTACCATTAAAGTAGCGACCAAGAAAAAGAACTGACCTCAAGCCTCCTGAAACTGGAGGGCCATTTATTAGCGAATGGGCGGATTAGGGCTTGGGCCCGAGCATGTCCTCGGGACGGACCAGCTTATCAAACTCATCGGCTTTGAGATATCCGAGGGCGAGGCAGGCCTCTTTCAAGGTGGTGCCCTCCTTGTGGGCTTTCTTGGCCACCTCGGCCGCCTTGTCGTACCCGATTTTGGGAGAGAGGGCGGTTACCAGCATAAGGGAACGGTTGGTGTAGTCCTTTAATTTGGCGGCATCGGCATGGATTCCTTCCACGCAAAACTCCCGGAAACAGCGGCAGGAGTCGGCCAATAGCCGCACGGAGTGGAGGAAGTTGTGGATGATGACCGGTTTGAAAACGTTGAGCTCGAAGTTGCCCTGCGATCCGGCGAAGCCGATGGCGGCATCGTTACCGTGGACTTGGGCGCAGACCATGGTCATGGCTTCCGACTGGGTGGGATTCACCTTGCCGGGCATGATGGAGGAGCCGGGCTCGTTTTCCGGGAGATGGAGTTCGGCCAGGCCCGCGCGGGGGCCGGAGCCGAGCCAGCGGATGTCGTTGGCGATTTTCATCAGGGCCACGGAAAGGGTGCGGAGCGCGCCGCTGGCCGCGACGAGCGGATCGTGCGTGGCGAGGGCGTAGAACTTGTTTTTAGCGGAGACAAACGGTTGGCCGGTGAGTTTGGCCAGGTGGGCGGCGGCCTTTGCCGGAAAATCCTTATGGGTATTGATCCCAGTGCCGACCGCGGTCCCCCCGAGTGCCAGTTCATGCAACTCTGGGAGGGCGCCTTGGATACGGGAGAGGGCCGCGTCGAGCTGGGCTACGTATCCGGAAAACTCCTGACCCAGGGTCATGGGCACGGCATCCATGAGGTGGGTACGGCCAATCTTGATGAGGTTCTTGAATTCGACGGACTTCTTGGCGAGCGCGTCCCGAAGCTTTTGCACCGAGGGGATGAGTTCCTTCTGAAGCTGGTCCACGGCGGCGAGGTGCATGGCGGTGGGGAAGGTGTCGTTGGAGGACTGGGACATGTTGACGTCGTCGTTGGGATGAACGGGCTTTTTGGATCCGAGGGTGCCGCCGGCCAGTTCGATGGCCCGGTTGGAGATGACCTCGTTGACGTTCATGTTCGTCTGGGTGCCGCT
>DFCD01000040.1 GCA_002366885.1 Verrucomicrobia bacterium UBA3063
CCCCATCCGAATGCCGACCGCCTGACCGTTTGTCAGGTGGACGACGGCACCGGACCCCGGCAGGTGGTTTGCGGGGCAAGGAATCACAACGCGGGAGATATTGTTCCCTTGGCGAGGCCTGGAACGGCGTTTCCCGGCGGCATGACCATCAAGTCAGCCAAGCTTCGCGGGGAAAGTTCCGAGGGCATGCTCTGTTCGGCCAAGGAGCTGGGCATTGCGGAGGACGCAGAGGGCCTTTTGCTTCTCCCCAAGGAAACTCCTCTGGGCGTCCCGCTGGAGAAGCTTTTCCCGGGAGAAACCGTGCTGGAGTTTGAGGTCACCCCCAACCGGGCCGATCTCGCCTGCATGGAAGGCGTGGCCCGGGAGTTTGCCGCGCTGGGGGCAAAACCCAAGGATCGCAGGCCGATTCAGGCACCTGCCGCCGGGCCGTTATCTGGATGGAAGGTGGAGATCGCCGATCCCTTGGACTGCCCCCGCTACTCCCTGACAGCCATCGAGGTGAAGGCGGGAATCGATTCCCCGGACTGGATGAAGAAAAGGCTCTCCGCCTGCGGGATGCGCAGCCTGGGCTTGCTGGTGGACGTGACCAACTACGTGCTATTGGAAATCGGACAACCGGTCCACGCATTCGATGCCGCGAAGGTTCAGGGCAACACGATCCAGATCCGCCGTGCCAAGGCGGGGGAAAAAATCACCGGCTTGGATGGGGGATCCCATGAACTGACCCCGCAGGATCTCGTCGTTGCCGATGCCCGGGGTCCGGTGGCCCTGGCCGGGGTGGTGGGGGGAAAGGAAAGCGCGGTGGAACCGGGAACCCGCAAAATTCTCCTGGAATCCGCACGTTTTCATCCCGGCACGGTCCGGAAAACCGCGCGGAGGCTGTCCCTGCATACCGAATCCTCCCGTCGGTTCGGTCGTGGCGGGCTGGATCCCGCCCTGGTGGAGCGGGCCCGGAACCGCGTGCTGGCATTGCTGCAGGAGTGCGGGGCGCTGGAAAAGGTGGAGGGCTCCTCCACCACCGGAACCGAGGAAAAAAAAGCACCCGCGGCTATTCCCCTCCGGCTAGCCAAGGTGGAACGAATGATCGGCCAGGCCCTGGACCCCCAAAAAATCCAGGCGCGGTTGGTGGCGCTGGGCTTCGAGGCCAAAGGCGAGGGATGGGTGGCACCCGCCTGGCGGGAGGATGTCCGCGAGGAGATGGATCTGATCGAGGAACTGGTTCGTTTGGAAAATCTGGATCAGATGCCGTCCGCCCTGGATCCGCTTGCCGAAGGGGAATCCGCGGAGGACCGTGAGGACCGCCGACGCCGCCGCATCCGCACCTTTTTGACCGAAAGGGGATTTACCGAGACCCTCACGGGCAGCCTGGTCCGCAGAGAAGAGGGGACGGCGGTGAATCTTTCCGTGCCTGCCGGACCGGACGCCGCGGCACTGCGCAGTTCCCTGATTCCGGGGATTCTCGGATCTGCCGGCCGGAATGTTGCCCGGGGGACAACCGACCTGAAATTGTTCGAGATCGGGAGGGTGGCGGGTGGGGAAGGACGGGAGGAAATCCGCCTAGCACTGCTGGTGGCAGGCCGGGAGCGGCCCGTGGACTGGCAGGAGAAAGAGGAAAAAGCGGGGTGGTTTGGTCTCAAAGGCATTTTGGAGGAGTTGCGGGCCCGCTTTCCGGGGGTCGCCGCGGAAGGAAAGTCGCGCGAAGCCGGAGCGGCGGAAAAAAAGCAGGCGGGACTGAAAATCCCCGTCTGGGTGGCGGAAGTCTTCCTCGGGACCGCCTCCTCCCGATTGGCCGAAAACCGCGAACGGAGCAGCTTCCCCGGCGTGGAACGGGATCTTGCCCTTGTCCTGCCGGAAAAGGTTTCTTACGCGGAGGTGGCAAAGGCGATCCGGGCGGTGGCGCCGCCGGAATTGGAGAGTCTGGGCGTGTTTGACCGGTTCCGTGACCCCGCGGGAGCCAAGGTTCCGAAAGGTTTCTTGTCACTAGGTTGTCGCTTGAAATTCCGCTCCCCCACGCTTACGTTGACCGAAGAGATGGTGAACGGCTGGGAAAAAACAATTCTCGAGTCGCTCTCCACCCGGTGCCAAGCCAGGCTCCGGGGAGTTCTTTGAACCGGGTTGTTTCGGTTTCACGCCCTGTCCGGCGCGTGTGACGGAGCAATTTCTTTCGTCCGATATAATCAAATACGAGGCCTAACCTTAATCCGAACATGTCGTGCCTTGATTGGAAGGCAGACGCGGAAGCGGGAGCCTCAAGTTCTGGAGGATTCCAGGGTCGAAAGAAATTTTCCTAGCGCCCGGATGGGGCGTGTTCTTTTAGGGGGAGGTCGGTCCAGGAATCCTGGCGGCGAGATCCTTCACCTTGGGGAGGTTGGCAAGCAGGTCGGCAATGGCGTCGAACCGACCGGAGAGAAGCCCCTGCTGGGCGCTGGCCTTCATGGTGACGGGGAAGGAAAGTTTGCCGGCCGTCACTTTGAGTTTTTCGAGATCGATTTCCACCTGAGTGGCGGGCTCCCGGGTGACGAGCTGGGTGAGGGCCTGAAGATCCTCCTTTTTGGCAGAGACGCAAGGAAGACCCAGGGTCGTGCTGTTTCCAAAAAAGATTTCAGCAAAGTTTCCCGCAATCACCGCCTGGAATCCGGCCCGGACGATGGCCTGGGGGGCGTGTTCGCGGGAACTGCCACAACCAAAATTCATTCCAGAAACCAGAATCGTGGCTCCCTGGAACTGGACCTGATCGATCGGGTGGTTCTTGGACTTGCCTTCCGGGGTTTGGCGGATGTCGCGAAAGAGGAAATCACCCAAACCGTCAAAGGTCACACAGCGCATGTAGCGTGCCGGGATGATTCGATCGGTGTCGATATCATCGCCTTCCACAGGAACGGCCCGGCCGGAAATTTTTCGAATGGGGGAGAGGGACATCTCAGGTCTTGGAGAAAACCTTACGGGCATCGCTGACCTCGCCGGTGACCGCAGCGGCGACCACCATCACCGGGCTCATCAGCAGGGTTCGTCCCGTGGGGCTGCCTTGGCGCCCCTTAAAATTCCGGTTGGAGGAGGAGGCACAAATCTCGTCTCCGACCAGCTGGTCGGGATTCATGCCGAGACACATGGAGCAACCGGCCTCGCGCCAGTCAAAGCCGGCGTCCCTGAAGATCCGGTCGATGCCCATCTCCTGGCAGACCTTGCTCACGCCCTGGGAGCCAGGAACGGCAATGGCCCGGATGCCCGGGGCCACCTTGCGTCCTTTGAGGAATTTGGAGGCTTCGACGAAGTCGGAGACCCGGGCATTGGTGCAGGAGCCGAAGAAGGCGACCTGAATTTTCTGACCGGCAAGTTTTTGCCCCGCTTGGAACTTCATGAACTCGAGAGCTTCCCGGGCGGAGGAGCGGTCCGCTTCAGGCAGATCCTCCGGGGAGGGGATGGCCTCATCGATGAAGATGCCCTGTCCGGGGTTGATGCCCCAAGTGACCGTGGGGCGGATCTCCGAGGCTTCCAAGACCTTCACATCGTCGTAGGTGGCATCCGGATCCGAAGCGACCTGTTTCCATTCCTGAACAGCCGCGTCCCAATCCTTGCCTTTGGGGCAGTAGGGGCGGCCCTTGAGATACTCGAAAGTCTTTTGGTCGGGATTCACGTATCCGACCCGGGCACCGCCTTCGATGGACATGTTGCAGATGGTCATCCGCTCTTCCAGCGAAAGGCCTTCGATCGTCGGGCCGGCATATTCGTAGGCAAAGCCGGTGCCTCCATTCACCCCAAGGGTTCGGATGACGTGGAGGATGATGTCTTTGGCATAGACGCCCGGGCCGAGTTTGCCGCGAACCTCGATCTTCCGGACCTTGAGGGGGGAGAGGGCCATGGTTTGCGTGGCCAACACATCGCGGACCTGGCTGGTGCCAATCCCGAAAGCCACGGCGCCGAAGGCCCCGTGGGTGGAGGTGTGGGAGTCTCCGCAGGCGATGGTTGTGCCCGGCTGGGTGATTCCCTGCTCGGGACCGACGATATGGACAATGCCCTGTTTTCCCGAGGGGATGTCGAAGAAGGTGATTCCAAAATCGGCGCAATTTTTGCGGAGTTCCTTGATCATGGCGTCGGCCAGGGTGTCCTGGAAGGGCTCGACCCGTTGGTCGGTCGGGACGATATGGTCGACCGTGGCGAAGGTGCGCTGGGGGAATGCCACTTTCAGGCCGAGGTCCCGGAGCATTCCAAACGCCTGCGGGCTGGTCACCTCATGAATCAGGTGGGTCCCGATGAGGAGCTGGGTGGAGCCGTCGGGGAGTTTACCCACGGCATGCCGGTCCCAGACTTTCTGGAAAAGCGTCTTACCCATAAGGGTTTAAAAATATCGGAAATCGGGGTTCCGCGCAAACCGTGTGCAGGTAGCCGTCGACCCCGGGCGGTAAAATCGGCGCGAGGAAATTACCCTCGTCTGAGCCAAAGGGTGGCATCGGCGAAGGTAAGCTGGAATTTGCGGCGGTGCTCGCGGAGCAGAAAGGGAAGGTTTTTCCTGCGCACCATCCGGAAACGCCGGTGGAGGAGTTTTTGGATCCGCGAGAAGGAGTTTTTCAGCCAACGGGAGCGGGGGGTGAACTCCTCGGACCAGGTGTAAGGGGAGGTAAGCAGAAGAAGGCCGCCTGGTCGGACGAGCTGGGGGAGAACCTTTTCCAGGAGTCTTTTCGGGTCTCGCACCCGGTCCAGCAGATTGGCGGCAAGAACCAGGTCGAATTTTCCAAGATCAGGCAAATGGAGGGCATCGCCGGTGCGAAAACAGACCCGTTTTCTGAACTTTCCGGAAGGTGCCCTGGCTGTGGCGATCTGCCGGTGATCGCCCTCCAGTTTCAGCGGGAACCGGAGGGATCCTTTCTTCGCCAAATCCCGTGCCGCCCGGATGAAAACACGGGAAAAATCGATGGCGACCACCTCGGGCACTTTTTTCGCAAGTTCGAATGAGGAGCGCCCCACCGCACAACCCAGATCGAGGGCTCGGCGCGACTTCGGTTTTCCACGGCGCATCTCCGACAAAAGCAGGCCGGCACAGGTCGCGGGAAAGTTTTTGATTCCGAAAGGGGGGGGATACCCCCCGGGCAGGAGGTTGCCGGGCTCGAGATAGTGAAAAGCGAGGTACTCCGCCAGGGCGGAGGAAGTTTCGTAGGCGGATTTCAGGCGAGAAGTTGCTCGAGATACGGGGAGGGACGGTAATTTTCCATCACCACGGTGGTTTTGCCGTCGCGATGCATCCGGACTTGCTTCACCTTGATCTCCGGTGTCTTGTGGGGCGCGTAAAGAATGTCGTCATGGGTGGCGTTGATCCTTTCCGCAAACTTGTCGGGCGTGAGGTGTCCGCCGAGGTGATCGGAACGTCCGGTGGCAACATGGACGGTGCCAAGGATTTTTTCGTCCTGAATGTCGCGACCACTGAAGGGGAGAAGTTGCGTGCCGAATCCCAGTTCGCCCAGTTCTCCCGTGACCGGATCTCGTTGGAGCTTGGCGATGTGTTCCTCCAGGGTTTTGCAGTTCCCGGAAAGAAAGGTGCCGCCGATCTGACGACCGTCCTTCACGTCGAGGATGGCAAGCGTGCCGTCCTCGAACTTCATGGGCATCCGGCCCGAGGCGCTGGAGGGGACGAAATAAACCTCGCCGGCGGGCAGGTTGGCCACATCCGGTGTCTTGCCACGGCAGAGGCCGTGGGATTTCTGGGCTTCCTGGCCATCCAGGTTGAGGTGCAGGGTGCAGGACTGACCAGCGACCTCGTAATCGATTTCCACCCAGTCGGACTTGGTTAATCCAAGGCGGAGCTTTTCTGCCTGACGGCTGACCGAATTGTAGTCCACGGCGAGGCCGGTCTTGAGAATGATTTCGTTGAGGCCGTGCAGGGTGGCGCCCCGGAAGCCGTGCTTTTTGGCGGAAGCGGTGAGGGGGGCGGTGGCCGAGTACGTGGAGATGCAAAGAATGATGTCGTATTTAGGGTAGATGTCCTTCTCAAAGGATAGCCGCCGGCCCCGGGTATCCACCACGAGGTCATCCATATCCAGGTTGCTCCCCCCTGTCTTTTTGTACGCATACAGTTCGCCCCCGGTGAGGCCGAGTTCCTTGCCGGTTCCGTTGTTGAGGCCCTGATAAAAGATGTCATGGGCGTATTTTTGGACGGTCAAGGAAGGGTTTTTCAGGAAGGCGAGATCCTTCACCTGCATGGGGTCGTCCAGATCGATCAGGACACAGGTCCGCTCGCCCTGCTGGGGCTCGAAGACCGTGCGGAGCAGGCGGGTCAGGTCGAAAGGGGGGAATGATTTCGGGATGTGCAGATGGCTGGGTGTCATTGGCCCATCTTAAACAAAAATCAGGTCTGAGCAAATAGCGAGCGGGGGTGGTTTCCGCGGGACTGGTGCAGGGAGGATGGGTCGGGCAAAATCCTTCCATGCCTGTTTCCGAGAAAGACCGGTCCGACTACTTTGATTTTCTGCGTTTCCCGACCGTTTCGGCCGACCCGGCCCGCGATCAGGCGATGCGCGACTGTGCCAACTGGCTGGAAAAGAAGTTTGGTGAGATGGGCTTGGAGGCGGAGATCGTGGCCACGCCCGGGGCTCCGGTGGTCCTGGCCAAATGGAGCAAGCCGGGGGGTGGCAGGCGGCGGCGTGTCCTGATTTACGGGCATTATGATGTGCAGCCCGCCGAAATGGGCGATGGGTGGACGGGGGATCCCTTTGAGCCCCGGATCATGGATGGCATGGTCCTGGCCCGCGGATCGACGGACAACAAGGGCCAGATCTTTGCCCACATGCTGGGGGTGGCGGAAGCGATCCGGGAGGGGGGAGCCGCGACGGACGTGGTCTTTGTGGTGGAGGGGGAGGAGGAGGTGGGTAGCGACAATCTTGAGGCAGTGCTACGGGCGCGAAAGAAAGAGCTGAAATGTGACGTGGCGGTGATCTCCGACACCAACATGGCCGGACCGGATCAACCCACCCTTACCTACGGACTGCGCGGCATCGCGGCGTTGGAGGTGGAGTTGACCGGCCCTTCCCATGATCTGCACTCCGGCGTGTATGGCGGGGCGGTGGTAAACCCCATCAAGGTGCTGACCCAGTTGCTGGCCGGCCTGCATGACGAGAGGTTCCGGGTAACCGTGTCTGGTTTTTACAAAAAAGTCCGCAAGGCGGCGGCTTGGGAACGGAAAGCGGCCAAGGATCTGGGGGTCTCCGACAACGAGGTGAGGCGGCAGGCGGGTAGTCCGGCTTTGGCGGGCGAACCGGGTTTCACCGCCATCGAAAGGATCGGGATGCGGCCGACGGCGGAAATCAACGGCATCACCGGTGGGTATCAGGGGCCGGGGCCGAAGACGGTTCTGCCAAGCAAGGCCTCGGCCAAGCTGACATTCCGACTCGTGCCCCATCAGGATCCGGCCGAAATCGCGGGTTTGGTGGAAAGACATCTCCGGAAACATTGCCCCAAGACGGTCAAGATCAAGGTCACCCGGCATCACGGGGGGCTGCCGTACTTCTGTGATCCCAAGAAAGATTTTGGTCCGGCGGCGGCGCGGGCGCTCAGTCAGGCGTGGGACGGAAAGAAGGTGAAGTATCTTCTTGAGGGGGGCACCATTCCGATTGTCAGCGTGATCCGGAAGGTACTGGGGGTGGAGACGTTGCTGGTGGGGCTAAGTTTGCCGGATTGCCGGGCGCATGGCCCGGATGAGACGTTTCCCATTTCTTATCTGGAGCGCGGGGCGAAGATGAATCGAGCGCTGTTGCGGGAAATTTCCGAGGTCTGAGACGGCTGGCCCTCAGGGACAGCCCTGCCCGAAGCCGGATCGTTACACCTTCACCATCCCCTTTAGTTTTTCGTAGAGCTTCCGCAGGTGCGGCATGGGGAGGCCGGCGGCGGTGCCTTGTCGGAGGGCTTCGCCCCAGATGGATTCCAGCTCGACCGGTTTGCCCGCCTCCCAATCCAGCTGGCTGGAGGATTTGTAATGACCCATGGTCCTTGTCCGGGCGATCTCCTTCTCGATCAGTCCGTCTTCCTGGGGAAAGCCAAGTTTGGCGGATGCGGCCAAGACCTCGGTCATCAGGTCCTTGGCTTCCCGATGAAGTTGGGGGTCCTCGAGCACCTGCTGGGTGTCCCTTCCTCCTGGTCCGCCGGCAATGCCCAACCCGTTGAACGGGACGTTCCAGACGAGCTTGTACCACCGGGCGGAACCGATGGAGGGCGCGACCGTGCAGCCCACCCCTGCCTTGGTGAAGATTTGTGCAAGGGAGCGGGCGCGGGGAGTGTCACCTCCGGAAAGGTCGGAAAACTTGATGTCGGTGCAGGCCAAGTTGCGGGCCACGCCGGGTTCGGGCCGGGAAACGCAGACGTGGCAGACTCCACCCAGCACCCGCTCTTTTCCGGCAAGGGAGGCGAGAACCTGCTCGTTGCCCAGTCCGTTCTGCAGGGTGCAGACCGCGGTATCGGGTCCAAGCAGGGGGGGGATGAGGTTTTTCAGGTCGGCATTGCCGGTGGTCTTGATGCAGATCAGGACGAGATCAACGGGGCCGACTTCCTGGGGGGTTCCGAAGGCTTGGACGGGGTGGAGCGGAAAATCCCCGTAAGGGCATCGGACCTGGATGCCGTGTTTTTGCAGGTGCGCGAGGTCCCTCCGGGCAAGAAAGGAGACGGGGACGCCCGACCTGGCTAACTTGGCGCCGTAGTACATCCCGAGTGCCCCCGTGCCGACGACGGCAGTCCTGGGCAAGGCGGGCAGGGCATGGGCAGGGCCACCTGGCATGAGATGAGAATAGCTTGGCCTGCTTGGAATTTACAGGCGTTTGCGGGTGGGCGAGAATCCATGGGTCGGGTCCGTAGCTCAGCGGTTAGAGCAGGGGACTCATAATCCCTTGGTCCTTGGTTCAAATCCAAGCGGACCCAGTCCTTTGCCGGGAGCGGGATGGCCGTTCCGCCGGCGGGGCGAAATCATTCACCGGTTGTCGGCAGGGGTGGCAAAAACGAGCCGGTTTTGCGGGGAAATGCGGGGGGAAACGGGCGAAACTGGGGAATGTCGCCTTTGCGTGTGATCGTCTTCGGGGGCCTCCTGCTGACGGCGTGTTCCCTTGTTGCCGGGGAGACCGGTGCAGGTCGTCTCGGAGACGCCCAGGAAGATATGGCAAATGCCAGTTGGCCCAGGAAGCCCGATGCCCGCCTAAGTCCCTTGTCCGGAAAGATGAAGTCCATCTCCGAAATTTCCCCGACGTATTATGGCCAGGGCCGTGAGTTTTCCACGGTGCGTCTGGATCCTTTCGAGAAAAAATCCTCCTTGGGGGATCGACCGGCTTGGGACAGGGAAGACGGACCGCATCGGGAGCAGGAGAGGTGGGGAGGAGGGACGGAGTTTGCGGGAGGGGCCAAGAAGAGCGGCCGCTATCAGGCCCAGCAGACGCTGGCTTCCTCGGATACCAGGGTTTTCCGGCAAATTCCGGGCGAAACTGCATCCGGTTGGTCTTCCCGATCGGACCGGGTCACCCAGAAATCCGACGGAGGATTGAAGATGTATGAGGGGCGTTTGACGCGCGTCCGGGCCAGGATGGTCGAGAAGGAAAAAAATGTCAGGGACCTTGGGGCGGGGCGGCAGGAAAGTTACCGTCCGGACCAAGTGGAAAAAATGCTGTCCCAGCCCCTTGGCGATTTACGCGGCCCCGTCAGGGAATCACCTGCAGCGGCATCTCCGCCCGGAGCAGGGGGTAATTGACAAGGTTTGCGGACAAGGTGGCGGAACCGATCGAGACCCGGCCCCGAAGGGCCTGATAGGGGATGGAAATCCGGTAATTGAGCCGTTCCCCCGCATTGAGGAACCCGTACCCCGCTTCAGGGGCGAACTCAAAATCCTCCGACCAGGTGTAGACGACCTCTCCGGCCTCGTTCCTGACTTCTGCCTCGCACCTTTGCGCGGTGGGAAAAAATAGAAAAGTTCCGTTTTCGGAGCCGTTGGTCACGGTGAATCTCAGGTTGATCTGATCGTCCGGCTGAGGCTCGCGGATTTTCCTCAGGCTCAACTCCCCCGGAGTGACCTCCAGCTTGGTCTGAAAGGACTCCAGATTGAGTTCGTTGGCCTTTTCAAAGCGGCGTTTGGATCCCTGAATGAGAAACCCCCCCTTGATCAGGCCGGGGGCCCCCTGGAACTTCTTTGGGACGGTTTCGCGGGATGCATCCACCTCGGCCAGGCAGTATTCTGCGGACAAGGAGAGCCATCCGGCCATGCCGATCGCCATGATCCATCCGCGCATAAGCGATTCTGGATGGAATCGGGATCTTTGACAAATCGGGTCGTCCGCGCCGCTGACGAAGGTAGCGTGAGGGGATGGGACGTGTCTTGGCATTGCTGGTGGGGGCGTGGTTCTGGATCGGGGCGGCGGAAAAGCCTCCGGTGCTGCTGCGCGTCCATCTACAGGCCCCGGAGGGCGTCAAGGGCATGGTAACGGTTCCCATCACCCTCCTGAACCCCCCCGCCACCATCGCCATCCGGAACATTCCCGAGGTTTCCGAAAAGGAGATCCGCAAGATTCAGAGCCTTCCCGACGGGACTGTGGTGGTCGAATTTGACGATTTTGGGAAGACCAAACTGGAGGTTGCCACGAATACAGGGCGGGGACTGATCCTGGTGGTGATTGTCAACGGGCGTGTGGTCTACGCCCCAACGATTGACACGAACCTCACCCGGGGAACCCTTGCCCTTCCCGCGGGATCGATTTTGCCCGCAGAAATAGAGGCCCTGAACGATATCCGCAACAAAGAGCGGGCCCAGAAACTGAAGGAGCTTTAACAGGTATCGATTGCCGTTTTTGTTGGAAACCAGCCAGGGACGCTTTTCGGGCAAGATTTGGGAGCGGAATTGGTTGACTCCCTCCCGCCCATATGTTGTGTTGAATGTATGGGGTTCTACCGCATCTTGAGAGAGCATCTGCCGATTGCTGTTTCCGGCAATGTGGTTAAGGCCGTGATGGAAAGAAATCTAGGAGAATGGCATCCGGGGCATTCCCGGAAAAACCCGGAGGTACAGGTTTTCCTGATTTCGAGGGTTTCGCCCGCCTTTTCCCCGTTCCGTTCCGGACACAGGCCAACGACAGTTGGCTGGTTCCAAAAGTGGGGAAAAAGGATGCGGGGCTGGGTTTCGGTCGGGCTTCCCTTTTGACCGGCGCGGGCCGCAGGGGTTTCCCGTTTAGCGGAGGTATTTGCCGGGATTCAAAATCGCCAGCGGGTCCAGGGCCCGTTTGACCAGCCTGTGGATTTTTTGCAGATCGGGTGATGCCGCCTTCGGCCACCAGGGACTTTTGGCCATGCCAATCCCATGCTCTCCGCTGATGACCCCGCCGAGGGCGAGGACGCCGGAGAACAACTCATCGAGAATCCTGCGCATCGCGGGATCGTCCTGTTGGGTTCCCCGGGGAGCCATCAGGTTGACGTGAATGTTCCCGTCGCCGGCATGTCCGAAACTGGAAATGGGAATCCGGTATTTTTTCTGAAGTCGGGCGGTCAGCCGGAAAAGTTCAAGAATCCGGCCCCTGGGAACGGTGACATCCTCGTTCAGTTTGACGAGTCCAGTGTCCCGCAGGGCGTAACTGAAGCCCCGGCGGATTTTCCAGAGCCTTTCGCACGCGTGGGTGCCAAGCGCGGGGGATAAGCGGGAGGCGGAAGGCCGGAGCAGGCGCATCGCCAGCGCCAGATCCGTCTTCACGGCCGCCGGCTGGCCGTCGAACTCCGCGATGATGAGGGAATCGCCCCGCGGGGCGCCCGGGATGGCTTTCCTGGCCGCGGCCAGGGTGGAGGGGTCGGCAATTTCCAGGGCGGAGGGAAGAAGCCCGGCGGCGAGAATTTTTTGGACGGCGGCCGCCGCCTGCGGCAGGGAACGGAACTCCGCGAGCAGGGCGGAGCGATCCGGAGGCCGAGGCAGCAGCCGCAGGGTGGCTTCCGAGACCACGCCCAGCATCCCCTCGGATCCGCAAAAGAGACCGATGAAATCCAGGCCCGTCCGGTTTTTGTGGGTCCGCCCGCCGAATCGCACCACCGTTCCGTCGGCTAAAACGACCTCCAGCCCAAGGAGGTAATTCCGGGTGACACCGTATTTCAGGCATCGTGGACCGCCAGCGTTGGTGGCGATATTCCCGCCAAGGGTGGACTCCTTCAGACTCGCAGGGTCCGGAGGGTAAAACAGGCCTTTCCGGGAAACGGCGGAGGCCAGGGAGCCGGTGATGACCCCGGGTTGGACCACGGCCAGACCATCGCTCCTGGAAATTTCCAGGATCCGGTTCATGCGCAGAAGGGAAAGAACCACTCCTCCTTTTAGGGGGACACAACCCCCGACATAGCCGCGCCCGCCGCCGCGGGCCGTGACCGGGATCTTTTTCCGGTGGCAAAAGGCCAGGATTTTGGAGACTTGGGCGGTGTTGCGCGGAAAGGCGACAGCTTCCGGCAGGGCCGAGGCCATCCAGGCATCGCCCGAGTTGGCGGCCAGGGTGGGGGGATCGAAACGGAGGACGCCGGCGGGCAGTTGGCGGGCCAAAGGGCGGAGGCGGGAACTCATCGGCGGCGTCGATTGGCCAGTTCCCGCGAGACTTCGCGATCGGCCTGGCGCTTGATGAGATCCTGACGACGATCGCGGTGCGTCTTGCCGGCGCCCAGGCCCACAAGGATTTTGAAGCGGCCGTCCTTGAAATAGCCTTTGAGCGGAACAAGGGCGCGGGAGCCGCCTTTTTCGATCTGGCCAAGGAAGCGGTGAATCTCCGCCTTGTGGAGGAGGAGTTTGCGGGGTCGGTCCGGCTCCGGGTTGGCACGGTTCCCGTGGCTGTAGGGGGCGATGTGGAAGGAGTGGAGCCAAGCTTCGCCGTTTTCAATCCGGCCGAAGGAGTGGGCGAGGTCGCCGTTGCCGGCACGGATCGATTTGATTTCCGGGCCGGTTAGGACAACTCCGGCTTCGACGGACTCCAGGATCGAGTAATTGTGGCCAGCCCGGCGGTTGTGGATCTCGATGGTTTTCAGGGCGCGTCACCCCGTCGCCCGGAAGGGGCCTTTAGGAAGATTTCTTGGCGCGGGTCTTGCGGGCCGGTTTGGCAGGAGCCTCGGCGGTCTCGCCACCTAGGACCTCATAACCCAGTTTGCCATCGGCGATCTCGTGGAGGGCGACGTCCATAAAAGTCATGCGGGGGCTGACAACGATCATCGGGCGGTAGCCGAGGCCGAGCTGGCGAACGCGTTTGGAAACGACATTGATGAGGATTTGGGGGTTAGCGACCTTGGAAAGGGCGCGGTGGACAAGTTCTGATCTCATAAGGGGTTGGGAAAACTTTGCAATATGTAGGAATAGCGGCAGATTGCAAGGACAAACGGAGCGTAGCTCAGCTTGGTAGAGTACCAGCTTTGGGAGCTGGCTGTCGTGGGTTCAAATCCCACCGCTCCGATGG
>DFCD01000161.1:0-13911 GCA_002366885.1 Verrucomicrobia bacterium UBA3063
GGTGGGGGGCGCCGGGGAGGCGGGGGCGGCGGAAGGTGCTGAGGAAACGACGGCGTTTGTCGTAGGAACGGCAAGGCGACCTGAACTTTCCTGGGGCAGAGCCAGGGAAGTGCCAAGGCAGAGGCATGCCAAGAATAGAAATTGCGTTTTCCTGCACGCGGTCACAACAGCAAACTAAAAACAACGTTCTTAGAATCGAGAAAAGGAGTGTTACAATTAGACACTTATACAAAATTGTTTTTAATAACTTGGAATATCTCAGCCTCCCTGGTCTCGCCCAGAGGGAGTCCTAGGACTTGCCCAAGCCAGCCCCGAATTGCCGCTGGCGGGTTCCGTTTAGAAACGGATCGTCACGGTTCCCATCAGCGACATCGATGGCACGGACTGGCCGGTGATGGAATTTAAATAGCGAAACTGCACATCGACCATCAGGTCCGGTTCCCCGGGATTGATCTGGATTCCGCCAAAACCCTGATAGGCCGACAGTGTCTGGCTTTGGGTGAGGTCATCGGGGGAGCCGGTGATAAAAACCTGGCGGAAGATTCCCCCGGCTCCGCCTCCCGCCACCAGGCGGATCCGGGTGGAGCCGAGGGGATCCGTGCGGAAAATAAAGTTTCCCATCATGGGAACCTGAAAGAGCTGCACGTTGGTGACCTGGTTCAGGCCCGTGGCGGTGAGTCCTCCGGTCTGGTTGGAGTAGACGGAGTTATAGAGAAGGCCGGTTTCCAGTTCGAAGGCGACGTTGTCGTGAAACTGGCTGCCCAGCATGACCCCCGCGGCAAAGCCCGGGGCCATGTTGACCGGGCTGGTGATGCCAAAATCGGGATAATCCACACTGGTCACAAAGGCCAGGCCGATGCCCGTGCGGACATAATACGGCGTCAGGGCGGAGACATCCTCCGCGGTGGTGGTCCCGCCTACCTGGGCCGTTTTTTGTCCCGGAAGAGGGGCATCCACTAGTTCTTTCGCAGGATCCTGTCCGCCGCCTGCGGGCACCGCAAAGGGGTTGGGCCGGACGGCATCCTGGACGGTCGTGTCCGTACCCCAGGCGCCGGTTCCCACGGGAGTTCCGGTTTGTGCCGAGGTGGGGCAGGGGTGTTGCGCGGTCACCCAAAGAGCCACGCAAAAAAGAGAAGGTCGCACACGCCGGATCACACGCCGATGGTGGAAAGGCTTGCGGTCTCATCAACCCCGCTCTGGCCATCTCCTCAATAACCTGTGAAAAGTAACCCAGATGCCACCGCAAGTTATTTGAATCCAATTCACAAAGGTGGCCGTCCCCGCCGGGAAGATCGCTATGTTTATTCCCGCGGTTTCCCAAAAAAAGAATGTGCTTGGCCTTTTCTCCCGCGCCCCGCAGTTGTCCGGACTTTTTGTCCTGCTGGCGGCATCGCTTTGCGGCGTTTCCTCCCTGCAGGCCCAAGGTGTGGGAGGGGTCAGGGGAAGGGTGGTGGATTCCGATTTCGGCCAACCGATTGCCCGGGCCTCCGTCACGATTTTGGACACCCCCTTCGGGGCCATGACCGATGATCAGGGGAATTTCACCATCAGCGGTGTTCCTCCGGGGGTTTACAGCCTGAATGTGCGCAGCTCCGGCTACCTTCCCAAGCTCATTCCTGACACCAGTATCGCCTCCGGCCAGTTCAACGACCTGCGTATCGAGACAATCGCGGAAGTGGAGGAACTCGAGGAACTGGTCGTGCCGGGGGAGCTGGAAAAAACCTCCGAGGTGGGGCTGTTGGGGGAGCGGCAAAACGCCGCGGCGGTGCTCGACACAATCGGGGCCGATCTCATTTCCAAACTGGGCGCCTCCACGGCGGGGGATGCGCTCAAGCGGATGGTGGGCACCTCGGTGGTCGACGGCAAATATGTGGTCGTCCGCGGCCTTTCCGACCGTTACGTCAACACGCTGCTCAACGGCGGCAGGTTGCCGTCCTCCGACCCCGACAAGCGGGCCATCAACGTGGATCTTTTCCCCGGTCCGACCCTCGAAAGCATCAACACCACCAAAACCTTCACGCCCGACCAGCCCGGGGATTTCACCGGCGGGAGCGTGGATATCCGCACGAAAAAATTTCCGGACAAACCCTCCCTGGGAGTCTCCGCCACGGTGGAATACAACTCCCAAGCCACCCTCAATCCCGACTTCCTGACCTACGCGGGCGGAGGGACCGGACCCTTCGGCTTTCGCGCCAACCAGCGGGCGATTCCGGAGAGCGTCATCAATAACTCCGCCCTGGTCGGCCTCAACCCGGCCAGCCTGAATGCGGGAGCGGGAAATCTCGACACCGCCGAAACCGTCAACCAGGCGATGCGGCAAATGAGCCCGGTGGTCGGCCTGACCAACTCCACCCCGGGACCCAACTACAGCTTCAACCTCCAGGGCGGCGACACCGTGGAGTACGGACCGGAACAGCAGGTCGGGAGCTTCGGGGCCTTCAGTTACCGCCATAAAAACATCTACAATCCGCAGACCCTCCGCGGAAATTATTCGGTGATCGCCGGCAACCTCAATCAGGACTTCCTGTTGAGCGACAACAAAGCCTCCGAGGACGTGCTCTGGGGAGGGTTGGTCAACCTTGCCGTCCAACCGGAAAAAAACCACAAGGTGGGGATCAACGTCCTTTTCAACCAGCAGGCGACCGATACCGCGGATTATCAGGTTGCGGACAACGCCCTTAACCCGACCCTTCCGGCGAACCAGCAACTCCAGTACACGACCATCCAGTACGGGGAACGGCAACTGGGGTATGTCCAGCTGAACGGGGATCACGTCATTCCCACGTTTCGCGACATCCAGATCGACTGGGTGGGCGGCGTCGGCAGGGCGCAGTTGGATGAACCCGACCAGCGTCTCTTCCAGGCCAAGTACGACGAAACCACCGGCCAGTATTCGGAACTCGCTCCGGCCGACCCATCCTTCACCCAGTCCAAAAGACCCCTGCAAAGATACCAGCGTCAACTCACCGAGGGAGAATACAACGCGATCGCCAACATCAGCGTCCCGTATTTCGAGGAGAAGGACAACCCCAGCAAATTCAAGACCGGCTTCTACATTGATACCACCCAGCGGCAGTACAACCAGGCCAGCTTCGTCTACGAATATGGAGGGGCCAACTTTCCGGCCAACTACTCCACCTACACCGCCGGTTCGGGGGATCCCAACTGGTCCACGGTCTATCTTAACGAGGATAGGTCGGGGTTGGTCAACCCGGCCGGCCTGGGCAACGGCCAGTTCATGTCCTGGACCGCGGTGAACAACTCCTCCGGATTCGGCAGTTATTACAACGCCTATCAGCAGGTGATCGCCTCTTATGTGATGACCGAATTCCGGCTTTTCCCCCAGCTCACCCTGATCGGCGGAGCACGCTTCGAAAACACGGACATCCAGATCCAGGGCCCCACCTCGACCCTTTTCCCCACCGAGGCGGATGCCAACGCAGTCATCCAGCAGCTCGATCTCCTTCCCTCGGCGGCCGCCACCTTCCAGCTCATGCCGGAGGTCAACTTCCGGCTCGCCTGGTCCCAGACCCTGGCGCGCCCCTCCTTCAAGGAAATGGGGCCGGTGGTTACCCAGGACTTCTCGGATGCCACCATCTTTGTCGGCAATCCCCGGCTGAAACTTTCCAGCATCAACAACTACGATGTCCGGATGGAGTACTTTCCGCGACCCGGGGAGGTTCTCGCCGTGAGCGGCTTTTACAAATCCATCAAAAAACCGATCGAGCAGGGGATCGCCCAGCTGGGGGACACCCAGTTTTACCAGTATCAAAACAACCCCAACGGCACACTTTGGGGGGCGGAGTTCGAGGCCCGCAAGCGCCTCGACCAGATTCATGCCTGGTTGAAAAACTTTTCCGTGAATTTCAACACCACCTATGTGCAGTCCCAGGTCCCCCTGAGCGATGACCAAATCAAAAAGGCGGAGGACCGGGGCGATTATTCCACCACCCGCCCCCTCCAGGGCCAGCCCCTTTATATCATCAATGCCGGGCTTAGCTATGATGACCAGGAACGCGGATTTTTCGCCGGGCTCTTTTACAACGTAACCGGCCCTTACCTCTACGCCGTCGGTTACGACCTGCCCGACATCTATGAGCAACCTGCCCCGTCGCTGGACTTCAATGTCACCCAAGAGTTTGCCGACAACTGGTCCCTGACCTTCCGCGGGAAAAATCTCCTCAACCCCGTCTTCCGCCAGACGATCACCTATCAGGGGCAGGAAGTGGACTACCTCTCCTATACCAAGGGTTTTGACCTGTCCCTCAGCTTGAAGTACGGATTCTAACCGGGCTGTTTCCCGGGGTCAGGGTTGCCGGGGCACGGCGAAATCCGGGTCCGCCTGCTGCTTGAAAATCTGCACGGCATCATCGGGGCGCACCCCCATGGCCACCTCCGGATCCACGCCCCGGAGGGAACGGAGGGAAATCCATCCCTGGGGCAGCAGGGCAAACGTGTCCACCGACTGCCCCCGGAACAGGCTGATGCGGTCGGCCAGCCCCGCCTTGGCTCCCGACTGAAAACCGTTGGCGGAGCCCATTGCAAAATGGCGAAAGCTCGCGGTTCGGACGAGACCCGGAGCCACCAGATTCATCCCCGGCCGCAGGGGAATCCGGAGGGTGCAGACGCGGGCTTCCCCGGTCAGGCCGAGGTTGAGCCTTCGGTTTGCTTCCCGGTAAAAAAGCCAGCCATGCCCGGGGGGAATCACCCGTGAGGTCCGGTCGTCCTTGTCCAGGGAACTCCACCTCCAGCTTCCCGCCGGCGCCAGTGCCTGGGCATAAAAACTGCGGTATCGCTTGGGATGGGATGGGTCAAAGATGAAAATCCGATCCGCCAGGTCCGGCGTCGCCGAGCGGAGCACATCACTCTCGGCGAGTGGCGGGAAGACGTTTTCCAGCGTCCAGTGGCTGCGGATGGAGTAGGAGGCTCCGGCAAGGCCAGGGGGAAGGTCGGGGCGCGTGTTCCAGGCCGCGCTTTTCAGTGCGAAAAACCCCGGAACCGCCAGGCTTTTTTCCGCGTCCACCTCCCACCTCTCTCCTTCCAAGGTCGGGTCCGCAGGGCAGGACTCGATTTCCAGATAGCATGGCTCCTGCCCCCAAGCGGTCAGGTTCCCCGCCTCGATGGGGGGGAAGGAGCGGTCCTGGATGCGGAATCCCGGTCCGTCCACCGCCAGGATTATGCCGCTGTAGAGAGCCGGCCGCACCAGCGGAATTCCCCGGTGATTGTCTCCGGGGCGCAGCAGGTAACCCAGGGGAACCTCGGTTGCCCTTGCGGGCACGACTCCGCCCAGCAGAGGAAGAAAGAAAAGGGACAGGCAGGTTGTCCCGAAAGACCGGGGAAAAAGGGTGGGGAGGGTCATGGCAAAATGGTCATGGTGGTGGTCTGCGTGGTGTAGCCACGGGCATTGGCGATGTAAAATTTCACCGTGTAGGTTCCAGCCGTGGTCGGGGTGCCGGTGAGTTTGCCCAGTTGCCGGTCGGCGGCGGAGGCGAAGGAGATCCCCGGAGGCAGCCCGGTTGCGTTAAAGGCGCTGGGATCGGCCGGATTGCGCAGATTTCCCGCAGCGGTGATGAAAGCGGTGTAATTTTGCCCGACCTGGCCCGACGGGGGAGTTTGGAAACCAACGGAGGAGACGGAGGGCAAACTGCCGATCACGGTGATAACCAGTTCCCGGTTGGTTGACTGGGTGACTCCGGCCACATTGGTGTTTTGGGCCAACTTCAGGATCGTGAAGATGCCGGCCTGGGTCGGTCTTCCCGAAAGCGATGCGAAAGATCCCGAGGCGGTGTGGTTCGTGGTCAGCTGCAGCCAGGAGGGGACGTTGGAAAACGTGGTGAAGGTGGCCAGACTGTTGGCCACGTCGAAATTCCTCGTCATTCCCACCGGCATCGAGGCGTAGTCCCGCACTTCGCCAATCCCGTTGGTGATCGTGAGGTAGACGGAGGCGTCGTTCAGGCTGGGCAAGGTCGGCGGAGTGACGTCGATAACGAAGGTGACCTCCAGCGGGGTGCCTGCCCCCCCGCCGAAGACTGTACCCGGATAACCTTCGCTGCTTTTCGCGGTGGAGTTGTCGGCCGCAAACTCCGCCAGGAAGGTGCCCCCCGTGCTGGGGGATCCAGACAGCACCCCGGTGCTTTCGTTCAGGGTGACGCCCGGAAGAACCGTGGTGTTGGTGGCGATGATCCAGTTGGTGGTCACGCTATTGGAGATGCGGAGCAATTTAAAAATTCCGGGCGCCACCGTGGTGCTCGCCGTCGCTGCCGTCAGGTTGTAGGTGATCGGGCTGAAGGTCAGGCCGTCCACCCGGTTCGTGCTGGACAGGACGGGTTTGGCGGTCGCCGAGGAGACCGTGATCACCCCGGAAGCGAGCACTCCCAGCGCATCGAGGGACTCCACCGTCAGGGTCACGGGGGCAAAGGCACGGGTGGGCGCACCGGTCACCCTTCCGTTGGCGGTGTCCAGATCCAGGCCCGGTACCTGATCCCAGTTGCCTCCCGCAGGTTTGCGGTAACTGGAAGGACTGTATCCCGCCGTGGGCACCGGCACGGGGCTATTCGAGGAAACCCCCAGGAGGAAGCTCGTGTTGGTGTACGAAAGGGAGGGTTGGAGTACGGAAAGCGTGAACTTGGAGTTTTTTCCCGGACCGATGGCGTTCGAGGCACCGATCACCACCGAGTAGGTTCCCGGCAGGCTGGGCGTGCCGCTGATCAGCCCGCTGGCGTTGTCGAGGGAGAGACCCAGCGGCAAGCCGGCGGCCTGGTAGCCGGTCGGGGTGTTGTTCGCGGTGACCAGGAAGCTGTAGGCCACACCGGCGGTTGCCGTCTGGGCGTTGGTGCTGCTGGTGATTTGCGGGGTGCCCGGCAGGGGCGCGGTGATCGTGAGGGTGAGGGAAGAAGTGCGCGTGCCGGCCAATCCCGCCGCCTGGAGAATAATGTTGCTGTAAACCCCGGCGGTGGCCACGGAGCCGGAGAAAGCCCCGGAAGCCGCTTCCACGGATAGTCCCGCGGGAAGGCCGCTTGCGGAAAAATTGGTGGCGCCGTGATTGGCGGTGATCTGGTAGATCACCTCGCTGTCCACCAGGGCCGCGATGGCGTTGGTGCTGGTGATGCCGAATCCCTGCCCGAGCGGAACCAGCCGATAGAGTTTGTCAGTGCCGAGGGAGCCGAAAAAGGGACGCATTCCGGAGATGTAGTTCGTCGAGAAAAACTCGAGATCAGCCACGCCATCGGAGGAAACCGCCGGAAAGGGGAGCCTCTCTCCGTCAAAGTCGTTCAGGTAGCAAAAAATGCCCGCCTGCGTGGCGTTGGTGATCGAGGTGGAGTTCAACACCAGCACGTAAACGGGGAAGCCCTCGAAGTTTGCCGTGCTCGCGCGGTTCAGGGTGGCCACGCCGGTATTGAAGACGGCGTTGTAGGTGGTGGAGCCCCAGAGCTTGTTGGTGCTGGCTGCCTGGCCGGTGGCAAAATAGGAATTCAGGTTGGACCGTACCGTGGCCAAGTCCCCGGTGAGCAACCCTGCGATCCCCCCGTCACTGATCCCCCCGAAGGATCCCACCCGGATGAGAGCGTTGTTTGCCAGGGTATCCCCGGCCTCATCGGTCATGCCAAAGTCCGGGTTTCCCAGCAGCTTGACCTGCTCGATGGCGAAAAGACGCGAATGGAGCAAGAAAGGAAAAAAGGCAAGGATGACTCCCCAGACAAGCCGGAAACTCCGGGGCCGGGAGAAATTGTTCCTCCTGGGCTTGATTCTTTCCGGAAGAGGCAAAGTCATTGTTCTCATGGCGATACGTTAAGGAAAACCAAGCCTGAGGAACGCTTTCGTCAAATGAAGGCGTGTGACAATTTGATGGCGAAACGGCCTTTTTTCACAACCAAGAAGCCGTCGGTCGTAACAAAAAAGTAACAATAAACCATTTGAAAAAAGTGCCCCCGTGAATAGGTTTTGACCCATCGACAAGGACAACCCTCAGAAACCTAACTCCGGAGAATCAACATTCATGAAAAAAACCAACCTGGCCCTCGCAAGCCTGTCACTCCTCACCCTGATCTCGGCAAATCCCCTGCACTCCGCGGATGTCGGCACCGTCAACCTCAGTCTTCCCATCAACCTCACCAGTGGAAGCTCGAAGATGGTGGGCGTTTTCCTGGCCCGCCCCGTTGAGGCGAAAGGCGAGCTAAACGCTGCGGTCACCAGCGGTGCCACCACCTTTGAAGCTTACGGCTCCAATTTCTTTTCCGGCTTTACCGCCGCCAGCGAATCGGGCACGGCCGAGTATGCCCCCGCTTCGGATAATCTCTTTGTGGTGGAGTTCACCAGCGGTCCTTACACCGGCCTGATCAAGCAAGTCTCTTCCTTTTCCGGCAGCATTGCCACCGTCAAGGGGGCTTTGCCTGCGTTGGATGCAGGCACCCGGTTCGTTCTCCGTAAGGATCACACCCTTGCCTCCTTGTTTGGAGACGGGGCATCCATCTCCCTCCAGACAGGCAGCAGCACGGCCAATTCCGATGTCATTTCCGTTCTGGATTCCCAGGGGGTGATGAAGCGTTACTTCTACGAGGGTGGTCGCGGTTGGCGCTCCGAGTTGAACCGCGGTGTGTCCGGAGCCAATCGCGCCAATGTCCGTGTCTCCCTCGGAACCGGTTTCGTGATTGCCCCCAAGGCGACGAAGACCATCTATCTGGCCGGTGAGTATCGCGGGACGCGCAGCCGGATCACCATCCCAGGCAGTGCCGCCATTGTTGCGAATCCCTATCCCGTCTCCGTCACACTACAGAACTCCGGTTTGGCCGATTATCTTTCCAAGGATGCCTCCGCCGCCAACGCCGACAGCCTCCGCTTCCTTGAGGGGGGACGTTATGTGCCCTACCACCACACCGGAACAAAGTTCGTCAAGTCTGTGAATGGTGGCGGGATTGATGTGGGAACCAGTAAGACCCTGCAACAAGGGGACGCTTTCCTGATCCAACCGTCTGTTGGCAAGGACGTGGCTTTCGCCCCGCAATACCTGACGAAATAATCCACCCCGAAACCGACCTAACCCGAGATGAAATCCCCCATGGCCTTCTCTTTCCGGCAGCTGATCTGCCTGATGTTGATTGCCATGGGGATCTCTTCCCGGGCCATGGCGGTGCAGGTCACGGTAACCTTGGACTGGATTGAAGGTTTTTCGGCGAAGGACTCTTCGGGAAGCAACCTTCTCTCCGGCGTTCCCATCGTTCAGTTGGGCTGGTTTAGCTCGGTGGACGCGGCAAGCATTGCCACCACCGTCAACCGGGCCAACCTTGGTACCTACTTCACCAACCTGGCCTCCGCCTCTTTCCTGGGGGTTCCTGGAGCTGGCCAAGGAAACTTCTCCTACACATTTGACGGCGACAACACCACGGTGGACGAATTGGATTCCCTCAATAATCCCACCGGAAATGACCCTGCAACCATGACAACCCTCTACATGGTGCTGACTTCCGGCACCGGGGACCTCGGGATCTACAAGTGGATCCGCAATGGGGCCGATTTCTGGATTCCCCGTGATCCCGCAACTTACACGTCCGACCGTAGTGCCCTGGCCACCCAAGTCGGTGTCCCCAATGCGGCCAACATGGTGGCGGTGGTCGGTTCGGTTGCCACCAATGGGCTTACCTTGGCAAATACGGGCGGTGCTGCCCCGGCAGCTCCCACTCTTCGTCTCCTAGCCGTCGGCACGCCGGTCTACGCCAATGGGGACACCACGATCACCCATACATTTTCGGGTAATAGCAATGCCACTTACATTTTTGAATACAAGGCGTCCTTGGCTGGGGCCTGGCAGACCAACGCCGTCACTGTTGCCTCAGGATCCAGTTTCAACGTCACCTTCACCAACGGCGGTGTCAATTCAACCAACGAGTGGAAAAACCGGATGTTTTTCCGCGTGAAGAACGGATAACCGCATCAATCGACCCCAAAGGAGTAACCAGCCAACATGAAAAAAGTAACCCAAAAGTGGATCGCAGTTCTACTCGGTGTCCTTTCCACCCTATCCGCCCAAGCGGCCACCGCCCCCTACCGGCTCTATGCCGATTATTCCATTTTTCTGCCGACCACGGCTAACTCCGCCAATCAGAATGGTCGCCTTTGGATTGGAAACTTCGGCAGTGACAGCTCGGGAACCCTGCTGGACCCCTCCACGATTTCCTCTTCCTACGATCCTACCCTCAGCCGTTCCTCCGCCCTCAGCCTGCTCTCCCAGTTCCGCGCAGCGAGCAGCTGGTCGCTGGCCAACGGTTCCCTCCTCGGGGACACCGGCAACGGCTTGACCGGCGCCATCAATGTGGGAAATGCCGTGGTCAACACCGACCCCTATGTGGTCGCGGCGGGGCAGTTTGCCGCCCAACCGGCGTACCTGCTGGCTCTCAGTGACACCAGTTCCACCTGGAGCACCGCTTTTTCGAACTGGCAAACTGATGCGGGGTCCACCTTCATTCTTCTTCGGGCTATCGACCTCTTCGGCGCGGGCAATGCCGGGGATCCGACCTCCGATTTCGGCCTGGATCCCTATTCGGGAACCATCCTCGCCGGAAACGCCGATAACGCGAACACCACCATCACAGGCGTGGTGCCGGAACCCTCTTCTTCGGCCCTGTTGCTCCTCGGGATGGCGGGTCTTGGCGTCCTCCGCGCCGCCCGCCGCCGGGTCTAACTTCAAGGAATCTCAACCCACGTAACCCACTAAGGAATCCAAAACCATGAATAAAAAACTCCTCAGCCTCCTCGCCGGGATCAGCCTTGCGGTCACTTCCGCCCAGGCAATCAACTTCCAGCACGTCAACAACATCCCGGGGAACATCACCAAGAACAGCGGTAACTTGGCCGGACGCATCACCGTGATCACCAGCGACCAGCGCTGGACCTCGGACACCGTCTACATCCTCAACAACCTCACCTTCGTCGAGCCCCCCGCGGTGCTGACGATTGAGCCGGGCACGATTATCCGCGGGGAAGAGGTCACCAGCGGTGGAACGAGCACTTTGGATCCGGCGGATCCGGGCGCCCTGATCATTTGCCGCGGTGCCAAGATCGTCGCCGTGGGTACTGCCGAGAGTCCCATTTATTTTACCTCCACTTACGACCCGTTTGTTCCCGGTGGTAAGGCAACCATTCCGACTCTTGTGAACGGGGCCACCGTCACTTCCGCCACCATCGACACCAAGGTTGCCGATTATAGTAGCACCAACGCCACCTCCGGGGCCTTGGCTGCGCATAAAAATGATGCCAAGTGGGGCGGTCTGATCATCTTAGGTCGGGCCCCGGTTGGTTTCGGCGGGCCCTCGGGCTTGGCCGGTAACATTCAGGTAGCCATCAGTGATAACTACACAGGACAGGCCTACTCCCGTAACCCCACCTTTACGTTCAGCAATAGCACGAACGCCAGTATTCCCGGGAACAGCTCCGGATTCAACCTTGAGGCCCTTTTCAATCCGGTGGGAGTAGCTGGGTTGACCAACGGAACAAGCGGAACGTTCACGAAATTCCCTGGGAATTACCTCAAGGCAACCGTGGCCGACGGCTCCCGCACAGCGACCAAGACCACCCTCAACAACATCCCGGTTTATGTGACCAACACCGCAGCGGCTACGGATGTGACCGCCAATTACACCACTGTGGGCCAGTCTCTGACCAACAGCGACACCGTGGTGGTCAACTGGGGAGCTGCCACTTTTGGGAATCGGGGATTGCAATATAACGTTCCCACGAAAAAGGACACCGCCCCCTTTCTGGCTACCTACGGCAGCTATAGCGGCGCAGAAGTCGCCTTGGAGTTGACCAACAGCACAGTATTCAGCAGCTCGGCGGTTCCGACCTCGCTGACGAATGTAGCCAGTGCCTATCCCTCAGCCCTACTGGTGCTCTCCAACACCTACCTCTATGGTGTCATTGTGAAGGCTCCGGGATTCCTGGGCGCTTTGACTTCCTCAAATTTACCCACCCTGACGATCACCGGCGGAAATTCGTCCGTTCAGGCTACGGCAACGACTTCCATCGCCGGAGCGGTTGCCGATCCTTCTGCCATCCCCCTCAAGGGTGGTATCGGAGCCAACTTCATTGAAGGCTTTCAGGCCATCGATGGCGCAGCCTACGGCTTGGCTGCCGGGTCGAATCCCACGGTTGACGCGGATGGCAACAGCTGGACGGTGCTGAGCGGTGGTATCTACGGCGGCACCAATCCCAATGACAACAGCGGAATCATCCGTTTCTGCCGCTTCTCCTACGGTGGTTTCGTGCTCTCGCCGAACAACGAGATCAACGGGGTGACCTACGGCGGGGCCGGCAGCGGCACCGTGACGGAGTTCGTCGAAATCTTCAACAATGCCGACGACGATTTCGAGATGTTCGGCGGCTACAACAATCTCCGCTACGTTGCCGGAATCTTCGGCGGGGATGACGGTTTCGACACCGACATGGGCTACCGCGGCAAGGGCCAGTTCATGTTCCAGTTGCAGAACAACCAAAACGGATCGACCACCAGCGCGGTGACCGGTCGTCAGGCCCCCAACGTGGGCGATAACCTCACGGAAAATGACGGCAACGAGGATCCGAATACCAACACGAATGACACTTATCCCGGCACAGAGTTCACCTACTTCAATTACACGGGCATTGGCCTCGGATATACGGTCGGCAACGGTGCCTCAACGTCGGACCGCTCCGGGCCCAACTTCAAGGACAATTCAGGCGGTAAAATCCTGAATTCCGTCTTCGTCGAGGCCCCCAAAGGTGCCGTGCAGATCCAGACGCAGACCAAGTTCGTGAATGCAGCCGAGCGGTCTGGTATGGCGATGGTGGCGAACGAGCCGATGGGCGTGTTAGCCTTCGACACCTGGAGTAAGTGCGGCGGCAGCACTTCCGCCGCGCAGACCAACACCGCGGCAGGGGGCACCCTCTTCCCGCAGACCAGCGGGCGGACCTTCTCCGGAGGAAGCACCATCAATGCGGCCGCTGATGTCACCAAGCTGACGGTAGCCGCTTTGGGTAACTCCTTCACCGATGGGGCGGTGGTGGTCAGCACCGGCAGCAACGGACGTCTGGCTGGGGTGAACCCGGTATTGGCCAGCGGAGTTGCAGAGCGCAGCAACGGCACTGATCCCCGCAACTCGGCGGCCATCGCCACCACCAGCACGGGTGGTCTTCAGACGGGAGTGACCACAAACCGTGGCACCTTCTTCGCCGCCAACACGTTCCGCGGGGCCTTCAAGGACTTCAACTGGCTTGCCGGTTGGACCGTTGCCGACAATCTTGGGGTATTCGCCCCCAATACGGTTCAGGTCCCCAACGTTACGCTGACCCGGGTTTCGGGTGTGGCCACAGCCAACTTCCCCACCGTCAATGGGGTTCAGTACAACGTGGAGGTCTCCAGCGATAACAAGACCTACACCCCGGTTGCCACCGTGAATGGGACGGGGGGAACGGTCAGCCAAGGCACAGGGGTGACCAACACCATCGCTTTTGTCCGGGTAACCCCTCTCTAAAGACAGGTTCTTGGGTTTCGTGAAACGGGCCGGTCAGGTAAACTGACCGGCCCGTTGATTTTATGCATTTTGTTCTTCTTCCTCTTTTGTTGTTGGCGGCCTGTGCTCCGATGCGGCAGGAGGCAACCGTTCCTCCTCTTCTGAACCTCGCTTGGGAAAAGACCGGATTGGTCGACGGGGATCCGGATGCGAGGGAGGAACTGAGGGTCAGTCTGGTTCGAGAGGCCGCCGGTCGGAGTGATTTTGCCTGGTGTCTGCTGCACATCCCGCAGATGGATCCGAAGGCAAGGGGACTCGCCTACGCCATGGCCTCCTGGGATGCGGCCAACGAAGGTTTTCCCCCCAGGGCAAGGGAACTTCTCCAGGCAGCGGAACAGGATAATTTCATCCGGACGGACGAGGAAACCGC
>DFCD01000161.1:13952-15640 GCA_002366885.1 Verrucomicrobia bacterium UBA3063
TCGATTTTGGATGTGCGGGGACGTGGCTATGCCAAGGCTCTGGTGCAGGCCGCGCAATGGGCCCGCAACATGCCCGGCGCAATGGGTGAGACCAAAGACTTTGCCCCGGAGGCCGTTCCTGAATTGGTAAAGTCGCTGGATGCGGTTTTACGGGACGAGAAACAGGATCATGCCAGGAAACGCCAGGCACTGCTCTTGGCGGAAAAGATTGTTGCCAAGGCGGATCCGGCCAACGGGGCCCAGGGTTGGGCGCAACTGGCCCTCTCGGCCCATGCCGCCGGGCTACTGGGGGAGGCGGCTGTCTGTTCCCGTCGCTCGAAGGATCTGGCGATGTCCCTGGACCCACGGACGGAGCAGTACGGCATTTCCCTCGCAGCGGCGGCGCGCGCCCTGGCCCGGTGCGGGGACCGTGAGGACGCCCAGCGTTGCCTGGATCTGGCCGCGGCCAAGCCGGGAGTGGTCGCCCTTTTCTTTCAGCCGCCTGTTTTGATGGCGCTGGCGGAGGCCCATCAGGCCATGGGCGATGCCACCAAGGCGGACGAGGCTTGGCTCAAGGCCCTGGAGGTGGCGCGAAGCCATCATCACCCGAGGGCGCGGGCCATCAATGTGGTGCTGGTTTTGCGGAGCCTTTTGGAGGCCGGCCGGGAGCCCACCCCGGATATGGTCGCGGTGATGGATTCGATTGCGAGGGGGGAAGGGGGCACGGCTGCCTTACCTCCCGGCTACGTGCGGGTGGAGGCCAAGCCTGCGAATCCGCCGGCGAAGCCCAAGGGAACCAGCAAGTAAACCAGGGCCGCCCCTGGCCCGGAGAAGCGGGCCCGCAGGTCAGTTTCAGCCCCGAACACCCAAACTTCGGACGGGTGGGCTGTCCAAGAGCCCGGCCTCCTGAATCGCTATCCGAAGATGTCGCCCGGGAAGGGAATATTGACAAAATTTATGTAAAACATAGTATGACTGTATGACGAAGACGATTGTGAAGGTCGGCAATTCGCAGGGGATAATTTTTGACACAGCTTTTATGGATACGGCTCATCTTAAGGTAGGCGATCGGTTGCAGGTCACTTTTCATCAGGGCGGCTCCATCGTTCTGACCCCGGAAAAGCCGGTGATCACGCCGGAGATGGCGCGGGAGACGATCCAGGAGGTGATGAAGGATTACGGAGAGGTGTTTCGTCGGCTTTCTTGAAAAAAGAGTTCATCCACCCAACCGTCGCGGCGGTCAAGGAGCTCCACGCCCAGGTTTTGCGGGCGCACGGGGGTTCCCCCGGGATCCGGGATGAGAATTTGTTGGAATCGGCGGTGGCCGCACCCCAGGCCACGATGATGGGGCAGCCGATGATCGAGGACCCGGTCGAGATGGCGGCTTCCTATCTTTTTTATCTGTGCCGGAATCATCCCTTCGTGGATGGCAACAAGCGGGCGGCTTTGGCGACCTGCCTGGTTTTTCTCTCGCAAAACGGGCTCCTGCCCAAGGAGATCATGGATCATGACGCGTTGGAAGGTTTCGTCCTCGACGTCGCCGCCAGCCGGATCGACCGGGATGAGACGACGCGGAGGCTGAGGGCGCTCTCGGAGCCGGAGATTGCAGAGAAGATAGGAGATAGGGGAACGTGAACGTTGGAATTAAATTTTTCTGCAGGGCTCGATGCTCTGGGGTTGGGTTGGGAGCAGAGGATTGGCCCCGAAGA
>DFCD01000161.1:15663-22478 GCA_002366885.1 Verrucomicrobia bacterium UBA3063
GGAGGCCATGCGCGCGGACATGGGTCCGCCCAGTGCTGCCTGGTTGGGAGATTCCGTTAACGCAGTTTGACGGTGAAGAGCCAGGTGTTGACCTGGGTGTGGCATTTGGGGAAAGGGATTTTTCGGCCGCCGAGGGTGAGTTCGGGGGTGAGGAAGTCGTTATCGGCGATGACGAGAAGGCGATCGGGCGCGAGGAAGGCGAGGCCTTCCCACTTCTCGGGCACTTGGTCCCAAGCAAGGCCTTGGGAGGGGAGGTCGAGGTTTTCGAAATCGAAGAGGAGGGTTTTCTTTACGTATTCGATCGGCTGGTTGGCGGTGAGGGGCTTGAACTTGGGATCGGCCTTGCGCCGCGAGTAGGGCTTGTCGGGCAAGGAAAGCAGATCGGTGGCGCCGCTGAGGTCCAGGACGCAGACGGATTTGAAGATGGCTTTCTTGGTGTCGGTGGAGCCGTCCTGGCCGCGATTGTCGCGTTCGAGGGCGAGGATTTTGCCGTCCGGCAGGCAGAGGAGGTCGGACATGACGAGGTTCTTGGTTTTTAGCTTTTTGGCTCGCTCGCCGAGGGAGGCGGGGTCGGTGAAGCGGACGGCGTATTCGGCCCGCGGAGTGCCGGTGAGGGCGTCGAAGGCGAGGAGGCGGGTGGCTCCGGCCTCTTTGCCACCGTCCTGCAGCAGTCCGGATTGGAGAACGGCATAGACGGTTTTGCCATCGGGCGAAAGGGCGACCCCCTCGAAGCCGCGGTTGTCTTCCCGGCCCTCGGTGCGGTTTTCCATCGGCCGGAAGTCGACCTCCCCGGAGGCGCTGCGGGGCAGGTAGTTTTCGGGAGGGACGAAGCGGGCGAGGAAAGTGCCGTCGGGCTTGAACTGCAGGACGGAGGGGAAGTACTCCTCGCAGACGAAGAGGTTGCCGTCCTCCATCAGGGCGAGGCCTTCGGGGTCGAGGCAACGGCGGCCGTCCTTCATGCGGGGTTCGGGATCGACGGAGTCCGGAATCAAACCGGAGAACGGTTTGCCATCGGGATCCTTGTACAGATGCGTTTGGGTAGGGCCCGACGTCCCTGGCGGGCCGGATTCGTCTGATTTAAATTTAAGGTTGAGTTCGGATTTTGAGGCCGATTCCTTGGGCAAAGGAAGGGCGTAGAGGCGTGGAGAGAAGTCTATGGCACCATCGCCGGGGCCGCGGTCCGTGGTGAGGTAGAGGATGCCCGCTTTGCGGTCGTAGCAGGCGCCGGAACCGTAACTCCCGGCAGTGTCGCCGAGGGAATCGAGGGCGGAAGCGGGGATGGAGCTGACGGATTCGAGGTCGGCGCCGAAGGCAGTGGAAGCGAGAACCAAAAAACCAAAAAGGGGAAACATGGGGGTCAGATTAGGATGAGGATGAGGATGAGGGAAATTCGGAAAGCGGCCCTCCTTCGCGCCTAACCCGCTGTGCGGAGGCGCTACGGAGGGTTTGAAGGCGGAAAGGGAGAGGGGATGGGGACTTCCATCCATGACGAAAGGCTAAAGGGCTAGGGGAGCGGGGCGGAGACGGATCCGGCCGGGGGCGACGATCGCCAGCCGACCTGGAAGGAGGTTGAGCAGATCGGGTTGGGTGAGCCAGCTTCTGACCAGCGAGAGAATCACCTCCGTCCCCGCATCGCCGGGAATTTCCAGCACGGCAAGGCCAGCGTAGTCCCCTGGAGGGTAGTTGCGGATATCGGCAAAGCCAAAGTCTCCCGTGACCAGGCAGGCTTCACGTTGGCGGGCTTCGGCGGCGATTTTTTCATCGGGGGCGGCTCCGAGGCCGAGATCCCTGGCATCGAGAGCCTTGTGGCCGAGGCCGGAGATCAGCCCCGCCAGGGAACGGGGCAGGTCACTATCGATCAGAAAGAGCAAGGTTGGGCGAGGATGGGACTTAGGCGGGCAGGGGATGGTGGGCTTCAGCGGAGACGAGCTGTTCGGCGTAGCGCAGGGCGGCGCGGACATCGGCCTCGGTGACGCCGTACTCGTGGACCATTTGGGCGGGGGTCATGCCGCTGGCGAGGCCACCGAGGACCCGTTCCACGGGGACGCGGGTGCCGCGAATGACGGGTTTGCCGTGCTGAATGGCGGGATCGATGATGATGCGATCGCACATCTCCATAGTCTAAGGCTGAAAGGGGGAACGGACAAGGGCGGGCTTGGATGAAGATGAGGGTGAAGAAAGGCTATAGGCAACAGGCTGACCCTCCTTCACTCCTAACCTCGCTGACTCGGGAGCAGCTGCGGAGGGCGGCCGCGAAGCGGCCGGGGGGTTTAGGTGTCTCGTCCTTAGTGATGGAGGGAGCGTTTAAAATTCAAATTTCGGAATTCGGAAACGCGCAACCCGCAACCGCGACCGGCCCAAGGGCCGGGGGCTTACGATTTCCGGCTCAGGCGGCGGAGGGTGAGGAGACCCGAGAAGCCAAGGAGCATCAAAGAAGCGGAGGATGGCTCGGGGATGGCTCCCGGGGAACCGGTGTTTGACAGTGGGGTGGTTCCAGTCCCATAGGTGGTGTTGACGTTGAAGACCCCATATGTCCCGATTGTGCTGAGGGTATCGGTGGGGGTGTTCAACAAACCCGACGCATCGTAACCGAAGTTGAAAGAAACCCCGGTGGTCGCAGCGCCGAAAGAGACACGGTTCATTTCACTGGTGCCGTCAAAAACGACAACCCCGTCCCCGCCGGAACTTAAACCGACGCCGGATCCGCTGTAGTAACCGACCTGAATTCCAGACAACCCCCCCCAATAATTGCGGAAGTTCGTCAGGTTGGCACCGCCGGCGTCTTCAATAAAGACCACGGATTCCCCTGCGGCGATGGAGGAGATGCCCGACAAATTGACACTATTGACCAAAGCAAAAGAGTTATCATCCATCTTCCAACCGGTGATACTTTGGCTTTGGTTGCCCAGATTCGTGATTTCAAACCAGTCCGGTGTTCCTCCGGTTCCGCTCGAACTCATCGCCTCGGTAATGCGAAGAAGGGATTGGGCGTGGATGGATGCTGTGCTGGAAAGCAAAGTGAGGGCAAGTATTGGTAAACAAATTAATCTCATAGCCCAAAAGAAGCAGAGGGTGATCGATTTACAAGTTACTTTTGTGTGACATAGAAAAGATTTATATATTGTTGATAGAAATGGAATAAAGATGAAGATGAGGAGAGGCGGAAGGTTGCGGGGGCGGTTTCAGCGATTGGGGGCAGAACACAAACACTCATGGAAGGCCGTGTGGAGGCGGTACTGTTTAGGTGTTGGGATCTGCATTCGGATCCGTAGTCCAAATCACCTTGCCGCCGGAGGTGTCCTGGGGAGCAGGCCAGGCCCGGCCTGACGGCCCCACCACCTCCCGGGCGTTGAGAATCTCGGCGTGGCCGTCGCAAAAAACCACAATGCCTTTGCCGTTGTAGCGAGCCACAAAACGGCTGGCAAAAGCGTGGGGTTGGCCCGTGTAGTCGGATTGACCGGGGAGGGCGAGCCGCTGCTCGTCCGGCAGGCCGGATTCAACGAATAAAGCAGTGCGGGACGGTTTTTGGATGGTGACCGGATTAATCGGATCGTCCCCCATGAGCTTGGAGTTGATGGCCACGGCAAACACGGGGGCGGCGGTCATGCTGGCGGGGTACTTGGCACCCGAGAGAAAAAACATGGACCCTTTTTTATAAAAGCTTACCCGATTTGCCCCGGTAGAGTATTCCCAAGCCGCTTTCATTCCGCAAAGCGGGGGCAGGACGTTGTACCAGACATCGTTCGTCGCGGCGTTGCGGATGTCCGTCCAGGAAGGCGAGTCCGAAGACCCTACGGGCTTTTCCCGGGGAAGCTTTCCCTCGCTCTCGACCAAATATGCCATCGAGGCTTTGCCCAACTGACCGAGTTGATTGAGGGCCTCAACGGATTTTGCTTTGGTCATGGCCCCCTGAATCGCGGGGACGGTGAGGCCGGCGAGGAGGCCGAGAATGGAAACGACGACGAGCAGCTCGACCAGGGTAAAGGAAGCGGGAGCGGGCATTTTCACGTTCTAGGGTTGATAAAAGGGGGTAGTGGCGGGGCAAAAAGAACCAAAATCTGCCATGAAATCGTAACACATGGAGCGGGCAGGGGTGTGCTTATTTGTTCGAGTGAAATTTCCGACTCTCTCCGGGCTCGGGTTATTTCTGCTGGGTGGGTTGGGAGCGGCCTCTGTCCAGGCCCAAGCGGTGCTGAGAATCACCGAAGCGATGAGCAACGGGGATATTGTCGACTGGTTTGAGGTCACCAACCTGGGCGACACAGCCGCGAATATTTCGGGTTATAAAATGGACGACAATTCCTTCGGGGTCCCTGCAACGGCTCCCGTCGTCCTGAACGGGGTAACCTCCATTGCTCCCGGGGAATCGGTTGTTTTTGTGGAAGGAAACGCGACAACGGTCACCAGCTTTAAAACCAACTGGGCCCTGGGCCCCCAAACCCAGGTCGGTTACTATGCGGGTTCGGGGGTCGGATTGAGTTCCGGAGGAGATGGGGTGACTTTGTTTGATGCCTCGGGAAACGAACTCAGCGGAGCGACAAACAGCTCGTTGCCTGGAAAAATTCGGATTTCTTTTGGGGCGGCCGCCAGCAGTTTTTCCTTCCGGTGGTCCTACACCACGGAGGGTGAATTCTCGGGAAACCTGGAAACCTCTTCTTTCGGGGATGTTCACGGCGCTTTTACATCCGCAAACGGATGCACCGGATCACCCGGAAGAATCACGCGCCCGGCGGCTCTGCAGTTTACCAGCCAGGCTCCGCAGTACGCCAAGGTAGGCTCTTTTTTGTCCTACGCGTTTTCCTTTCTGACCAGCAATCCCAACGAGACCGCCGGCGTGAGCGCCCCGGTCACACCCGCTTGGCTGACGCTAAATGGTTCCAGCAGCGGCAGCACCCTATCCGGAACCCCCGGAACCAACGATATCGGCACCAACAACCTGGTCACCCTGCGCCTCGTGGGCACCAACAAAGTGGTCACCGTGGTGGGTTCGGTCACCAACACCAACTCCGTCACTACCACCAATGAACAGACCTTCCGCCTGATGGTCTTCCCCTCCTCCTCCCCGGTGATCGTCAATGAATACAATGCCGTCAGTTCGGGAAACGTCCTCGACACCTCCAAGCAGAGTGGCCGACCGGGAACGGATAGCCGACTCGGGGTGGTGGCGGGCAACGGAGGGAACTGGCTGGAACTGGCCGTGGTGGGCAATGGTGCCGAGGGCTCAACCGTGGATATGCGTGGGTGGAGCATTGAGATTTCCGATACGGGCAGTGCCGGTTCCCGGGTCACCGACACTTTGGTCCTTTCGCAGGCAACCTACTGGGCAGCGGTTCCTGCCGGCACCATCCTGACTCTCACGGAAAATAACGCCGTGGCGGGAGGATTCGACACCGCCTTGAACGCCGACGACCACCGGACCACCGGCGGTTGGGTTTGGAGCAATGTTTGGATGGGGGACACCACATTGATCAGTGGCCGGACATGGGCGGATGGAGTAAGCGTCTCCACCCTCAGCCAAAATCAGACCCAGATCACCTTGAAAAATGCCTCCGGCGCCGTCCTGCAGGGGCCATGGGGAGAGGGGATTTCCCCGGCGGGAGACGGCTTGGTCACCTCGAAAAAAGTCTTTGCGCTGCAGGCGAATCCCGCCCCCGGGATGGTGCCGTACGACCCCGCCTATGTGGATTCGATGCAGAGCACCTTTGGGAAGCCCAACTTGATTGTCAACAAGACCACCGGGCGGGCGATTGGCATCCAGTCCTTTTTTGGAAAGGTCGAGCCGATCTTCACCGTTTTGCCCGGGACCACCGCGATCGCGGGACAATTGTACGGAGGTTCGGACATCCTCCAAAACAATCTCGAGTTATATTCCGCCAACTTTGATGACATGCAGTTCTCGGTGCGTCAAAAAGGGGGAGCTCCTTTGCCTGCCTGGTTAAGCTACCAACAGGATTACGAGTTCGTGAATTTGTCTGGCACTCCCGGCGCGGGGGATGTGGGCATTCTTGACCTGGAGTTGGTGGCGAAAATCGTGTCCACCGGGGCCGAGACGGTTCAACCCCTGACGATACAAGTTCTCTCGGCGATCAGTCCGGTTCTGTTGAACGAGTACAACGCCGTCAGTTCCGGCAACACCATCGGCGACGGGTCAGGAGCCGACACTTTCTTCGGAACTTCGGCCGATGCCAATGGAGGGCCCTGGTTGGAGCTGGTGGTGGTGGGCGATGGCACGGGAAACACGATCGACATGCGCGGGTGGTCGATCGATATCGATGACTCGGCGGGACTGCCCTTCCGGGCCGATGAGACCGTGGTCCTGAGCGAGGACTCCTATTGGGCCGCCGTTCCGATCGGCACCATCCTCACCTTGACCGAGCGCACGAGTGTGCAAGGAGGGCTGGATACCTGGATCAACAAAACAAGCCGATTGGGACAATCCTCGCTGCCTTATCTCTGGAGCAATATCCATATTGGCGACCCCTATTACATCAACCAGACCGCCAGTACGACCGGTGGCAAGCTGCCGATCAGCAGCTCCAATACCCAATTCCGGATCCGGAAAAGGGACGGCACCGTGGTGGCCGGCCCTTGCGGGGAGGGTCTCAAGACTTTGCCGGGGGTGAGCAGCACCGAGGTTTTCCGCCTGACGAGCGAACCGAGTGCCACCGTTAACCCACTGGATGCCGGATATGTGGATGGAACTCAGAGTACTTTTGGTTCGCCCAACATGAACCAAACCTTCGCCGCCTTCCAGATTTCCAACAGTGCGCCAACGATTGGGAACCTGCCCACGAAGTACGCGGTGGAGGGGCAGG
>DFCD01000161.1:22557-23111 GCA_002366885.1 Verrucomicrobia bacterium UBA3063
GGGCCGACATGGTTGACCGTTTCCGGAAAAACCTTGAGCGGCACGCCTCCTCAGAATTCGGCCGGATTTTACGATGTCGCCCTTTTCGCCAGCGACGGCACGGCGAGCACCCCGATCAAGTTCCGCCTGACGGTGTTCAACGACAATCCGTCCCTGATCCTGAACGAGTATAATGCGGTGGATAATTCGGGCGCGACGTTGGCGTACCTGGATGGGGGAACCCAAGCGCAGGACAGCGCGGGGGGAACGGCCTCGGACACGCACTTTGGCCGCGTGGCGGGGAATGGCGGCGATTGGGTGGAGTTTGTGGTGACGGGGAACGGGTCGGCCGGCACGACGGATCTCCGGGGTTGGACGATTGAGATCGATGAGGGGGCGGGGAGCGGATTTTTCGCCGCCAAGGTGAAGATCAAGCTTTCGCAAAACTCCTTCTGGGCAACGGTGCCGAACGGAACGATTCTGACCTTCACGGAAAGCAACACGTCCCAAGGCGGGATGGACACGAATCTTTCCGCCGCCAACAACTCCGCCACCAGCGGGTGGCGATGGGCCAA
>DFCD01000025.1 GCA_002366885.1 Verrucomicrobia bacterium UBA3063
GGCCCTCCTGCGCCGGGAAAAACCACACGTGGCCATTCTCCATGGACAGTGGGCCGGGCCGCTCGGGGCGATGGCCTGCCGGATGGCGGGGAACACGCGAACCGTCTACATCGCCCACTGCCCCGCCTTTTATCATAGCAACCGGTGGGACCGGGCCCTGAGAAATTACCTCGCGGAGCGCTTGCCGCTGAGGTGGTGCGATCGGGTCGTCGTGCTCTCTTCGGGCAGCCGCCGGAACTACATTTACCGGGGCTGGGGCCCGGAGGAGAAGATCGTGCAGATTCCCAACGGAGTGGATCTGTCCCGAAAGATGGGGGAGGAGGAAAGAAAAAGGCTGCGGGCCGGGCGCGGCTGGCAACCGGGGGAATTTCATGTCGTCTTTGCGGGAAGGCTGGTGGACCAAAAAAGACCGGACTGGATGCTGGAATCCTGGCGGAAATTTTTGGCGGCGGTGCCGGAGCTCTCCGCGCGCTCGTTCCTTCACCTGGTGGGCGACGGGCCGGAAAAGCCGGCCCTGGAGCGTTTTGTCCGCGAGGCCGGGATGGGCGGGAGGGTGCGCTTTGCCGGCGAGCAGGACGAGGCCTTCGACTGGATGGCGGCGGCCGATCTGGTGGCGATGACCAGCCTTTACGAGGGGCACGCCCTGGTTCCGCTGGAGGCAATGCTGTGCGGACGGCCCGTCTTGGCGATGAAGGTTGACGGGGTGGAGGACTCCGTGGAGGACGGGGTCACCGGAATTTTGATCCGCCCGGGCGACACCGGCGCTTTCGCGGCCCGCCTGGCGGAGTTGGCGCGGGATCCCGGGCTCAGGCGGAGGCTGGGGGATGAGGCGGAAGCCCGGGTGGATCGCTGGGACTGGCAGAAGTCGCTTCTCCAGTACCGGAATCTGCTCGATGCGCTGGGGCCGGTTCGATGAGGCGCAGGCTCCGCATGGTTCAGGTCACCCACCTGGACGGCCCGGGAGGCGGGCCGCGCAGCCTCGTCCGCCACATGCTCTTCTATCTTGCGGAGTTCGACAGCGTCATCCTGCATGGGGGCAGCGGGTTGATTGCCAAAATGTGCGATCGTGTGGGCATTCCCCACCGGCAGCTCTTTCTGGACAAGAAGCGGTGGCTGGGCATCGGGTTTATCCAGCTGGTCCGGTGGTTTTGGAAGATCCGTCCCGACGTGGTCATCCTCCACGGCCAGTGGGCCGGACCGGTCGGCGCCCTTGCGGCCCGCCTCGCCGGGATCCGCAACGTGCTCTACGTGGTCCAGTGGCCGGCTTTTTACACCGATTGGGACCCGTTGCGGATCCTGCGGAATTTTTTCTCGGAAAAAATCCCCTGCCGGCTGGCGGCCAGGGTGATCACCCTCTGCGAGGGGCCCCGGTACCAGTTTCTTTACCGCGGACTTTGCCCGCCGGAAAAAATCCTCTCGATCCCCAACCCCCTGAGCCATGCCGTCCTGCCCACGCCGGAGGAGCGTGGGGCGGTCCGGGAGCGCTGGGGATGGGACGAGAAGGAGGTTCACGTGGTCAGCGTCGGCCGGTTGGTCGATCAGAAACGGGTGGATTGGCTGATCCGCGCCTGGGGGGTGGTTGCCCGGGAGGGAATCCAGGCGCGTCTTTGGATCGTTGGGGATGGTCCGGAAAGGGCCGGGCTGGAGAGGCTGAGCGAGGGGCTCGGGTTGGGCGGGCAGATCCGGTTTTTGGGGGAACAAAAGAACGGATGGGCTTTTTTGGCCGCCGCCGACATTGCGGTGATGACCACCGCCTACGAGGGGCTGGGGAATGTGGTGCCCGAGGCTTTGGCCGCAGGGGTGCCGGTGGTTGTTTCCGACGCGGATGGTCCGCGGGATGTGGTGACCGAGGGCCGCGAGGGCTTTCTCGTGCCCCCGGGGGACATCGCGGGCATGGCGGCACGGATCCTGCAGCTGGCGGGGGATCCGGAATTGCGCGCGCGGATGGGCCGGGAGGGCAAACGCAAGGCGGAGGAGTTCGACGGGAACCGGATTCTCCGCCAGTATGTTTCCGTGATTGAGGACCTGGCATTTTCCCCCAGTGCGGGCCGGGGATGAGGGGCTGGTTCCGCCGCGGGGCGATCCGGACGCTGGATGTCCTGGTCCGTTGGTTTGGCCATCCCATCCGGGACCATCGCACCGGAGAGTTGCTGGGCCGGGGGTTTCTGATTCCCTGGCGGGGAAAAATCCTGGTGCTCGGCCTCCGGGAAAAGGTCCGGGCTGACTTTTTGCCGGCCCCGGACATCCGCTATCGCGTCCAATGGCTTGGATTCGTCGGCCCAGGAGACGCGGATTTCCCCCGGGAGCGCCCTTGAAGGTTTTGCATGTCCTCCTGGCCCACCAGGCGGATCCGCAGGTGCGGGAAATTTTGTCGGTGTGGGGACGGATTCTTCCCCGCGCGGATCTTTTGCTCCTTCACGGCGGCAAAAAGACCGATTTCGATTCCGTTTCCTTCCGCCCCAAGGCTTGGGTGGAGGACCCTTGGCTGAGGACCGTGCGGCACCCGCCGGAAAAGCAGTCCAATCGCGGCCTTTTTGGCCCCGTGGCCGACCATCTCAGCCAGGGTGGTTGGAGCCATGTGTCCCTTTGGGAGGGGGACCATTTCCCGCTGGTGCCCGACTGGGAGGAAAAGATTCTGGACCGGGCGGCGCGGCAAAAGGCCGATGTCTTGGGCCACTCACTCCGGCGGATCGACCAGACCAACGATCCCCACCTTCTTTTTCACCGGAAGGATCCCGAGTTCGAAAAATATTTCCGCTCCATCAGCCGGAGACAGGATTCCTCGGTGATGCTCTCTTTTTTGGGCACCGGATCTTTTTGGACGAGGGAGGCTTGGGAGGCGATGAGCAGGGCCCCGGCGGGGCCGAGGATCTACCTGGAAATTGACCTGCCGACCACGGTGCACCATTTGGGATTCCGCGTGTCCGGCATGGGGGAGCAGGACCGCTTTGTGCGCCCGGAAGCCGCCTCTCTTCCGGATTCCCTGGACGGGGCATGGAGCGTGCATCCGGTAAAAAGACCGTTTGATTTCCCGGCCTTTTCCCATAGTTCGAAAGGTCCGCATGAGAAAGCTTAAGGTCGTTTTTTTGGTGATGCGGAACGTCCGCAACTGGCTCCCCTTGTTGCTGGCGCGGGCCGGACTCGGATCCTTTCCCCCGCGGATCCTCCTGAGGAACGGGCTGGTGATTGCCATGCCTGCGACGGAAGGCGGCGGGTGGGGCGAGGTTTTTGAGCCCCTGATCGCCGATGTTTACCGCTCCCCTAGCGGATTCCGCGGCCTGATTGTGGACATCGGCGCGAACGCGGGTGCCTTCACCCTGCTGGCGGCCTGGCGGAATCCCGATGCCGCCGTCTTCGCCTTTGAGCCGCAGGCCAAGGTTTTGGAAATCCTGCGGGAAATCCTTCCCTCCAATCTTCAGGTGGTCGCCGAGTATCATCCCTGGTGTCCGGTTCCCCTCGCGGAAAGCCTTGTGCGGATGCAACGCGCGGGTTTTGCCTGTAGTACCGAGGAGGCCTTCCAGGAGACTTATTTCCGGGCCATGCGGGGCGACCCCAAGGCCTTTTCGGTCCGCGCCTGAACGGAAGGGGCGAAGGGGAGCCTTGAAATCCATCGCCGCAGAAGGAGGAAAAAAAAGCATCCTGATCGACGCGACCTGCCTTGGCCGGCGCAAAACGGGCAATGAGACTTACGTGCGCGCGCTCTTGCAGGCCTGGTCGCGATGTCCGGAATCCGATCTCGAGATCACGGCGGTGGTGCATCCCGAGTACCAAGGGCAGGAATATCCCGCCATCCGGTGGCTGCGCATTCCCAACCGGGGTTTCTTTTCGCGGCAGTTTGTTTCCCTGCCCGCTCTTCTGCGGCGGGAGAGGCCCGATCTGTACCATGCCACTTACTGGACACGGTTCTGGAATCCCTACCCCCGCACCCTGCTACTGATCCATGACCTTTCCTTTGTCAGCTTTCCGCAGGGCTTTCGTCCGGGGGAGGCGTGGTTTTACCGCACGGTGGTCCGGGCCTGCGCGAGGACGGCGGCGCACATCCTGACCGTTTCCGGGTTTTCCGCCCGGGAGCTGCGGGATCGGTGGGGATTCGGCCCGGAAAAGGTGACGGCCATTCCCGAGGCGGTGGAAGCGCATTTCCGGCCAGCCGGCCCGGATTGGATTCCTTCCGGCGAACGGTATGTTCTTTATGTGGGCAATCTTCACCCCCGCAAAAATGTGGCCAAGCTGATCGAGGCGTGTCATCGGGCGCGGCAGGGGGAAGCAGGGGGTTGGAAACTGCGCATCGTGGGGCAAAAGGCCTGGATGACCGGCGACGTTGCGGCGGCTGCACGACGCTGTGGCGCGGAGAGTTGGCTTGAGTTCACGGGGTATGTCGGCACGGAAGAACTGGTGCGGCACTATCAGGGGGCTTTGGTCACGTGCTATCCCTCCCTTTACGAGGGGTTCGGATTCCCCGTCCTTGAGGCGATGGCCTGCGGATCCCCTGTGGTCACCTCCTCCACGACCTCGATCCCGGAGGTTGCCGGGACCGCGGCTCTCCTGGTCGATCCGCAAAGCACCCAGCAGATCGCGGAGGCTCTTGTCCGGGTGGCCTCGCAGGAAAAGCTCCGCGGGGAAATGCGGGCGCAGGGGCTTGCCCAAGCCGCCCGTTTTTCCTGGGACCGGACCCTCCAGGAAACCTGCCGGCTTTACCGGCGAATGACGGGTGCAGGCTCATGATCCAGGACATCACCGTCAGCCGCATTATCCTTTTCTTTGTGGCTCTGGCGGGATTCGCCGTCGCCATCTATGTCGGGAACTCCATTGGGGAGGGGCGCGCCGGGGATCTTTTGCTGCCGGTCTTTGTCCTGGTGACCCTGATCTACGTGGTGAAGGCCGGCAGGAACTGGTGGGTCCCCTACGCCGCCTTTG
>DFCD01000143.1:0-236 GCA_002366885.1 Verrucomicrobia bacterium UBA3063
TATTTCCGGGCAAGGACGAGGTAGGACATAAGCGGTTAAGTTGAAGGTGAAGATTAAGGTATGGCAACCAAGGAGCAAGGAGTGGGGGGTGGTGAGGTGAGTAATTTTGGAAAGCAGGAGCTAGGTAGGGTCCGACCTCCGGGCGGACCATCTTTCGGGCTCGGCCCGCCGAGACGTCGGGCCCTACCAAGCTCTCAGTTCCTGATTGACGAAATCCAACCGTTTTTTTAGGCTTA
>DFCD01000143.1:336-2739 GCA_002366885.1 Verrucomicrobia bacterium UBA3063
AAGGTGGCCAACCTGTTGCGGGGCAAGAACAAGCCGATTTTCACCCCCCACGTGGACACGGGGGATCATGTGGTGGTGATCAACGCGTCCAAGGCGGTCTTTACCGGGAAGAAAGAGACCGCCAAGAGCTACATGTCTTTTTCGGGCTTCATTGGCGGACATAAGTCGGAATCCGTCAAGGCGCGGAGGGGACGGCGGCCGGAGCTTTTGATTGAGTCGGCGGTGAAGGGGATGGTTCCCCACAACCGGCTGGGGCGGACGATCCTGAAGAAACTTTTTGTGTATGGCGGGGCGGAGCACCCGCATGCGGCGCAGCAGCCGGAAGCCGTGAAGGTCCGGTAAGGAGAGGTTTTTTATGTCCAAGGAAAGCAATCACGGGGTGGGGCGGAGGAAAACATCCGTGGCGCAGGCGGTGGTCGTGCGGGGCAGCGGGCAGGTGACCGTGAATGGTCGGCCCCTGGACGAGTATTTCACGATCCCGGCGGCGCGGATCGAGCTGATGAAGCCGCTGGTGACGATCAAGGAGGACAAGAAGTTTGACGTGCGGATCTTCACGCGGGGAGGGGGGCTGACCGGTCAGGCCGGGGCCGCCCGTCTGGCGATTGCGCGGGCCCTCAACCGGGCCATGCCCGAGCAGCGGGGCGCCCTCAAGAAGGCGGGCCTGCTCACGCGGGATCCCCGCAAACGCGAGCGGAAGAAGTCGGGCCAGCCCGGCGCCCGCAAGCGCTTCCAGTTCTCGAAACGCTGAACGGTTGAGTTGTTCACCGACCGGCGTTTTTTGGCCGGTTGGGAGTGGAAAATTCCCCCTGAAACGGCCTTAATGTGCCGTTTCCATGAAATCCCCTGTTCCCATTGCGGTGGTTGGCGCATCCGGTTACACCGGCGAGGAACTCGTGCGCATCTGCGTCCGGCATCCGGGCATGCAGGTGGCCGCGGTGACTTCCCGGCAGCTGAAGGGAAAGAGCCTGGAGGAGACCCTGGCGGTGGGCGGCGCGGCCGGGGCGGTCCGGTTCGAGGATCTCTCCGCGGCGGAGGTGGCCAAGAAGGCCGAGGTGGTGTTCCTCGCGCTGCCGCACGGGGTTTCGGCGGAAATCGGTGGTGAGTTGCGGGCGGCGGGCAGGCGGGTTTTCGACCTGAGCGCCGACTTCCGGCTGAAGGACGCGAAGCTTTACGAAAAGACCTACGGGGCGGCGCATCCGGCGCCGTCGCGGCTGGGGGAAGCGGTTTACGGCCTTCCGGAAATCCACCGGGAAAAGATCAGGAAAGCCGACCTGGTGGCGTGCCCGGGCTGTTATCCGACCACGGCGATCCTGGGGCTGGCCCCGGCACTGAGGTCGGGCCGGGTGGCCGGAGAGGGAATCGTGATTTCCTCGATGAGCGGGGTTTCGGGGGCCGGCAAGAAGCTGGAGGCCGGTTATCTCTTCGCGGAATGCAACGAGAACCTGCGGGCCTACAGCGTGCCGAACCACCGGCACCGGCCGGAGATCGAACAGGAACTTTCCGCGGTGGCGGGTGCGGCGGTGAAGGTGGCCTTTGTGCCTCATCTGGCGCCTTTGAGCCGGGGAATGCTGACCTCCCTCTCCTTCCCGCTGAAGAAAGGGACGAGTCAGACGGATTTGCAGAAGGAGTATGAGACGTTTTACCAAGGATCGGCGGCGGTGCGGGTCCTGGGAGGGGAGGCGTTGCCGGAAACGAAGCGGGTGATGGGGCGGCACGGGGCGGAGCTGGCGGTGCGGGTGGATGATTGGACGGGGCGGGCGCTGGTGATTGTGGCGATCGACAACCTGGGCAAGGGGGCGGCGGGCCAGGCGGTGCAGTGTTTCAACCTGCGGCATGGGTTCCCCGAAGGAGAGGGTCTCGACTGGTGAGCAAGCTGGTCTGGTTGCGAAAGGGGACGGTGACCTCGCCCAAAGGGTTTCTGGCCGCGGGTCAGCACGTGGGAATCAAGCCGGGCCGGGAGAAGGACCTGGCGCTGGTGGTTTCGTCCAAGCCGGCGGAGGCGGCAGGTGCCTTCACCACGAATCAGGTCAAGGCTGGTCCGGTGCGGGTGTGCCAGACACACATCAAAAACGGCCCGATCCGGGCGGTGATTCTCAACAGCGGCAACGCCAACGCCTGCACGGGGGTGAGGGGAATCGCCGATGCGAAGCGGATGACGGTGGAGACGGCGAAGGCGCTGCATTGCCGACCGCAACAGGTGTTGGTCTGTTCCACGGGGCGGATCGGGCGGCTTTTGCCGATCCGGAAGGTGCTGCGGGGGATTCCTTCGATCGCCGGCAAAGTGAAACCGAGCGGCGGGACGGCGGCGGCGCGGGCGATCATGACTTCCGACACCAGACGGAAGGAGGCGGCGGTCCGGCTGACGATCGCCGGACGGAGGCTGACGATCGGGGCGATGGCCAA
>DFCD01000046.1:0-199 GCA_002366885.1 Verrucomicrobia bacterium UBA3063
CTCGAGAGGATTTGAACCTCCACGGGTTGCCCCACTAGAACCTGAATCTAGCGCGTCTGCCATTTCGCCACGAGCGCGTTAAAATAACATAGTCCAAAACATCCTTTTTTCCAAGCCTCGCCCTGACCCGCCGCCCACCATTCGCAAACCCAGCCCTGTTCCGGTTTCCCCGCCTGTCCCGCTTCAGCCCACCCGCGAA
>DFCD01000046.1:361-1310 GCA_002366885.1 Verrucomicrobia bacterium UBA3063
AATCAGCAACCTCCCTCCGGGACGGAGAATTTTGAAAGCCGCTTCGAGGGCCTTGGGGGGATGAACCGCGTGATGCAGTGCCTGGCTAAGGATCGCCACATCCACGGACCCAGCCTTGATCGGCGGACTTTCCAGGTCCCCCAGTCGGTACTCCAGGTTCCTCAGGCCGCTCCTCTTGGCCAGACCGCGCCCCACTTCCACCATTCTCGGGGAGTTATCGACGGCGATGACCCGTTTGGCCCGGGTCGCCAGCAGGTGGGAAATCAGGCCCTCCCCGGCGCCAAGATCGGCATAAATTTCCCGCGGAGCCAGGGTCAGGAAAAGCCTGCCGACCGCCTCCCAGGAACGGCCGGGACAGTATTTCTTCCCAAGCCGGCCGGCGACCGCGTCAAAGTAGCGTTTTGATTTTTCCTGCCGCTGCGCAAGGACCACCCGGAGCGCCTCCTGGTCCCTCGACTTCGTGGCCAGTTCAGCCGAAGCCCCCTCCGCAAAGGCCCAGGCCTCCCTCAGGGCCGCCGAGGGTGCCTCCGCCCTCCGGTAAAAGGCTTTTTGCCCCTCGCGCCGGTCCCGGACCAAACCCACCCCCTTGAGCTGGGAAAGGTGGTTGGAAATTCGGGACTGCCCCACCCCAAGAACTTTTTGCAGTTCCGCCACGGAAAGCTCGTTTTCCCTCAGGACGGAAAGAATCCGCAGACGGGTGGGATCCGCCAGCGCCCCCAAAAGTCTTACCCGGTCACTCATGGATGCCTAAAGATTCATCATCTTATCATGATAGATCAATATTTATTCTTGCACCTCGCCTCAACTGGGGCAGAATTTTCCTTATGCGCGGCCATTTCATCTTCTCCTCGGAGTCCGTGGGCGAGGGCCATCCGGACAAGGTTTGCGATGCCATTTCGGATGCGGTCCTGGACGCCTGTCTGGCCCGGGATCCGATGAGCAGGGTGGC
>DFCD01000046.1:1361-1523 GCA_002366885.1 Verrucomicrobia bacterium UBA3063
AACCATCCGGGAAATCGGGTATACCCACGACGACGACGTTTTCCACGCCGACAAGGTTCACATCATGAATGCCCTCACCGGCCAGAGCCCCGACATCGCCCAGGGCGTGGATGCCAAAAAGGCCGACGGCAAGAAGACCTCCGAACAGGGCGCCGGAGACCA
>DFCD01000046.1:1562-2741 GCA_002366885.1 Verrucomicrobia bacterium UBA3063
ATGTTTTCCCATCGCCTTGGGCGCGAACTCGGCCGGATCCGCAAAAGCGGCCGCGCCCCCTGGCTCCGCCCGGACGCGAAATCCCAGGTCTCCGTCGAGTATCGCCACAACCGCCCCGTTCGGATCGCCGCGGTGGTGGTTTCCACCCAGCACGCCGAAGGTGTCCCGCACCGGACGATCGAGAAGTTCATCATCGAAAAACTCATCCGAAAGGTGCTGCCAACCGGGATGCTGGATCGTCGCACCGAGTTTCTTGTCAACCCCACCGGCCGTTTCGTGATCGGCGGGCCGGAAGGCGACAGCGGCCTGACCGGCAGGAAAATCATCGTCGACACCTACGGGGGCGCGGGTCGTCACGGCGGCGGGGCCTTCAGCGGCAAGGATCCGACCAAGGTGGACCGAAGCGCCGCCTACATGGGCCGCTACGTGGCCAAGAACATCGTGGCCGCCGGCCTGGCCGACCGGGTGGAAATCCAGTTCGCCTACGCCATCGGCTATCCGCGGCCGGTTTCCGTCTGCCTGGACACCTTTGGATCGGAGAAAATCCCCTTCTCCCGGATTGAAGAAGCCGTCCACCAAACATTCGACTTCCGTCCGGCCGAGATCATCCGCCGCCTGCGCCTCCGCCGGCCGATTTACTCCAAAACCACCAACTACGGCCACTTCGGCCACCGCGGCAACCCCGCTTACGCCCCTTGGGAGCACACGGACCGTGTCCGCGAGCTCCGCCGTCACGCCGGGCTAAGCTGAACCACACCCCAGGAGACCCACCATGAGCACCGCCACCCTCACCCCGAAAACCGCCAAAAACCGCGGCCCCAAGGCCGGCGACCACAAGGTCAAGGATCTCTCCCTCGCCGAACTCGGCCGCAAGGAAATCGAGATCGCCGAAAAAGAAATGCCCGGGCTGATGGCCATCCGCGAGAAGTACGCCAAGGACAAACCCTTGGCCGGCGTCCGGGTGACCGGATCGCTGCACATGACCATCCAGACGGCGGTCTTGATTGAAACCTTCGTGGATCTCGGGGCCGACGTGCGCTGGGCCAGCTGTAATATCTTTTCCACCCAGGACCAGGCCGCCGCCGCCATCGCCGCGGCCGGTATCCCCGTCTTTGCCTGGAAGGGGGAGACCCTGGAGGAGTACTGGGACTGCACCTGGAAAGCCATCGTGAATCCCGA
>DFCD01000046.1:2790-8999 GCA_002366885.1 Verrucomicrobia bacterium UBA3063
GGCTGGGTCAACACCCCCTCCTCCAGCCACGAGGAAAAAGTCATCAAGGACCTCCTTAAAAAAATCCATAAGGAAAGCCCCTACATTTTCCATGAGCTGGTCAAGGAATGGAAAGGCGTCGCCGAGGAGACGACCACCGGGGTGCACCGGCTCTATCGCCTCCAGGAGCAGGCCAAGCTGCTTGTTCCCGCCTTCAACGTGAACGATTCGGTGACCAAGTCGAAGTTCGACAACCTCTATGGCTGTCGCCACTCGCTGGTGGACGGCCTGAACCGCGCCCTCGACGTGATGATTTCCGGCAAGGTGGCCGTGGTCTGCGGCTACGGGGACGTGGGCAAGGGTTCCGCCCAGTCGCTGCGCGGTCAGGGCGCCCGGGTGATCATCACCGAGATCGACCCCATCAACGCCCTGCAGGCAGCCATGGAGGGATACGAGGTGACCACCGTGGAGGATACCCTCGGCCGTGCGGACATCTATATCACCACCACCGGCAACAAGGACGTGATCACCATCGAACACCTGAGGAAGATGAAGGACCAGGCGGTGGTTGCGAATATCGGCCACTTCGACAACGAAATCCAGGTCGACAAGCTGAACAATCTTCCCGGGATCAGGAGGGTCAACATCAAGCCCCAGTTGGACAAGTACGTCTTCCCGGATGGCCGCGAGCTTTTCCTCCTTGCGGAGGGGCGACTGGTCAATCTGGGTTGCGCCACGGGGCACCCCAGCTTCGTGATGAGCAACAGCTTTTCCAACCAGACCCTCGCCGCCCTTGACCTTTGGAAAAACCGCACCGTCTACAAGCCGGCGGTCTATGTGTTGCCCAAGAAGCTCGACGAGGAGGTCGCCCGCCTGCATCTCGAAAAGATCGGGGTGAAATTGACCAAGCTGAGCAAGGAACAGGCCGATTACCTTGGCGTTGCCGTCGAGGGCCCCTTCAAGCCCGAGCATTATCGCTACTAACCGTTGCCTTCGGACCGCTTGGGACAACGAACCCAACCAAGCTCGAGGTTTCTCCGGGGGCTAGGTCCCCCGGAACCATGGTCGCGCCGGAACGCGACCCTCCCGCGGGATCATTTTCCGGATTTCTTCTGGGGCAGCAGCAACGAGAGCGCTACCGATCCCCCCACCAAAAGGGTGATGATGAACAGGGACCAGGAGACGGGAAACTTCCCGCCAAAAACCCCGTTGAGCCAGGCCATCTTCAGACCGACAAAGACCAGCACCAGGCCGAGCCCATATTTTAGGAAGTGGAACTTGTCGACGACCCCTGCAAGAAGGAAGTAAAGGGCGCGCAGGCCAAGAATCGCAAAGACGTTCGAGGTAAGCACAATAAGCGGTTCCTTGGTGATGGCAAAAATGGCCGGAACGGAATCGATCGCGAAAATGATGTCACAAAATTCGATGAAAATTAGGCAGATCATCAACGGGGTGACCTTCCAGACGGAGCCGCTACGCAGAAAAAACTTTCCCTCCTCCATCCGGTGCGTCACCGGCAGGGCTTTCTGCAGAAACCGAAGGAAGGGATTTGTCTCCGGATCAATCGCATGGTCAGGGGAGAAGAAGATCTTGATCCCGGTCAGGACCAAAAAGACCCCCAGCAGGACGGTGATCCAATGGACCTGCAGCAACACCGCACCAAGGGCGATGAATACCACCCGGAAAAACAGGGCGCCGAGGATGCCGTAAAAGAGAATCTTATGCTGATACTTGTCGGGGATTCCGAAAAACCGGAATACCACCACGAAGATGAAAAGGTTGTCGACAGCAAGGGACTTTTCGACGATGAAACCGGTCAGAAACTCGAGCGCCGAGGTTCGGGCCTGCTTTGCGGCGTCGAATCCCGGGAGGACGGCGAGGCGGGGGTCATCGGCAAAGGCGTGCTTACAGTAGAGATAAAAGGCGAAGTTGAAGAACAATGCGAGGGTAACCCAAAAAATACTCCAACCGGCCGCCTCCCGCATCCCCACCGCATGGGCTTTCCGGTGAAAGACCCCCAAATCCAAGGCCAAAACCCCCAGCACAAACACGAGAAATCCGGCGTAGAACCACAGGTACTCCCCGAACGGGAATAGGGTGATTTCTGGAGGCACGAATTACACTTAGGGAGAAAAATTTAGGAGGCCCGGAAAAAGCGTCAGGTCAGAACCTTCTCTGGGATCTCGGATCAGGCACCTTTCGGGTGCTGTCGTACGGCGAATACCCGGCCTTGGAGTCATCAATGACCCGTTTGGGATCTCCCGTGGAGGGATTGGGGGCGATCACCGACGGTTTGCTGGGGGGCGGTGGCGGGGTCTTTTTTTCTCCGTAACCTGCCGGTGTGGAGTAGGGATCCTGGGAAATCTTTTTGTAGGCCCCACTGGGAGCCTCGGGGGCTTGGGGAGGCAACTGCATGCGGCCATCCGCGGAATCCGTTCTGGGCATGATGGGCTTCGCGCCGGACTGGTAGTCCTGCCCCAGAGGTCCGGAAGCCGAGGGACCACTGAAAGAGTCAAAGCCGGGGGAAACCCGCCCGTCTCCCGAGCCCATCGCCCGGGGTTTCACCCCATCCATTCCGGTGACTGCGGGAAGGTTTTTTGCCTCCGCGCTCCCCGTCCCGCTCATGGCGGATTGGCTCAAGGCCGGTTTCCCGGATGGGCCAACCGCAACCCCCTTGCTCTTCTTTTCTTTTTCCAGCTTTTCCTTGTCTTCCCTGCTTTTTTGCTCGGCCATCTTGAGCTGCTCCTGCTCGGCCTTCTTGGCCTCCTCGTTCTTTTGCTGAATGCCTTGCGCCGCCCAGTCCTTGTCGGAAGGTTTGGCCGGGGCGGCGGCAGGGGGACGCAACTGGGGGACGGAAGGAGAATCTTCAGGTAAAGCCCCGGAAAAATCCGGTCTGGAATCTTCCCCCAAGCCGGGCACCTTGGGCTTCGCCTCCACCGAAGGAAGCTCGGAGACCCCTGCGGGAGCGCTCGTCACCCCCTCCTCGGCAAGGCAAGGGGCGACCAGGAGAAACAGCGCAAACAACCTCTTCACTCAGAAAACTTAATTCAGGTTGGCGCCCCGTCAATCTCGCCGACCGGCCCAACTGGGAATAATCTCCAGACTCCTTGAAAAATCCCCTAGGTGAGATCCTGGCCAGTCAAATCCGGAAGCAGGGCCCCCTGCCTTTCGACCATTTTATGTCCGAGGCCCTCTATCATCCGGAGCACGGTTTTTATTCCTCCGGAGAAACTCGCACCGGGACAAAGGGGGACTTTCTCACCCCCGTCTCCCCAGGGCCGGTTTTGGGAAATTTTTTGGCACGACAGGCGGACGAGCTTCATCGGATCCTGGGACGTCCAGCGCGGTTCCGCCTGATCGAACAAGGCGCCGATACCGGCGCCCTCGCCAGGGACCTGCTCGGCAGCCTCCGGGGCGGATTTCCGGAACTGGCAGCCGCCGTGGAGTTTCATTTCCTCGAACCGCTGCCAAAGCTGGCCCAAAAACAAAAACACACCCTCGGCCCGCTCCAGCGGGAACATGCCGTTCATTGGCACGCTTCCTGGGACTCCCTGTCTGCCGGGGATCTTCCCGGATTATTTTATTCCTGCGAACTTCTGGACAGTTTTCCGGTCCGTATTTTCCGGCACTGCTCCGGCCGCTGGCTGGAAAGGGTGGTGGGATGGGATCCTCCCCGTTTCGTCTGGCAGGAACGGGAGGCACTTGCTCCGGAACTCCAGTCCGTCTTGGGAAGGACTCCGGCACCCGCCGAGGACCACGTCGTGGAAATCCGCACCGGGACGGCGGAATGGATGCGTGCCGTCGCACAAAGCCTCTCCCACGGGCTCATCCTGACCATGGACTACGGATTTACCGCCACCGGAATTTTCGACGTTCCCCGACCCGCCGGCACCCTGATGGCCTTTCGGGAACACCGCCAGCAGTCCGACCCCCTTGCGGATCCGGGCGAGCAGGACCTGACTTGCCATGTGAATTTCGGAGAGTTGGAGGAACTGGGCAGCCGGGAGGGACTACAAAACCACGGTCTTACGGATTTCGCGAGGGGTCTGACCGCCCTAGCCGCGCCCCTTCTGCAACAACCGCCCGCTCCCCCCGAACCCTGGATCCGCAACTTTCGGCATCTCACCCATCCCTCGTTCTTCGGTCACACCCATAAAATCCTCGCCCAGGGAAAAAACCTGCCGCACGGTTTTCATCCGGCGATCCTCGGTTCGACCCGCTAGGTCGCCCGAAGCAAAAATCACCCCCGCTTGTTCCACGAAAAGACACCTTTCCGGTACGCATAAAGGTGCCCTACCTCGACCAGGAGAACAAAAGCCAGCATCAGACCGAAAGTGCGCCAACCGAGGCCGCTTTCCTGCAACCCCACCAGGCTGACCGCCCACGGGTACATAAAAATCACCTCGATGTCGAAAAGGATGAAAATCATCGCCACCAGATAAAATTTTACCGAAAACCGCGCGGAGCCCGAACCAATCGGATCCTTGCCACATTCGTAGGCCATGTCCTTGGCCTTGTTGCCCCGGCCGACTTTTCCGATCAGGACAGCCAATCCCACGCCACCAAGGGCCACAGCCAAAGCCATCCCGAGGGAAAAAAGCACGGGAATAAACTCGCGGAGCATCCCTCTTTCCTATCGGTCCTAGGTCTCAGCGGCAAGCCGTGGGTACGGCTAGCACGATTCCCCCCGCCAAGCCATACTGAACCCCCTTTCCCACCATGCCTCTCGCCCTTCCCCTGATCGCCTCTTTTTTCTACGCCCTGGGATCCTGGGGCCTGAAGCTAGGACTGCGGCGCGGCGCCACGCCCGGTCTCATCACTGCCATCTCCAATCTGGCCATGGCGGGATGGTCGGCGCCGCTGGTGCTGCTCTTTCCTGGCACGCCCCATTCCCAGGGATTCCTCGGAGCTTTTTGGGCAGGCGTCAGCCTCTTTTTGGGCCGTGCCTGCGCGATCCGGGCCTTGGCCAAGGGCGACCTGTCCCTGGCCACCCCCGTGCTGGGGATGAAGACAATCTTCGTTGCTCTCCTCACCGTGACCCTGCTCGGCGAGCCGGTTGGTGCGGGCCTAATGGCCGGAGCCACACTCTCTTCCCTCGCTGTTGCCCTGCTCTCCCTTTCACCGGGCATCCTCCATGCGGAGAAAAAAGGTGCCGCCGTCGACCGCGCCACCGTGACATGGTCTCTCCTCGCGGCCTTCTTTTTCGGGCTGACCGATGTCACCGTCCAGCGTTTCGCCAAAATGCTTGGGGTGGGTTGGTTCCAACCGCTGATGTTCGCCACGCTGGTGGCTTTGTCTCCCCTGCTCTTTGCGCCCGCACTTCTGGGCAGACAAAAGGCCGTTTCGCTTCTTCCCGGCCCGGCCCGCGCCGGGGCCCTGGGCGGGTCCGTGGTCATCGGCTTTCAGACTTCGCTGGTGGTGTTTGTCATCGGCTTCTTTGGCCACGCCACCGCCACCAACGTTGTCTACGCCACGCGCGGATTATGGGCTATTTTGCTGGAAGGCTCCCTTGGCGGTGGTTCCACCTACCACGACAAAAGAGTGTTGGCCGTTCGTCTGGCCGGAGCCGCCCTGCTGCTTGCCTCCGTCGCCCTCGCCGTCGGATCTCTTTAGGCCTTCCCTAGTTGCAGCATCACCAATCCGACTGCGGTCAAAATCAAGCCTCCCGCCTGCACGGCGGTGATCGGGGCATGAAAAAAAAACCAACCGGCCACCTGCACCAGGACAAACCCCGCACCAAGCGTGAAGGCGTAGACCAGGTGCGGACTTTGTTCCCGTAAGGCGTAGGTGATCAAAACAGGGCAGCCAAATCCGACCAGGTTGCCAGCCAGAAACCAGAGCCACCACTGCGTCCCGGCCTTTTCGGATGCCACCTTGAAAAGGAGATTCGACCCAGCCATCGAGATGGCATATCCGAAAACCAGAAGGGCGAACTTCAAACCGGAAAATCAGGCCGTCGAGCTGCCGCAGCAACCGCCATCGCGGTGCCCCGGCTGACAATGCATGGCGTAGGAAGCGCCGCCCCTTTGATCACACCAGACGACAAAGGCCTTTCTCTCCTCGGCAGTCATCGGGGTCCTGGTCGCGGCAACAGCCGCCTCGCCCACGTAGGATATCTGGTCGACTCCGATCAGGTGCGTGCAGACCTCCGGGTAGCTCAGGGAGTAGCGAACCACTTTTTCTGCGGTCATCAGCCCTTTTTCGCTGGAACGCTTGCTCCCGCCGAAACC
>DFCD01000046.1:9054-13634 GCA_002366885.1 Verrucomicrobia bacterium UBA3063
GGCCGAGACAGGTTGCAGCGAGGCATCGAAAGGATATCCCCCCTCGATCATCTTGAGGTGAACGCCGGGATCATCGTGACCCGTGAACCCCAGATAGCGGACCTTGCCCTGCTTTTTGGCGAGGTCGAAAGCCTCCGCGGCACCGCCGGGACCGTAAAATTTTTTCACTTCCGCCTCCGTTTTCATCTCATGGAGCATCCACAGGTCAAGGTGGTCGGTTTTTAGGCGGCGCAGGGAATCCTCCAACATCTTCATCGCGCCTTCCTTGCCCCCCTCCGGTAGGGGTTTTTGGTGGGTGCAACACTTGGACATCAAAAAAACCTTTTCCCGGATCCCTTCGAGGGCCTGGCCCATCCACTCCTCCGCACGGCCCCCGTGATAATCCCAGGCATTGTCAAAGAAGGTGATGCCCCGATCCACGGCCTCATGGGCGATTTTGGTGGCTTCGGGAATGTCTTTGGACAGGGCCAGGGTGTGTCCGCCGAACCCCACGACACTCACCTGCTCGGCATGGCGGCCAAAAGCGCGGGTGGGAACTTTTTCTGATCCGGAGGCCAATCCCCTGGCGACTCCCCAAGCCGGAATCAGGCCCAAAAACCTGCGCCTCGTGATCACCTCCCCATAGTGCTCCCCCCCTCCTGGGACGCAAGCTTTCGGAAAAGCTCCGGCGGGGGGACCGAAGACTACCATCCCCGGAGCGGAGGTTGTGAGGAACTGCAAATTAAGGATTTTCAAAAGCCCAAGTCGCCCCAGAGTTCTCAAAAGCCCCCCGGGCCAAAACCAACCAAAGGAGATCACCTCATATGGCATTCAGCACCGTCAGCAAGAAAAACGGACGAACCTACTACCTTCACAGCCGCCAGCAGACCCTCCGGGGCGGTCAGACCGTCACACTTTACTATTTTGCCTCCGAAGCCGGCGCCGGCGCCATGGAAAGCCTTCCCGAGGGCTATGCGGTCACGGAAAACGACCGCACCGGCCTCCCGCTTCTCAAGAAAAACAAATAACCGTCGAACTTTCCTCCGGCTTGACCCGATGAGCACCGCCAGCGCGGTCGATCCCGGCTTGCTGGCCATCCTCCGCTGCCCGGAATCGCTCCAGCCTCTCCGGATGGCGGATGACGAAATGGTCCGACGACTGCGGCAACAGGCCCGCCAAGGCATCCTAAAAAATATCCGGGATTCCAGGCTGGCGGATGACTTTGAGGCCGTTCTGGTTCGGCAAGATGGCAAGCGCGCTTATCTCATCCGCGACGGCATCCCCGTGATGCTGGTCGACGAGGCGTTGGCCTTATAGCTGCCATCCGGCGGGGCCGTGGTCGCGGCCATTTCCTGCAAAGCGCCCTGATAGGGCCTCAACCCGCGTACCCCCGATACCATTCCACGAATTTCCTCACCCCCTCATCAAGCGGGGTGCCGGGACGGAAACCCACCGCCTTTTCCAGATCCCCCACATCCGCAGCGGTGGCCATCACATCCCCGGGCGGAACCGGCCGGGAGACAACCTTCGCCTGCTTGCCTGTCGCCGCCTCGATCGCTCTCACCAGCCGGATCACCTCGACCGGACGGTTGTTGCCAATGTTGTAGATCCGATACGGGGCCGGACTCGTCGCCGGATCCGGCCGGGCTCCATCCCATTGCGGATTTCCCCGGGGGGGCTTTTCCGTCAGCCGAGCCAACCCCTCCACAATGTCGTCCACGTAGGTGAAGTCCCGCTGCAGTTTTCCCTCTCCATAAAGCTCGATCGCCTTGCCGGCCAGAATCGACTGAGTGAACTTGTAGTACGCCATGTCGGGCCGACCCCACGGTCCGTACACCGTGAAAAACCGCAGCCCCGTGCAGGGCAACCCATAAAGATGCGCGTAACAGTGGGCCATCAGCTCGTTGGCCTTTTTGGTGGCCGCATAGAGCGAGACGGGATGATCCACGTTGTCCCCCTCGGAAAACGGCATCTTCTGGTTGAGTCCGTACACGGAACTCGAGCTGGCAAAGATCAGATGTCCCGTCTTCTCCGCACGGCAGGCCTCAAGAACGTCCATCATCCCCTCCAGATTGCTGCGCGAATAGGCATGCGGGTGGGTCAGGCTGTAGCGCACGCCCGCCTGCGCGGCTAAATGCACGACCACATCGGGGCGGATCTCCTTCCAGAGTTTCTCCACCCCCGTCCGGTCTCCCAGATCGGCGCGGACAAAGCGGAAGGCCTTGTTCTTTTTCAGGAGACTGAGCCGCGCCTCCTTGAGTTTCGGATCATAATAGTCGTTCAGGTTGTCGAGACCGACCACCTGATCGCCCTGTTTCAGCAGACGCTCCCCCAGATGATACCCGATGAATCCGGCCGCGCCGGTGACCAGAATTTTCCGGCTCATGCCCCCTCCATCCGGAACCATTCCATTCGGTCCCCGTCGAACTCAAACCAGCCGCGGAACCTCTCGCCCGCCAGCAGCCTCGGCATCCAGTGCTCATCGTCCGCCCACATTCGCGCATAGGGAATGTCATCCACGGGATGCCAGAAGGGCTTGGCCTCCGCCGTTTCCGTCAGTTCCCCGTGGAATTCCACAGCCCGAAACACCGAACACCGCAAAGAGTAACCGTCCCGGAACCGGAAGTTCAGTTCCCCGGCCCACTCCACCCCCACCGGGGTAATGCCGACCTCCTCGCGCGTTTCCCGGACAGCAGCCTCCTCCGGGGTCTCCCCTGATTCGATTCTTCCACCTGGCCCGTTTACCTTGCCGGCGCCCAGTCCCCTCTTTTTCTCAATGAGAAGGATCTGCCCCCCGCGGATCACAAAACACAGGGTGCCCCGTTCCTTGGGGACCCACGCGCCCCACACGCCCCCTTCCGGGCGGTTCTTCTGGATTGCCGCCGCCATCGACGAAGGCTACCGCCCCTACCCTTTTTGCCGATCTTTTTGCAAAAGCTTGGCCCTGGCTTCCTCCAGCTGTTTTTTCTCGGCAGCCGTCAGCGAGTCGATCCCCTCCCTGGAAATTTTATCGAGAATCGCATCCACCTTTTCTGGGGACGGGCCGGAAGGGTTTTTTTTGGCACCCGCCTTGGATTTGGCCGCTTTTTTCCGGTTCGCCATCGGGGGAAGCGACGGCCAATCCAGAGTGCCGCGACGGATCCAGGCCACCGCGATCAGGGCACAGAGCCAACGCTGGGCAAGGCCCGGCCAATCCCGGATCGCCGCATCCGCCAAAGTATAGATTGCCAGAAAAATCCAACCCACCCAGCGGGCACGCAGACCGGCGAAAAAAAACTGGGCATCGGGATGCAATGTGCAAAAGGCGATAAAAACGGCAAAGGTCAAACAGCCCGATCCAGCCAACGCCCGGGAACCGAGGAACGATCCGGTGACCGCAAGAATCAAGGCGGGAACCACGGAAAGCGCCACCCAAAGGAGAGCGTAGGGCCGACGGCCCATCACCGACTCCACCTCCCGACCGCACCATAAAAAAACAAGCATCTCTAGGGCGAACCAAAGCCCCTCCATCCGGATATCGTGGACGAAGGGATAAGTGACCAGCGTCCAGATCTGTCCGGATTTCAGATCCCCGACAGCGAACGCGGCCAGATTGACCCACTCTTCCCTTCCGAAGGCGGTCAGGATGGCCGCGGTCGCCATGGCGAGGGTATGCAGAAAAATCAACACCAGGGTGAGATCGACGCGCAGACTGCCGAGAGTGAAGAGGGGGCCTTCGCTCCCCTGCCATTCACCGGAGGAAAAGTTGCGCGACATAAGGATAGTATCCCGAAAGCCGGCAAGCCGGGCAAGCCACCACCCTTCGTCTAAATTTGATATTCCGAACCCCGCCCCCGGACGGCCATCCGCTGCTGCACTTTCTCCGCCAAATCCAGCAAGGTTTCCTTCTCGAGCACCGCGCGCCGCGCCGTCTCCGCCTTATCGCGGAGGATTTTCCATTCCCGCGAGGGCACACCATCCCCGATCGCCCGCTCCGTGCCACCCTCCATCCAGGAAACCACTTCCCCCAAGCGGATCCTTTCCGGGGCCCGGGCGAGTTCATAACCCCCGCCTGCTCCGCGGCGACTGACCACAAAACCGCCTTTCCCCAGAAGCCGGAGAACCTGCTCCATGAACTTGGGGGGCGTTCCCGAAGAACGCGCCAAGGCAGCGGCCTGCTGAATCTTTCCCCCGTCTTTTTCCAGGGCCAGCACGACCAGCGCGCAGACCGCATACTCCGTGGTCCGGTGGGCCGCCATCCACAGATCCTAAAAGAACCGGCGCCATTTCACAAGGTGGCGGGCGGGTTCCGGAAAAGTATTTCGCGACGCGACGCTCCCCCGGTTGCCAATCCTCCGGTCCAGCCTTAGATTACCGGCTGTGAAAGCGGAAAACGGCCACGCATCGTCCGCCTCTTCTTCGGATGCCGACTCCGGCATCGTCATCACCAGCCGGGTTCGCCTTGCGCGGAACGTCAAAGACTACCCGTTTCCCGGATGGCTAAAAAAAGCCGACCGGCTCAAGCTCCAGGAATCCATCCAGCCGGCCGTGGCGGATCTTGCCGTGATGCGTCCCGCCAAGCTGGCCGTTGCCATGGAGGCACTCACCCCGCTCGACAAGCA
>DFCD01000046.1:13716-15057 GCA_002366885.1 Verrucomicrobia bacterium UBA3063
GGGGACGAATCCCTTTCCGTGATGATCAATGAGGAGGACCACCTCCGTCTTCAGGCCCTCCGCTCCGGTTTTCATCTTCAGGAAGCCTGGGACGCCGCCGACCGGCTGGACTCCGCCCTGGAGGACAAGCTCGAGTTTTCCTTCTCCCCTTCCCTTGGATACCTCACCGCCTGCCCCACCAATGTCGGCACAGGCATGCGCGCCTCCGCCATGCTTCATCTTCCGGGACTCGTTCTGGGCGAACAGATCAACCAGGTCATCAAGTCCGTCAACCAGCTTGGTCTGGCCGTCCGCGGCCTTTACGGGGAGGGAACGGAAGCCTTGGGAAACCTTTTCCAGATCTCCAACCAGACAACGCTGGGAGAGTCGGAAAAACAGATCCTCGAACGCCTCACCAAGGTCGTCCGCCAACTGATCGACCTGGAAAGCAACGCACGGCAGAAACTGGTTCAGGAAAAGGGTCGCATGCTCGCCGACCAGGTCGGCCGTTCTTACGGAATCCTGCTGCACGCCTATTCCATCTCTTCCAAGGAGGCCCTCAATCTCCTCAGCCTGCTGCGCCTTGCGGCCGATCTCGGGCTGCTTTCCTCCTCCCTGAAACCCAAAGTCGACGGGCTTCTCATCTCCACCCAACCCGCCCATCTCCAACAGGCCTCCCAGAAGAAACTCGGGGCCGAGGAACGGGACGCTTTCCGGGCCGATCTTCTTCGCGAGAAACTCAAAGGCGTTGCGGAACCCGCCATGCGCAAATTGCACCTGTGATCGGCTTGGACTAAAATAGCCCAATGAATAATTTCACTCCTCGCGCCCAGCAGGTCCTCGCGCTGGCCCGAAAGGAGGCCGATCGCTTTAACCACAACTACGTTGGCACCGAGCATATCTTATTGGGCCTCATTAAGTTAGGACAGGGGGTTGCCGTCAATGTTCTCCAGAAAATGGGCCTTGATCTGGAGACGGTCCGCATGGAGGTGGAAAAACAGGTTGGCACTGGCCCCGACACCAAGGTCACCGGCAACATCCCCTACACCCCGCGGGTGAAAAAGGTCCTCGCCCTTGCCTCCAAGGAGGCCAAGGCACTCCACCACTCCTACGTCGGCACGGAACACATCCTCCTCGGCCTCCTGCGGGAGGGCGACGGCGTGGCCGCCCGTGTTCTCAAGTCTCTTGAGGTCGACATCGAACGCGCCCGCCAGGAAGTCCTCAAAGAACTCGACCCGAATTTCGAGGAAGGAGCCGAGACCACCGCCGCCGGAGGCGAGGAATCCGGCCAACCCGGTTCCGAAGCCAGCGCCGGTGGATCCGCTTCCCCCCGGAAAGATGTCAAAACCCCCGCCCTCAAGG
>DFCD01000038.1:0-6376 GCA_002366885.1 Verrucomicrobia bacterium UBA3063
CTTCAAACTCGACTCAAAACACATCTGCTCCGACCGCCACCAGTCCCGTCACCAACAGCCCAACACCCGTTGCCAACACCTCCATCGAAGGCTCCAATCTGACCGACGCCCCCCTTCCTGAAGTCGCCAACCAACCCAAGGTCATCACGCCGAACCAAAATCAAGCCGCGGAAGGCCCGAAGGGGCCCCGGGACGGCCACTGGTATGTGGCCGGCGGGGCGGGCGCCATGGTCCAGCAGTTCATCAGCGGAGGCACCGCCACCATCGTAGGGACTCCACCCCTGAATCAAACAGACAGCGGGAATCTCGGCTTCTACGCCGCCGGCAAAGTGGGCTACGACTTTGCGGTCCGCGATGTTCAGTTGGCCTTCGGCGGCCCCACGCCGATGCGGACGGCGATGGAACTGGAGTTCGGTTACCTCGGTTCCTACGAAAAAATTCCACTCCAGAACGGAACGACCGGGGTGGGTACGGAAACTTACAATCTCTCCGCCTACTCCGTGATGTTAAACGGCCTGGTGAAATTCGAAGATCTTCCGGTGACCCCCTACTTCGGGGGAGGCGTGGGGGCGGCTACGCTTTACTCCTACAACCACAAAATCAAAGCCAACGATCCAACCACGGGGTCCTCGTATGAAACCGCGGTGGTGAACGCCAACAATGTTTGCCTCGCCTTGCAAGCCATCGTAGGGCTGGAGCGCCGGATTTATGAAAACCTGAGTTTATACCTGGAATACAAGTTCATGGCTTACATGGATGTGCAATTTTCTTACGGGAATCAAACCACTTGGAACACTGGTACGGCCCCTGCCGGTCAAAGCGATTATGGGGGATCCAGCTCGTCGAATAATTTCATGGCCCAACAAATCGTTTCCACCGGGCTGAAATGGAGCTTCTAAATGGGCGCTGGTGTTTCCATCCACAATCCCCGTCCATCTTTCCTTGCAGGTGGAGAGTTACGGGTCACACGCTGCGCCTTAATGTCACAATTTTGTCACATTCAAAGGCTCGGAGAGAAGGAGTATGATGATTGTTCCATGAGCCGATTTTCAGTCCAAATGCCTGATTCAAGGATGAAAGATGGCAGATGGAAACTGGGGAGGATTTCAGGTTTGGGCCTTTTAAATTTTATTCCCCTCATCTTCAAACCCCGACCGCCTCTTCAGTCATCCCTACGCCGCATGCGGGGGGAGCAACCATCTTCTCTCTTCGGGGCGGGCTTGGCCCCCTGCCTTTTTCTCCTCCTGGCTTCCGGCCTCCAGGCCCAGACCCCGCCTGTAGCGCCGACCGCGCTCTCAGCCCCTGTGGCCGCGCCGGCGATCCGCGTGACCAGCGAGACGGCCCCGATGATCGAATCCACCCGGGAAACCATCGCAAAATGGGTGGAAACCAAGCAGCTCATTTCCAAGGAAAAGTCGGAATGGTCTTCCGGGCGCGAAATTCTCGGCGATCGGGTGCGACTGGCCGAGGCGGAGACGGCTTCGGTCAGGGAAAAGCTCGGGGAGATCGAATTGGCCGTGGCGGAAGCTCAGAAAAAAAGGGATGAGCTTTCCGCCGAAAATGAAAAGCTCAAAGCCACCGCCGAAAAGGTGAAAGCCCGGATCGTTGTTTTGGAAAAACAGCTTCGCCCCCTTCTCAAGATGTTTCCCGATCCGCTCAGGGAGAAACTCAAGCCGATCCTCGCCCGCTTTCCGGAGGACTCGGAAAAGTCCACCGCCTCGCTTGCCGAGCGACTGCAGAACGTGCTCGGCTTGGTGGATCAGGGCAACGCCTTCAACTCCACCATCACCAGCGTGAAGGAGTTGCGCACTTTTGCGGATGGCACGCGTGCGGAGGTGACCACCGTCTACCTAGGTCTCGCGCAGGCCTACTACACCAACTCGGAGGGAACCTTGGCAGGAGTCGGCCACCCCGGTCCAGAAGGCTGGGTGTGGTCGCCCGAGAACGCCCAAGGCAAACAGATTCTCATGGCTGTCCATATGCTCGAGGGCAAGGAAAAGACGGCCGCCTTCATCAATCTTCCGGTAAAAATCCAATGATCCCGAGTTTTCCTTCAACCCGGCAGATCGCCATCTCTTCAGCCATGGCCGAGTCCGCCACCCCAAAAGCAGGCTGGTTGCCCTGGATCCTCGGGATGACTCTGCTGACCGTTCCTTGCTTCTGCCAAGGTCAGGAAACCAAGGATGCCGGCGTTCCTCCACGCGTGCTGCGGGCAGAACCGGTCACGCCCTCCACCCCCGGGACTGCCCCCGCCCCGATGGCGACAGTCCCGTCCTCCGGCCCTTCCGGGGAAAAACCAAAATCCGGCGACGTGCTCGCCTCCGCCTCCTCCCGGGCCCGGGCCGATTTGGATGCCGCACTACGGGAACTTGCCGCCACCAGGGAAAAAATCGGCTCCGAGAAAGTCCCCCTCAGCCAGGCTCTTTCCAAGGCGGAGGATGATCTCGCCCTGGCCCGCAAGCAGCTGGAAACGGCCCAACGGACCAGGGACATGCGCAACCTGGACCAGTCGGCACTCAAGGCAGAGATCAAGCAGCGGGAGGATGAGAACACCTACATGCTCAACCTCCTCAACGAATTTTCCCGCAACTTCGGGGAAAAGGGCCTGCACATTTCCGAGCGGAAAAACCACCGGGAAAAACTGGATCTAGCCAAGGCCGCCCTGGAAAACACCACCGCCGGAAAGGAGGAAAAATACCAACATTCCTTTGCGGTGGTGGAGGCCGCCCTCTCCCGTCTGGAAGACCTGATGGGCGGCACCACCTACGCGGGTGCTGCGTTGGACTCGAAGGGAGGGCTGGTCGAGGGGAGGTTCGCCCAGATCGGACCGATGGTGCTGTTTTCCAATCCGGACGGCAGTGTTGCCGGCTTTGCCACCGAGGCCAAAGGCTCCAAGGAAACGGTGGTGAAAGGGGCGGAACACGCCCAGATATTCGGCGCCGCTTTTGCCTCCCTTGTCTCCAAGGGAGAAGGGGTCATTCCCTCCGACTTCACGATGGGCCAAGCCCTGCGGAACCTGACCAACAAAAATTCGATTGTCCGAACCTTCATCCACGGCGGACCAATCATGTGGCCGCTTCTTTTCGTGGCCGTTGCCGCCGTGATCGTCTCCCTGGAGCGAACCCTCTTCATTTTCACGGAGAACCGCCGCCGCAACGAAAAACAGGTGGAGGAAATCTTCACCCTGGTGGAACGCGGCGACCGGAACGGGGCCATCCGCGTTGCGGAAACCTCCACAGACTACGTGGCCCGCGTGCTCGGATTTGCCCTGGCCCACGCTGAACTTTCCATCGCCCAGGCCATCAGCAAAGCCTCGGCCCAGGAAATCAAGCGCTTTACCCGGGGCCTGCCCATCCTGGACACCATCATCACCGCCGCCCCGCTGCTCGGGCTGCTCGGAACGGTTACCGGCATGATGAACACCTTCAGCATGATGGGCGGGGATGAGTTGGGCGCGCCCGCCGCAATCACCGGAGGTATCGCCGAGGGTCTCATCGCCACCGCCTTTGGTCTGCTCATTGCCATCACCTGCCTGTTTCCCAACAATTACCTCAACGCCAAGGTGGAGACCGTCCAGCACGAGGTGGACGATGCGGGCCGGCGCCTCGATCTTCTGCTTCTTGCCCAGAAAACCTTCCAGGGCCATGGAACCGCCGGTGCCCCCCCTGCCCCGATCCTTCCCATACCCCCTGCATCCCCCATCGTGGACCCACTTCCAAAATCCCCGGCCTTGGCCGCGCCACCGGCGACTGCCGTCCCCGCTTCCCACCCGCTTCCCCCGCTCCCTGGTTCCTTGCCCTCGGTGCCCGCCGTGGGCAAAGCCCGGCCCACCCCCGCTTCCCCCAACCCGCCACCTTCGGCGGCCGGCCCATCCAAACAAAAGTCTTCTTTCCCCTCTTTATTGGGCTTTTGGAAACCCAAGACCCCCAAACCCCCCGGACCGGTTGCGGGAGGAAAATAAGCCATGGCCGGAGGAGGAGGCGGCGTCACCCGGGGGGGGAGGAAGAAGGCACGAATCGAAATCATCCCACTGATCGATATCATGTTCTTCCTTCTGGCGACTTTTGTGATGGTCTCCCTATCCATGGTAAAAAATGAGGGCGTCTCCGTGATGCTCCCGGGTTCCAGCACCTCCCAGTCGGCTGAGAAGGACGACAGCATCACCACCGTCTCCGTGGCCGAGAACGGCGATGTCTACCTCGGACAAGAAAAAGTGACGATGAGCCAACTTCCGCTGCGCCTTTCCTCCATCAAGGCCTCCAATCCCGATCCAAAATTCACCCTCAACGCGGACTCCCGGGCGAACTTTGACAAGGTCGTCCTGGTGCTCGATGAGATCCGCAAACTCGGCGTCACCAAGATCGGCATCTCCACAAAGGCCAGGTCCCTGTGAGCCTGCTGCAGACTCCGCCTCCCGCGCCATCCGCAAACCGGGCCGGCCAGTTTCGCCCCCGCAAGGACCCTAATCTTTTCCCGATCAGCATCGCCGCGGTTGTCCTGTTCACCCTGTTCCTCGTGGTGGTGGTTGGAGGCATTCTTTTTCCCGTCTCGGAATTCAAAAAAAAACCCAAGCCGGAGCCTGAGCAGGAACTCGACATCTCCAACCTCAAGAAACCGGAGGAGGAGCAGAAGGTCGAGCAGGAGGTGGAAGAGCAAAAGGAACCCCCGCCCCCCGCACCCATCATGGAAAATGTCGCCATCGCCGCACCCCAGATGGACGATGCCCCGGCCCTCGCGCCGATGAGCCTGAGCGATCTCGAATCGGCCCTCGCCCCGGGTGGTGGGGGGGGCATGTTCGGCGGTGGCGGCGGTTTTCAATCCGGCCGCATCGGCGGACGGGGTGGAGGAGGCGGCCCCGGAGCCGACATGGAGCAGGCTTTCTCCATGGCCGATCTCGACCAAAAACCCCGCGCGGTCTATCAACCCGCGCCCGTTTACCCGGCATCCCTGCGTTCCCGCAAAATCGAGGGCGTTGTCAGTATTATTTTTGTCGTGGGAGCCGACGGCCGCGTCGCCAACGCCAAGGTGGAAAAAAGCACCGACCCCGCCTTCGAGAAGCCCGCGCTGGATGCCGTCCGGAAATGGAAATTTGAACCTGGTGTCAAGGAAGGAAGAAAGGTTTCCTTCAAGATGCGCGCCCCCATCCGCTTCGACCCCAAGGCATCCTCATGAGCTGGCGGCTCATTTTTTTTCGCTCCGCCTTTTGGATCGTTGCCGTCTGGCCATGGGCCCTTTCCGCACAGGATCCTTCCGCCGCCGATCCCAAACCCGCGCCGGGTTCCCCCGGAGCCACCCGCGCCGCCGTCATGGAAATCTTTGCCGACCAGGATTTCCGGAAACGTGCCTTGGAAAATTTCAACATCCACAGCGACTTGGAGCCGAAACTTCCCGCCACCGAAAAGGAGGCCTTCACCAAGATTGCCGACCTGGCCGCCACCGATGTGGTCAGGGCCTACTTCGAGCTCAAGGCCAAAACCACCGCGGATTCCAGCGCGGTCTTTGACTTCACCCTGGGATCGATCGCCTACCAGCTCAACCGGCCGAACGAGGCGGCAAAATACCTGGAAAGCGCCACCCGGAAATTCCCCACCTATTTGCGTGCCTACAAAAACCTGGGTCTGATCCAGCTCCAGCAGGGCCGCACCGATGCGGCCATCAAAACCCTCACCCGCGCGATCGAACTGGGCGGGGGGGACGGCAACACCTTCGGCCTCCTCGGCACCGCCTACGTTGCCAAGGAAAACTTTGTCGCCGCCGAGGGCGCCTTCCGCAACGCCCTGCTTCTCCAACCCACCACGCCGGAATGGAAACTGGGCCTGGCCCGCTGCATCTTCCGCCAGAACAAATACGCCGAGGCCGTCTCCCTCATGAACGACCTGATGGAACGCCAACCCGACAAACCCGAGTTCTGGCTCCTGCTCGCCAGCGCCCATCTCGGTCTCAAGGAGACCACCGCCGCCGCCACCTGCTACGAAATGATCGACCGGCTGGGGAAATCCACCCCGGAGACCCTGATGTCCCTCGCGGACATCTACTTGCAGGACGCCAACTATCCGTTGGCCGTGGAAACCTATCTGCGCGCCCTGGATCTCAAGCCCGACCAGAAAATCGACCGCCCGCTCCGCGCCGCCGAGGTGCTCAATGCCCGCGGAGCTCCCGCCGAGGCCGCCCTGCTCCTCGCCAGGTTGAAAACCTACGCCGGGGAAAACGTCGAGCCGGATCGGCGCAGAAAAATGCTGAAACTGGAGGCGAAAATCGCTTCCGCAGAGGGAAAATCCAAGGAGGCGGCCGCTGTCCTCGAGCAAATTCTCCAGGAGGATCCCCTCGACGGGGATGCCCTACTCCTGCTCGGCCAGTATTACGCCAAAAACAACCA
>DFCD01000038.1:6521-13534 GCA_002366885.1 Verrucomicrobia bacterium UBA3063
GTTCCCCTGCTCAAGCGGGCCCAGGAGATCAAGCCCCGGGAAAGCATCGCCAGGTATCTCGAGCAAATCGAGCGCCTCCTCAAAACCCGGGCCAAGAGCTGACGTTCCTGATCCCCGGGGCTTGGGAGCCCCGCCAAAACCAAACCGACCGGGATCCCGGGCCCTGTCCCTTCTCCCGTTCCAGCAGAAGGATTAGAGACAGTCGAGCCAGGTCGGCCGCGACTCACCCTCGATCCATTCCGCGGCCAGGTCGTCAGCCATGGCATCGATCGGCGGAACTGCGGCGGCGGTTTCCCCGGGCGGGTAGAGCGCGTCTTCCACGGCCGGGTCGAGGTAGCAGATGGAGAGTGCGGGGGAGTTGTTCATGGGGTCAACGTGATCCCGTTTTCCAAAGTTTCCAGCAACGTTTTCGTGACAATTGATTTTGTCACTTTTTCCAAAACTGCTGGCACATTGCCCCAAGCCCCTCCCTTCCCTGCTCGCCTGCCTGGCTCCGGCCCGACATCACCAAGGGGTGAAGCTGACCGGAGTCCTTGCTCTTGCGTTGGTTGGGGGAACTTCCCATCTTCTCGCCCAGTCTCCCGCCGGGGAGGAAAATTACGTTCCGCCCTGGATGCAGGAAGAGTCCAAGCAAACCGCCGCCCTGGACTGGTATGTCAGTCCGGCTGTGGGGATTTCCCTCATCCGAGACACCGACATCAACCAGTTCTCCGGAGGCACTAGCGGCACGACCGTCTCCTCCAGCAGCGGTTTCCTCTCCTACGACCCAGGTTTTCGGATGGACCTGGCCGTTGGCGCACGCATCACCGACTGGTTTGCCCTGGAGTTCGCCCCGGGTTTTATGGTCAACAGCCTGAACTACCTCCAACCCAACGGGAATTTCACCATCGGGAGCCAGACCGTCCAGGGCGGACAACAGGTCAACCTCCAGGGCGATTACTACCAGATTCCCATGCTGGCCAATTTTCTCTTCACCATTCCGATTGATCCCCGCTTTACCATTTCCGCCGGGTTCGGCGTCGGCGGCATGGTCACCGCCGTCCAGACCACCTCCGTGCAGGGAGTCAGCATGGAAACCTCGGACGGGATCAGCACCGCCCTTGCCTTTGCCTACGCCGGACAGTTCGGACTTGATTTCCCTTTCACGGAAAACATGCAAGCAGGGATCACTTACAAGTACACCGGCACCGGGGCTCAGGACTTCACCGGGGGGTCCTTCTTCCAGTTCATCCAGGCCGAAAACGGCACCGCCACCCAATCCGTCCAGGCCTACTTTCTTTACCGCTTTTGAGGTTGATCCTCCGCTTTTCTCCCGAGAAGGGACGTCCTGCTCACCTGCGCAGTTCTTTTTGAAGATTTTCAATCATCCAGGACAAAGCCCTGTTTTCCCCCTCTTTTCGCAACCGTTCCTCCCCCATCAGGGGCATCTCCTGAACGTTTCGCTCCCTCCACCATTCTGCCTTGAGCAGGAGGCTTTCCATGACCACCCGGGGATAGGCGGAAACGCCCTTGTTCGAGAGAGGATTCAAGGCCGGGAAGGCGTTCCGGCGGATGTGGAGATCCGCTCGGGGTTAACCCTGCCCAAATAGACCTGCTTTTCCATTTTCCAGAAACCCCACCACACGCCTGCGCCTGCCAGGATGAGTAGGACCATCAGGAGCACTGCCCGGATTTCGAAGAGACGGCCACGGGAAACACCGGGCCCCTGCGGGTCCCGGTATTTTCTACCACCAAAGAAGGCTAGCAACTTTCGCATCGAGGTATCTTATCCCTACCCGAACATGGCGTGTGTTACATTTCCGTTACCAAAGTTCCCGGGATAGGAGGCCGGAAAACAAGCAGAGGGGTCCATCGGCCCCGGATTTTTACGAACACCCGTTTTCGGACCACATCTGCACGTGGGGAGCGTCTCCCCGGGTCCATTCCCCCGGAATCGCAAAGGCCGGGGGCCTTCGGGCCTTCCTACCCGCCTAACGTTCCTTCGCCCACGGATACCTTCGGCTTCTGGAATTCCTCCGCGTTTCGCTGGTCCCCCGATACCAGGCTTGCCTTTCCGAACCGGTGATCCCGATAGAGCGTGATCGACACGTCCTTGTTTTCCCGAATGCAGGCCTTGATCGCCTCCGGATCCTTTTCACAAAAGAGCAGCGTCTTCCAACTGGTGAGGTGCTTCGGCTTGTGGAAATCACTCCCCGCAATGAAGGGCAACCGCTTGAGCCCCACCGGATTGAACAAATCGTCCCGGTTCCCGATCTCCCACGCGTCGATGTAAGGCTTATACTCTTCCTGCCGCTCCCAAAGAAACAGCGTGTCCCGCCCCCACATGGAAGTCATGTGGTGCGGATGGGCGGCAATCGTCAGACCGCCCTGCGCCCGCACCGCCTGGCAGATCTCCTTCAGTTTCAGGCCGGGATCGATCGGTTCCTTCAGATCCACACCCAACAGGTGGGCGGACCGCTTGGCCGTCAGGCCGTCCATGTTGAACTCCATGCCCGGAAACAGGATCATCCGGTACTTGATCCAGGCCCGGTTCCGCTCCTCCTGCAGGGCCCGGAAATATTCCGGCAGGTCCTCGGCGGTCATCACCAATCCCGTCAGATCCACCAGGCGCCCGATCAGGTTCCCCTTGTCGACGACATGATCGGTCACGGCCATCGCGTCAAACCCCCGCCGCCCGTAAAAATCCACCAACTCCCGCAGGCTCATCCGGCCGTCGGAGTAGACGGTGTGGCAATGCAGGTCGACCATCAGCAGCTGCTTTTTTCCGGTGACGGGAGCGGGTAGCAGCCGCAGTTCCGGCAGGCGTTCCGCCACCGTGGCCGACCGCACCCTCCGCACCACCGTCTCCGCTAACCGGTCCGCCGCCCCGGTCGACCGCCAGGCCTCCTTGCGGGCCCGCCGCCGCCACTCCCGGCACCCCACACCTCCTCCCTCCAGGGCGGCCTCCACCCTCTTGCCGATTTCCCCGGGAGAGTCAGCCAAGGCACCACATCCCAGCCGGACAACCAGCCGGCACATGTCCTTCCTCTCCTCGGCCTTCTTGCCGCCCTCCACCAGCACCACCGGCCGGCCGCTGGCGAGGATTTCCCGGACGGTGATAATCCCCGGCTTGGTGATGACCAGATCATGCTCCCGGATCAGCCCGGCCAAATCCTTGATCCAGCCCCTGACCTCGAACCGCTCCTCCTTTCCAAAAACTTTTTTCAAGTCCGCCTTGAGCTCCTCCTCGCGTCCCACCACCGCCGTCACCCGGATTGCCTGGTTTTCCAGAAGCTTCTCCACCGTGCGGATCGCTTTCCGGCGGCGGGAATTCACCAGATAGAGAACGCGGAAAGGTGCGCCCTGCCGGGCTCTAGGCTCGCTCTTTTCCCTGCACACAAACTCCGGCCGAACCGGCCAGCCGCCGGGCCGGACTTCGCCCACCGTGGGATGCCTCCGCTTCAATTCGGTGGCCGGACCCTCGTCCGCCGCCCAGATCAGATCCGCCGGAACCTTCTCCCAGGCCCGCAAATCCTCCGCCTCCAGGGCCACGCCAATCCGTTGAAAACCCGCCTCGCTCCGGTCGCCCACCCGCTCCTGCAGCGCCAGACCCACGGCCGGGTCAAAAAAAACAACCAGCTCGGGCGACCCCTCGTCCAACGCCAGCGCGACGGAGCGGCGGAACTGCGGCCAGCGGGAACGACCGAGGGTGCCATCCGCGGTGCGGCGGACCCACTTGAGAAGCTTTTCCGTTTCCCCTTTTTTCTTCCCCATCATCCCGCGAATCCGGGCAATCCAACCGCCTGTTCCCTCGTCCCCCACCTCCCGGATTTCCACCCGGACATCGGTGCCGGCTAGGTCCTCGATCCGGTCCCGCAGGGTTCGCGCGGCATAATGGTGTTCTTCCTGGCCGCTTGTCAGGATCAACACGTCCCGCATGAACTTTCTCTAGATTTCCACGGAAAAACCACAAGCGCCCCCGGGTGACATTTTCGTGGCGGAATTTTTCCTCAAGGAACGGCGTCTTTTTCCCCCGCTCGCCAGGCCTGAGTCCGCCACCGCCCGCTCTCCCCATCCGGGCAAAGCCGGACACATCCAACCCGCTCGAGTTTCACCAACCTCAGGCCCAGGGACTCTGCCTGCGCCGCAAAATCCACGGAAAGCGATGTATCCTCCTCCCAGGAGCGGGATGCGCGCACCAGGATTCCTGGCCGTACCGCCGAAAGCCACTCCGGCGTCAGGTTGCTCCCGCCATCCTTGGAGGGAATTTGCACCAACACCCCTGACTCCAGATCCGGCCCGAAAGTTTGCACCAACCGCCGCTCCACCCCGGCGGGGATCGAGCCCGCCCAGAGCAAGCGGGCCTTTCCGCAATCCAGCCTCAAAACCATCCCGTCCTCCTCGCTCCGTCCAACCCCGCCCTCCGCCGGCGGCCAGAGCACGCGCACCCTCCAGTCCGGACCCAGGGCCGTCTCCGTCCCCTCCCGCCAAAACTGCCTTCCCTTCTCCTGGAGCTGTAGCTCCGCACGCCAGGCCTTCAGGGCGGGCGACCTCACCGCCGTGCCGGTCTCCGCCCACCAACCCACCGGCAGGGCCCGGGCCATCTCCACCGCGGCGCCCATCCGGTCGGAAACCCCGGCGGTCAGGACCACACCACGGAGCGAGTTGATCCCGTGCCAGTGTAGGAAAGGTCGCATCGTGTAGGCCCAGGACCGCCTCGAGCCGGCGTCGATCAGCCACTTTCCTCCCTCTCCGGAGACAAGGGTCGGCGCGGAATCCTCCAAGGCCACCACCTGGATCCAGTCTCCCCGCTCGGTCCACGCCCGCGGATCGGGCACCGCAAACTGCCCTCCCGGCCAGGAGGCCATCCATCCCAGCACCATGGCCAGCAGATGCACCAGCTTTGCATTGGCCAGATTAATGGCCGTGGCTGCTCCCAGAGAAACCGCTCCGGCCACGGAGGAGGCCGCCGCCAGCACCGTGACCACGCCGGCAACCGGTCCCGCCACCAGGTTGGCCAGCAAAGCCACGGGCACCACCTGGTGAAAAAGAAGCATTCCGGGGACCAGCGAGCCCACCCACGCCGCCGCCGAGGCGGCGATCAACGTCGCCACCAACACCCAAAACCGGAACACCCACAGCCTGGCCGACCCGACCAGCCTTCGTGGAATCCATGGATCCGGCCGCCCCATGGCGATCAGCCTCTCCTGCCACCGTCCGCTGAAAACCATCAGCCCGGCGACCACCAGGAAGGACAGCTGGAATCCGGGATCCAGCACCTGCACCGGATCCCAAAGAAGCAGGGCCAGCAGGGCCAACCCCAGCCAGTTCGCCGGATCCACCGGACGCCCGAAAATCCATCCGAGATAAAGCACGGAAATCATCACGAAGGCCCGCTGGGCGCTGGCTTCCATCCCCGTGGCCAGACAGAAGAGAAATACCGCCGGCAGGGTCAGCCACGCCCAGCGCCACCGAACCGCCCCCGTCAGCGCCAAGATCCAAAGAAGCAACCCCGCCACCACCGCCAGATTCTGCCCGCTGACCGCAAACAGGTGCAGGGTGCCGGTCTTCCGGAAACTCTCCTGCAAATCCTCCCCCACGCCGTCCCGATACCCGAAAAGCATCGCCGCAATCAAACCGGCGGCCTCGGGATCGTCCTCCAACCCGGCCGAGGTGGCCCGAATCATGTGACCGCGCAGCCTGCCGGCCAGCCGTTCCAGCCATGCTCCCGGCTGCGGGCCCAGGATTTGCAGTTCCTCGGCCCGCACCCGGAATTGGTGATCGATCCCGCGGGAACGCAGGTAGGTGCGCCGGGGAAACTCCCCGGGATTTTTCGGCGGCTCCGGGAGACGGAGATAACCCGCCGCCCGGATCCGGTCCCCCACCTGCGGCCAAAGCTCCGGCGCCGGGTCGACCCGCAGCAAAACCCGGCCCGGGCATCTCTCCCAGCCCTGCTCCCCCTGGATCGAGTCCACCACCATTTCCGTCTCCAGGGCTTTCTTCCCCCCCTGCCAAACCCGCTCAGCCGGAAGTTCCGCGATCCATCCCTGCAGGATCGCGGTCCCCGCCTCCTCCCCCGCTCGTGCACGCAGGGAATCCTTGGCCGGCGCGTAGGCCCTCACCCCCGCGTAGAGAGCCAGGACCGACAGGACAAAAAGCCAAATCGCCGGGGAACGGAGATTTTTCGGTCCAGCCCACCCGGCTGCCGCGAAAAGCAGGGCAAGAAACGTCCAAACCAGCGGCCGGGGAGCAAGACAAAGACCGCCAAGCGTTCCGACCAACCCGGCCAAGGCCACCGGAACCAAAGGCCGCCTCATCGGCCAGACGGAGTTCATGCCCGCAGATGATTCAGCGGCGTGTAGCGCCCGATTTTGAGGTGACGACGAATCGCCCGGGTGATGAAACCCTTGGCCTTATGGACGGCTGTTTCCAGGGACCACCCCTTCGCCAGACCCGCACAGATCGCCGCCGAGTAGGTACAACCGGTGCCGTGTGTTTCCACCCCGCGGATCCGCCGGCATGAAAACACGCGCGTTTTTCCGTTCGGCCAAGCCAGATAATCCTCCGCTTTCGCCAACATCAGATGTCCTCCCTTCACCAAAAACGGAACCATCCATTTTTTTGCCAACTCCCGGGCCGCTTCCCTTGCTTGCTGCGAATTTTTTAACTTCCTTCCCACCAACCGGGCCGCCTCATCGAGATTCGGTGTCACCAGGGCTGCTTTGCGAAAAAGCAACTCGGCCATCGACCGCTCCGCCTCTGGTTTCAGCAGCGCCACCCCGCTCGTGGCGACCATCACGGGATCCACCACCAACTTCAGCCCTCGCTTTCTTCCCAACTGCCTCGCCACCTCCCGAATGATCCCGGAGGAGAACAGCATCCCCGTCTTCACCGCCCCCACGGGAAACGCCTCAAAGACCAACCGGATCTGCTCCGCCACCATTTTGGGCTCAATCGCCGTAATCCTAGAAACTCTTCCGGGATGCTCCGCCACCACACAGGTCAAAGCCGAAGTTCCGTACACCCCCATGCGG
>DFCD01000007.1:0-149 GCA_002366885.1 Verrucomicrobia bacterium UBA3063
GTGCGGATCCCGCCGTCGGTCCGGAGAGTGATCCGGTTACGGAGGCCGTTAAGAAGGAGAACCTGCTGGGTCTCTGCGACTCCGAGTTCCCAAGGACTGCCGGCGTATTTGATGGAGGAGAGAGGAGAGGCGCCCGTGCCGCCGTCGTG
>DFCD01000007.1:289-6763 GCA_002366885.1 Verrucomicrobia bacterium UBA3063
AGATCCTCGATGCTGTAGATATCGTGGTGAGGAGGCGGGGAGATGAGCATGACGCCCGGAGTGGAGCGCCGAAGCGTGGCGATGAGGGGGGAAACCTTGTGACCGGGGAGCTGGCCGCCCTCGCCGGGCTTGGCGCCTTGGGCGATCTTAATCTCCAGTTCCGTGGCGCTGGCCAAATATTCGGCAGTGACGCCAAAACGGCCGGAGGCGACCTGCTTGATGCGGCTGTTCTTGGAGTCCCCGTTTTCCATGGTGGAAAAACGGGCGCGGTCCTCGCCACCCTCGCCGGAGTTCGACTTGCCGCCGATCCGGTTCATGGCGATGGCGAGAATTTCGTGGGCCTCGGGGGAAAGGGCGCCGAGGGACATGCCCGCGGTGGTGAAGCGACGGCGGATGTCCTCGATCGGCTCGACCTCCTCAAGGGGAATCGGGGTGCGGCCCTGGCGCAGACGGAGCAGGTGGCGGATGGTGACGGGAGTGTTTTTGGAAAGGGCATCGACGTAGGCGCGGTACTGGGCCGGCTGGTTGCGCTGGTCGGCCCCCTTGAGCCCGACGAAGGCATGCAGGGCCTGGATGGCCGGCGGGGTGATGGAGTGCATTTCTCCGTCACGGCGCCAGCGGTAAAGACCGGCATCGGGCAAGCGCTCTGCGGAGGCGGCGGCGGCGTAACCCTCCTGATGGCGGCGGATGGTTTCGTCGGCGAGCTCGTCGAGGCCGATGCCACCCACCTGGGAGGAGGTTTCCGTGAAATGGTTGCGGATGAGCTTGTCGCCGAGACCGACCGCCTCGAACAGCTGGCTGCCGTGGTAGCTCGTCAGCATGGAGATGCCCATCTTCGACATGATCTTCAGCAACCCCTTGTCCACGGCCTGCCGGTAGGAGGAGATGATCTTGGCGGCGTCCATCTCGGGCAGGGCACCTTCGGTCTGCCAACGGGCGGCCAGTTCCCAGACCAGGTAGGGGCAGACGGCGGAAGCGCCGAAGCTGACGAGGCAGGCGAAGTGGTGGACGTCACGGCAGTCGCCGGTGTCGGCGATGAGGGAGGCGCGCATGCGGAGTCCCGCCCGGATGAGGGCGTGATGGACGGAAGAGACGGCGAGCAGCATGGGAAGGGCGGCCTGCTCGGCGGCGATACCGCGATCAGAAAGGCAGAGGATGGAAACACCTTCCTTGACGGCAGCGGCGGCCTCGTCGGCCAACTCGTGCAGCCGTTTCCGGAAGGCCTCCCGGCCGCCGGCAACGGGGAAAACAACCGAAAGCGTCCTGGAGCGGAGATGGGGCTCCTTTTGGCCGAGGATGGCGGGAAGCTGCGACGGCTCGATCACCGGGGATTCGAGGCGGAGGAGGCGGACATGGTCGGGGCCGTCGGTCAGCCAGTTGGGCCGGGCGCCCAGGTAAACGGCGGTGGACATGACGAGCTTTTCGCGGATCGGGTCGATCGGCGGGTTGGTGACCTGGGCGAAGAGCTGCCGGAAATACTGGTAAAGAAGGCGCGGCCTCCGGGAGAAAACGGCGAGGGCGGCGTCATCGCCCATCGAGCCGATAGGCTCCTCGGCCTTCTGGATCATGGGAAGAAGGATGATCTTCAGTTCCTCGTCGGAGTAGCCGAAGGAAAGCAGGCGGGCGTTGAGATCGGCGGGAACGGCAGGGAGTTGGCCCGCGGACGGGGACAGGGTGCGCAGACCGGCCTTGACCCATTCGCCATAGGGTTTGGCGGAAGCGGCAAACTTCTTGATGTCCGCGTTCCGGAGGAGCTTCTTGTTCACGGTATCGACGGCGATCATCTCCCCCGGGCTTAGGCGGCCCTTTTCCGCGATGTTCTTGTCGGGGAGGTCGCCGATGCCGACCTCCGATCCCATCACGATGAGACCGTCCTTGGTGATCTTGTAGCGGGCCGGGCGGAGGCCGTTTCGGTCGAGGCTGGCGGCAACCATCCGGCCGTCGCTGAAGGCGAGGGCGGCGGGCCCGTCCCACGGCTCGTTCAGGCACTCGTGGTATTCGTAGAAGCCGCGGACATCGTCGGGCAGGTTGTCCTCGGAGCGAAAGGCCGAGGGAACGAGCATAAGCATGGCCTCAAGCGGACCCCGCCCGGTGATGGAGAGGAGCTCGAAGGCGTTGTCGAGGCTGGAGGAGTCACTGCCGCCCGGCTGGATGATCGGGTGGAGCAGGGGCAGGTCGGCGGGCTGGATGCCGGGGCCGGCCAGGTCGGCCTCGCGGGCGCGGACCCAGTTGCGGTTTCCGCAGAGGGTGTTGATCTCCCCGTTGTGGGCGAGCATCCGGAAGGGATGGGCGAGGGGCCAGGTGGGAAAGGTGTTGGTGCTGTAGCGCTGGTGGAAGACGGCCAGGGAGGTTTCAAAGGCCGGATCCTGCAGATCGGGATAAAAGCGCCCAAGCTGGGTGCCGGTGAGCATGCCTTTGTAGACGATCACGCGGGAGCTGAAGGAGGGGATGTAGAAGGGGGGAGTCCGGTCGGCCGCGCAGCGGTGCTCAATCTCGTTGCGGGCGAGGAAGAGGAGCAGCTCGAACGCGTCGTCGGAAAGTTTTTTTGCGTCCGGCCTGGCAAGGAGGAGCTGTTCGATCTTCGGGGCCGACGAGGCGGCTTTTTCCCCCAAAATGCGCAGGTTGACGGGCACGGGGCGCCAGCCGAGCACCTGGAGACCGCGGCGGGTGACCACCTCCTCGGCGATGCGCCGGATGTGGGCCTGGGCGTAGTTGTCGGCAGCGGGAAGAAAGAAGACGCCGACGCCGAGATCGCTGTCCGAGTAGAGTCTTTGACCCAGTTTTTCCACTTCGCGCCGGAAAAGTTTGGAGGGGATCTGGGTGAGGACGCCGGCACCGTCGCCGGATTTGGCGTCGGCATCCAGGGCCCCGCGGTGGGCCAGTTGGCAGACGCACCCGATGGCCCGATCCAGGATAGAATGGGATTTGCGTCCCTGGATATCCGCGACGAACCCGACGCCGCAGGAATCGTGCTCGTGGGCGGGATGATAGAGGCCTTGGGCCGGGGGAAGCCCGTAGTTCAACGGGAACTTGGACATGGAAGAAGTAAGGGTACTGGAGATGGGGTGCGGTGCAAGAAGGAGGTTGGGAATCCGCTTGAGGATCAAAGGTTTTCGGGGAATTCTCGGCTATGGCCCCATCGCGAGTTCCGGGAAGCCGTCGCCTCCGCAAGGTGGTGGTATGTCTGCGCAAGGGGCGGCCGGGCAACGGGGGTGTGGCCATGGTTCTCAAGGAGATTCTCCGGGAATCCGGGGTACGGGCGGTGTGGGTGATGGAAAACGGATTGAAACGCGCGGTCGGACGGGGGGTGGATGCGGTGGTGGTGGGCGGAGGGGATGGGACGATGCTGCATGCGGCGCAGGCGACGATGGGTTCCGGGATTCCCCTTCTGGGCATCAATCTTGGCTCGCTCGGTTTTCTCACCTCGGTCAAGGCGGAGGAGATCGGTTATGTCCTCCCGAAAATATTTTCCGGCCAGTACGGGCTGAGCACCCGCTCGGTCCTTTCGGCGAAGATGGAGGGTGGGGGTCGTTCCTGGTGTGCCCTCAATGAAATTTCCGTGGCGCCCGCCCCCGGAAGCCTGATGGTTCGGGTGGGGGTGAAAGTGGGGGGGGAGTTTTTCAGCGAATATCACGCCGACGGGCTTCTCGTGGCGAGCCCGACGGGCTCCACGGCCTACTCCCTGTCTGCGGGCGGTCCCCTGGTCAGCCCGAAAGTGAAGGCGATGGTGCTCACGCCGGTTTGTGCCCACGCGATGGCGCAGCGTCCGGTGGTGGTCGGGGAAGGGGAAGGTGTGGAGCTTTCCCTGGCTCCCCTGGAAAAGGCGGCCCTGCTGCGCGTCGACGGTGTGCTCGCCGGGAAATTGACCGTCGGCAGGAAACTGCGGGTCACGGTGGCCCAACCGGTGGTCCGTTTGATGCATCCGGCGGGGGTGGGATTCTACGGGCTGGCCCGGCAAAAACTCGGATGGAGCGGGGCCACGGCGAGGGGCGGACGGTGAAGCTTGCGGAACTGATCCAGCCCGGCCTTGTCCTTCTGGACATCAAGGAAACCAAGCGCACCGCGGCGATCCACGAGGTGGCGCTGCTCCTGGAAAAGGATCCGGGAGTGATCAACTTCCGCTCCTTTTACGACGAGCTTCTTGCGCGCGAGAGGGTGGAGGCGACGAGCCTGGGGAACGGGGTGGCCTTTCCCCATGCCCGCACGGACCACGTGAAAAAAATGGTCCTGGCGGTGGGGCGCAGTCCCGCGGGGGTCGTCTTTGAAAACAGCGGCGAAACCATCCATCTCATTTTCGTGATCGGAACCCCGAGGAGGATGGTGACCGAGTATCTGGCCCTGGTGGGTGCGATGGCGCGCCTCCTCCGGAGCGAGGAGGTGCGGCGGAAATTGATGTCGGCCCGCACGCCTGAGGAGTTTGCGGCGGTTTTTTCGGAGGATCCCGAGGAAGTGTGAGGGTTCGCCTGCGCGATCTGGCGGAGGGTCTCGGTCTCTCCGTGATGGCCGTTTCCAAGGCGCTGCGGGATGCGCCCGACATCGGGAAAGCCACCAAGGAAAGGGTCCGGGCGGAGGCGGAGAAACGCGGCTACTGGCCCAATCAGGCGGCAAGGAGCTTACGCAGCAAGCAGAGCGGTTTGGTCGGGTTGCTGGTGCCTGATCTGGGTTCCGAGGAGGGCGCCGACATTGCCGGGGGTCTTTTGCAGGCCGCGGAGACGGCGGGAATTTCCGTGATGGTGGGCAGTCCCGGGGAAAAGAAAGGGGGCGAGGCGGCGCAGGTGAAGGCGATGATGGGGCGCGGAGCCGAGGCCATTTTCCTGTTGCCGCGGATCACCACGGAGCACCGGTCGCTGGCTCTGGAGGCGGTAACGCAGGCGGGTCTGCCGGCGATTTTTTTTCAACGCTACCCGGCCGACGTGACGCCGGGTAAGGCGCGGGTCGGATGGGTGATGCGGGACATGGGTCAAGCGGCCCAACTGGCTTTGGATCACCTGTGGAAGCTGGGTCACCGGTCGGTGACGTATCTGGGGGGGCATCCGGCCGAACGGAGCCACGCGGAGCATCTGCGCGCGGTGCGGGACGGGGCCCGTTCCCGGGGCATGGACTGCGCTCCGGAATCGGCCATGGCGGGTTTGCATCCGGAGGACGGGGAGCGCGAGACGCAGAAAATCCTGGGAAAAAAACCGGCCCCGACGGCGATAATCTGCGGGAGCGATGCGGTGGCCTGGGGAGCGGCGCGTGCGGTGCTGGCTTCCGGCCTGAAAATACCGCAGGACGTCAGCATCATTGGACTGGGGGACGGGCAACTGGCGAAATACGGTTCGCAACCGCTCACCAGCGTGCGGTTCGGAAGTCTGGGCAAGGCCGGTTTTGGTTTGTGGATGGCGATCCGGGAGGGGGGGGAAATGAGACCCAGGTTGGTGGGCGGGGAGTTGATGGATCGGGGGTCGACCGCGGCAACGCAGGGATAGACTTCGATGGTTCGCGCCCCATCGGGGCGACCGAAATTTAGTCCCCGAAGCAGATGCCGATTTCGCGGGCGTGACGGACAAACTGGCCGGAGGGAGGGACGGTGCGGATGCGGGCAACGGCATTGGCGATGGGCACGCCCCCGATTTCATAGTTCTGGTAACTGACCATTTGACCGAATTTTCTTTTGACCACCAGTTCGACCGCTCCTACCCCGAACCGGGTGCCGAGGATCCGGTCGAGCGCGGTCGGATTGCCGCCCCGCTGCAGGTGGCCGAGCACCACGTGACGGGTTTCCTGGCTGGTGCGCGTTTCCATTTCCCGGGCGACATGTTCGCCGATGCCGCCCAGCCGAACCTCGCCCTTGCCCCGGAGTCCGGATTTGATGGTGGAGAGGTGTCCTTTTGCCGGAATGGCGCCTTCGGCCACCACGATCATGGTCGAGGGAAGGCCCAGTGAGGCCCGTTCCTTGGCAAAATCCGCCACCTTGGCGAAGTGGAAGGGGATTTCCGGGATAAGGATGACGTCAGCGCCGCCGGCCAACCCGCCCTGCAGGGCAATCCAACCGGCGTGACGTCCCATCGTTTCCACCACCATGATCCGCTTGTGGGAGCGGGCGGTGGTGTGGAGCCGGTCGAGGCTGTCGACCACGCAGGTCACGGCCGAATCGAAACCGAAGGTGGAGGCGGTGGCGAGAATGTCGTTGTCAATGGTCTTGGGGACGCCGACCACATTCATGCCCATCTTTTGCAGTTGGAGGGATGTGGAGAGGGATCCGTCCCCTCCGATACAAATCAGGGCGTGGAGGTTGAGGCCGCGATAGGTATCCCTGGCCTGGTGTAGGATTTCCCGGGGAATTTCCGCCTTTTTGCCGGCCCCCACTTTGGCCACAAAACGACCCCGGTTGGTGGTGCCAAGGATCGTGCCGCCCAGATGGCTGATATGGGAGACCGAGACAGGATCGAGGCGTTGATAACGGACAGGGTTGAGCAGGCCCTCGTAGCCGTC
>DFCD01000007.1:6846-7221 GCA_002366885.1 Verrucomicrobia bacterium UBA3063
AGATTAGGCCATCCGACCCGTGGTGCGATCCCGAAGAAGTTGCGATTCCCATTTTTTTTCCCGGCGTTAACTTCCGTCCATGACTCCAGCTGACGATCTTAAGTTCATGAAGGAAGCCGAGACGGAAGCCCGCAAGGGTCTCCAAGAGGGCGGAATTCCCATCGGGTCGATTCTGGTCCGGGGCGGCAAGATTGTTGGCCGGGGCCACAACCAACGGGTGCAGAAGGGAAGTGCCATCCTGCACGGAGAGATGGACTGTCTGATGAACGCGGGCCGGCAAAGGAATTATCGGGACACGGTGATCTATTCGACGTTGTGCCCCTGCTACATGTGTTCCGGGACGATCGTGCAGTTCAAGATTCCCCGCGTGGTGGT
>DFCD01000067.1 GCA_002366885.1 Verrucomicrobia bacterium UBA3063
AACGGATTCCTGTTTGTCTTCTGGCCGCGCTGGTTCTTCCCGCCCTCTCCTGGGCCGATCTTCGCCTTCCTCCCAAGCCCACCGCCATGGAGAAGCTTGGGCGCGGCATCGCCAATGTGACCCTGGCTGTCACCGAGATTCTCGATTCCAACTATGAGTTGTTGCAGGAAAAAGGGCCGACCTATGCCTACACGGTGGGCTTGGCCCAGGGTGCCTCCCGCATGGTGATGGACACCGGGGTGGGGGCGATCGAGGTGGGCACCTTCTTCATCCCTACCAAGCCCATGAAGATGCCCGCCCACGATACCGGTCAGGTGGAGCCTGTTCCCCCCGCCGATCTGAAGGAAAACTGGTACTGAAGCATCCGGTTCCGGGCGGATCCGCGTCCGTTGAACTTAGCGTAAACGAGATTGCCTACGGCGGAGACGGCGTTGCCCGTCATGAGGGCAAGGTAGTTTTCGTTCCCTTTACCGCACCCGGCGAGAGGGTCCTTGCGGAGCTGACGGAAAGGCACAAGAATTTCGCCCGTGCCAGACTCCTGGAGGTATTGGAACCTTCCCCGGACCGGGTGGCCGCACCCTGTCCCCTTTTTGGAAACTGCGGCGGATGCGCCACGCAGCATCTTTCCTATCCCGCCGAAGCAAGGATCAAGGTGGCCCAGATCCAATCGGCCCTGGCCAGGATCGGAAAAATCCGGAACCCGGTCCTCCGCCCCATCCTCACCGGGCCCGATTATGGATACCGGAACCGGATCACCGTCCACAACCGGGAGGGAAAAATCGGTTTCCTTGGGGTGGATGGACGGACCCTGGTGGATGTTTCCCGGTGCTTGCTGGCGGCGGAGGACGTCAACGCCAAGCTGGCCCATCTTCGTTCGGGATCCCGTCCCCGCCCGCATTACTCCATCCGGGCCGACGAGGTGCGGGGGGAGGCATTCTACCAGTCCAACCGGCCCTTGGCTGACCCCCTGAAAAAACTGGTGGTAGAGGCGGTGCCCGCCGGGGTGAAGGCGGTGCTGGAGGGCTATGCGGGAACCGGATTTTTTTCCGCCCCCTTGGTGGCGGCCGGCAAAAACCTTGTCGCGGTGGAGTCCCATCCTGCCGCAGTGGAGGTTTTTCGCAGGGACGTCGGGGGGGCGGAGCTTTTGGAGGGGCGATTCGAGGATGAAATGGAAAATGCGCTCGCCCGGCTGGGGCCGGGACCCTCCGCATGTCTGATCAATCCGCCAAGGGGAGGGCTCAGCCCGGATGCCCGGACCCTTCTGGCACAGGCGCATCCTTTTGTGGGGATCCTTTACCTTTCCTGTGATCCGCCCGCCCTCGCCCGCGATCTTGTCGCGCTCGCGGATTTTTGGGAACCGCAGTGGTTCCAGCCGGTCGATCTCTTTCCCCGCACCGCCCATGTGGAATGTCTTGTCTGGCTTTCTTCCCGTTTGTCCCCAAGTGGTTCACCTGCCGTTTCCCCGGTGCATTGACCAAGCGCCGGGAAAGGGAAGCATGGCAGGATGAAGTTTTGGCGGATTTCCCTCGTGGGATTGGCGATGACCTCCGCGGTCCGTGCCGTCCCTCCCGCGGATTTTTTCGAGCCCGATTTGGCGATGTATTCCTTCGCCGACCTTTATTTTGTCCGCCCCCTTACCCTGGCCGTCCTGCCCCTGACCGCCACCACCTTTGCCGCCAGCCTTCCGTTTACCGCCGGCGCGGGACCCGATGGCGCGGCGCGTTCCTACGAGGTCCTGATCGGGGATCCCTCGCAGTTTTTGGCGTCCCGCCCGCTGGGCTCCTTTTATGACTGGGAAAACCGGGACAAGACCCGGCCGGTGGTCATCAAGTTTCCCGAGGGTTATACCGTGGCCGAGCTTTCCCCCCAGCAGGAGCGCCGTTACCGGGTTGCCCTGGAGGAACACAACTCCAGGGTTCTCGCGATTGAAAGGGAGGCCGACCTTCCCGAGGTGGACCGCAAGGCGCTGGTGGTGGCGGAGCAGCATCGCTGGGAAAACGTGCTGCGATTGCTGCTCTCGCTGTGACCCGAAGAAGACGCGGATGGCAAAGAACAGTTAGGCAGGGGGGCATTTCCTGGTCCGAGCACCGGTTGGATCCGGGTCAGACCTAGCGGGTTTCCAAACGATCAAGGCGGGAGCGCAGTTCGGAGATCTCGGTGCGAAGCTCGCGCAGGGTCTCCGTCAAAGCTTCCGTCAGGCGGTGGTCGGGAGAGGTGCGGGCGGGTGGGTGGACCGGGGCGGGCCCTCCGGAGGACTGAAGCCAGCCCTGTGCTGCCTCCTCCAGAATCCGTGGAGCCAAGGTGGGCGCAGGACAAAGGGAAGCCTTGGGGGCAGCCCGGCGGACGGATTTTTTTTTGGATTTGGCCATCCCGCTCAACCGCCGACGAGGCGGCGGGCCTCCTCGGCCAATGCGGTGGTGAGATAACGCTCCCCGGTGCTGCACCCGATCGTCACGATAAGCTTGCCCTTGTTTTCCGGCCGCTTGGCCGCCTCGAGGGCGGCGTGGACGTTGGCGCCGGTGGAGATGCCGACCAGCATGCCCTCTTCCTTGCAGATCCGGCGCGCCATCGCAAACGCATCCTCGTTGGAAACCGTCACCACCTCATCGACGATATCCAGGTGCAGATTGTCCGGCACAAAACCCGCGCCGGTGCCCTGGATTTTGTGGGGGCCCGGTTTCACCGGTTGGCCGGAGCGGGTCTGCGAGATCACCGGCGAGTCCTTGGGCTCGACGGCCACGGTCTGAAAGGATTTTTTGCGCGGCTTGATGACTTCCGCCACGCCCGTGATGGTGCCGCCAGTGCCCACGGCGGAGACCAGCATGTCCACCTTGCCGTCCGTGTCGCTCCAGATTTCCTCGGCGGTGGTTTGGCGGTGGATGGCCGGGTTGGCGGGGTTCTTGAACTGCTGGGGTATCCAGGATTCGGGGATTTCCTTGGCGAGGGCCTCGGCGCGGGCGATGGCCCCCTTCATGCCTTCGGTGGCGGGCGTGAGCTCCAGTTTGGCCCCCAGCAGTGCGAGGAGAGTGCGGCGCTCGAGGCTCATGCTTTCCGGCATGGTCAGGATCAGGCGATAGCCTTTGGCCGCGGCCACGAACGCCAGGGCGATGCCGGTATTGCCGGAGGTGGGTTCGATGATGGTGGTTTTCGGGGTGATCCTGCCTTCCTTCTCGCCGGCGGCGATCATCGCCGCGCCGATCCGGTCCTTCACGCTTCCCAGCGGATTGAAAAACTCGCATTTCAGGGCCACGGCCGCAGGCAATCCCGCGCTGACCCGCTGCAATTTGACCAGGGGTGTTTTGCCTACCGTGCTGAGGACGGAATCGTGGATGGGCATAACGGTAAAGATTGGGCGAAAAGGTGGAGCGGCTCAAGCCCCCGGAGGATCTGCGTCCTTGGGGCCGGATTCCTGGGGGGGGCGGCGAACGTTTCGGGTTGCTCCCGCAAGCAACGTCGGAAAGGCCGGGTTTGCTACCGCGCCATCAGCCGGCGGTAGAGATCTCCCACCTTTCGTGCCTGGACCGGCAGGGAGGCCTCTGCAGCCACGCGGGCATGGGCGGCAGTCCGCTCCGCTTCCGTCGGGGAGGGGTGTTCCGCCTGTCCGACCATGGTGGCGGCAAGCTCGCCGGCATCCCCGGGCGGCACCAGGTGGCCGAGGGCCCCGGGGGCCCAAGCCTCGGGAATGCCGTCGAGCCGGGAGGCGATCACCGGCCGGCCGCAGGCGTGGGCCTCCAGCACGACCGATGGAAAAGCTTCCGTGGCGATTTGGGGGTGCACAAGGATGTCGAGAGCGTGATGAAGCGCCACGGGATCGGATTGTTGGCCGAGAAGCCGGGCCCGGCCGGCCAGACCATGGTGGTGGATGTCCTCCTCGAGGGTCGCCTCCATGCTTCCGGTTCCCGCCAGCAGGAAACTTGATTTGGGCAGGCGCCGCATCACCTCACGGGCGGCCCGCAGAAAAATGCGCTGCCCTTTTCCGACCGGCAGATCGAAGCCTCCGACCACCCCGAAGGCGGTTTCGCCGGGCTTCAGGCCGAGGGTGCGCCGGGCGGCATCCGTGAAGGCGCGGTCACGGGGAAAGAACCTGCGGGTGTCGATTCCCGTGTGGATGACGTGGATTTTCCGGGGATCCAGAAAACAGGGGGGCCGGAAGTGCCTCTCCGGCACGGGTGAGGCCGGATCCCGGTGGCCTTCGGCCAGCACCCGGCGCACGAAATCGGAAACGGCGATGATCGCGTCCGCCCGGGCAAAGAGATGCCTCCGGCTGATCGCGGCCCGGGGGCTTTTCGCAAGGTGCCGGGAGAAAACGACCTTGGGCCGGGTTTGGGCCAGTTGGGCGGCGAGCAATGCCGTCCAGTAGTCGTCCCCGTGGTGAGCGTGCACGATCCGGGCGCGGGACCTTCGCAGCAGTCCCGCGAGTGCGGCGACCTGCAGCGGCCGGAACCGGGGCAACGCCTGAAGGGCAGGCGCCGAGCAGGAGAGTGGCGCCGAATCGGGGCCTGCCGTGAGGACTTCCCAGCCTTGTTCGGCCAGTCCCTGCGCCAGGGCCAGGCATTGGGTGTCCGTTCCTCCGCCGCGGAGCCGGGAGTTCAGCATGATCACACGTGCGGTCAGGGCGGAAGTGCTCATGGGGAAGCCGGGCCGGGGGGATGCTAGAATCGGATATTCATTCCAAACTGGAACGAGTTGGAGAGGGCCACGCCGGGCTGGAAGGAGGAGTAGTCAGGCTGAATCACGCCGAGGAGTTTGTACATGACGTCGAAATCGATCGTGTCGGAAACCTGCCAGAGGAATCCCGAGCCGATCTGGAAAGCCGGGGAAAACTGTTGGGCCATCTCGTCGGAGGTCTGGGAATCGTCGACTTGGTTGATCTGCAGCTGGGAGTAGGCCATCCCGAATCCGGTGGAGAGGTACGGCTTCCAGCGTCCCTGGCCGGGCCACCGGAAAACGGCGGAGACCAGGGCGGGCACCTGCACGTAACGGCCGGTCAGGCTCAGTCCCCCGCTCCCGAGGTTTTCCGTCCCCTCCGCGGTGGTGACCGTGCCGGTGCCGTTGAGATGGTCGAGGCCGTTGTAAAGAATTCCCGCGGAAAATTCCGCCCCCAGCCAGTCGTTGAAGTTGTAACCCGGCGCCACGTCGAAGCGAACCCCGGGATTGAGGGAGAGGGATGGGTTGGAAAGCGTCCCGGTGACCCCGGGCAGGACAGTGCCGGACAGATTTTGGCTGCTGGTCAGGTTGTTGACGAAGCCGAAGCCCAGGTCGGTCCGGACATACGGGCCGAGACAGTCGGAGGGATTTCCCACCGCGAATTCCTTGTCGGAAAACTTGTAGGTCATCGACCAGTTGGCGCCGGCGGTGAGGTTGGTGAAGTCGCCCGTTTCCACGATGCGGCTGGTGCTGTCGCTCTTCGAGTAGTTGAAGCTGAGGCCGGTGGTTAATTCCGGGGACAGGGCGAAGGTCAGGCCCACGCCAAGCGTGTACTGTTGGTCCAGCCTCCGGTAAAAACCGTTTTGGGGATTGTTGTCGCCGTCAAACCCCGGGGGCGCCGATGAGGCGTCCGTGTAATACGCCAGCCGGTACGAAGCGAAGGAGTTGAAGCTGAGGCGGTCGGAGAGGTTGACGAAGTAGGATCCCGTCAGGGTGTTGTCCGTCCGCGTATAATAAGTGGGGTCCGCAAAGACGTAGGAGGCCCGCCAGTTGACCGCCACGGCGTGCTGGTCGGTGAAGGGATGGAAATAATTCGCGGAATAGGCGAAGGCGTACTCGTTGAGAAAGTTGCTGTCGGCATCGACGGTGCCGGTCACGGAAGAGCGTTCCGAGGGGGTGTTGAGGTAAAAGTAGCCGTAATAGTCGAAGGAAAGTCCGACGCTGAGCTCCTCGTTGATCTGGCGGGTGCCGCGCAAAAAAAGGTTGGTCAGGATGAAGTCCTGGGCAAGGCCGGTGTCATAGTTGCCGAGGGAATTGTTGGTTTGCGAGGGTTCCTCCTGGCTGAAGTAGTTGAAAAAGGAGGCGCGCACGCCCGCTTCCGGAAAAAAGCTGTCATACCCGGGCATGGTCGTGAAGGTGGGGGCCCAGGCCGCCTCGAGGGAGGAGACGGCCTGCCAGGCTGCCACCACGTTGGCGGAGGACTCGGCGTAGTTGGCGTTGGAAAGCCAGCTGAACGTCTGATCCGCGCGGATGCGGGCAAAGGGAATGCTGGGCTGTTCCCTCATCAGCTGGACGGAGCCGAGGTCTTCGGCAACCGCCGTCGCCTCGGCCGGTTGTTCCCCGGGTGTTTTGCCTCCCAAGGCCATCTGTTTCTGTTTTTCCCTTTCCTGTTGGGCCGCCGCGTCCGTCACCGCCTGCTGGGACACAGCCGGCTGAAATCCCTGGGCCCTGGCCTGCTGGAGGGAATCGAAGAGCAGCAAAAACAGCAGGACGGAAAGGGGGCGGAGCAGGAGCATGCCCTTGCGGCCCGGGACCGGACTTGGAAAGGTCTTATCCACCAGCTTTGGGTATAAAAGCGGTCGGAAAGGAGACAATCCGGGGGTGGGTGTTTTTCAGCAAAAGGAAGGAAAAAGTTCTCAATAGATTCCCCCCATTGCCCGGATGCGTTTCCGGATGGCCTCGGTGAGGACCTTTGGGCCGAGCACCTTGGCGTGGTCTCCCCAGCTGAGAATCCAGCGTTCGATTTCCTCGAGGGCCCCGAGGGTCATGAGGAGTTCGATTTCGCCCCCCTTCCGCTCCACGATTTTCTGGGAGGGATGCCAGTCCCGTTCCCGGATCAACCGGGCCGCAAAGGCATCGAAACGGATGCGCACGGCATGCTTGCCGGTTCCTCCAAACACCCCGAAGCCGGATTTCAGCTCGCGGGCGGCGGAAAATCCGCGGGGACGGTCGAAACTCCTGCCGGTGGCCTTGGGGGTACGGATGCGGGCCAGTGCGTAGGTCCGCACCATCCCTTTCTTCGGATCGTGGGCGAGCAGATACCAAGCGTTGTCAACGTTGGCGAGATGGTAGGGATGGACATTCCGTGTCCCCGGGGTGGTATCCCGCAGGGCCCGATAGGAGAACTCCACCTCCTGGCGCTGGACAATCGACTTCGCCAGCAGGCGGAAGGTCTCCAGATCGGCGGCGGAGGCACCCGTGACGCGGAAGGAGTAATCGGCCCCCCACTCGCCGAGGTTGAAGCTCACCTCCTCCCTGAGGGCTCCGGTCAGCTTTTGGAAGGCGCTTGCCAGGGTTTTTTCAAACGGGGTCCCGCGGTACTGCGCCAGCACTTTTTGGGCCACAAAAAGGGCGAGGATTTCCCCCTCGCTCACCTGCAGAAGAGGGAAGGCCTCCACCGGCTCGGTGTAGCGGAAAGAGTAGCGGGGGGCGTCATATTCGATGGGAAGATTCAGACGGTCGCGCATGAAATCGAGGTCGCGCTGGATGGTTTTGTAGGAAACCTCGAATTCCCCCGCCAGCTGCTGGCAGTTCACCGGTCTTTCGTTCGTCAGCAGGTCGTGGAGGCGCTGCATCCGTTCCAGGGGAGGGCGGCTGTGGCCGCCCGGCGGGGGGGAAACTTTTTTGATCATAGGACTCCTAATGTCCTATCCCTAGGACCAGACTGCAAGAAAAAAGGAGATACCCATGGAAACACTCGTTCATTGTCGGAGCTGCGGGGAAGACACCAACCGGCCGGACTGGGAGGCCGCGCGGGGCTGCTGTGCCCATTGCGGCGAGCCTTCCGGTGCCGTTCTTCGGGGGTGGGGAGCCCTTGCGGCGCTGCGGGAGAGATTGGAGTTGGAACTGGCCTGGCGGCCGGAGGGCAGCCATGCGTAATCCCCTTTCTTTGTTGGCAGCGTGGGCTGCCGCTGGTTGTACCGGCGTAAGCTTTGGTGTTTCCTGGTATTTGCCTGAGCTGGGCATCTTGTCTGCCATGGCCGCCGGTTTTTGGTGGCAGGTGGTTTTGGAGGTAGAAAAGGGGTGAATTTTGTTTAGGCCAGCCAAGCATTTTAAGAATTGGATTATTTTGAAAAACAATATCTTGTGTTCTTTTTTAAATTAAACACAAGGGATATATAAAATGCCAATAAAAATAATAAAACATTAATAATCAGTATTATATGAATTAAACTTGCTTTAATGCGAATTTCTTTGTTCAAAGTTAACTTTCTTTGAACTTTTCCGTGTATATTGGGATCGAAGGAGGGAGATGATGACCTATTGGCACAGGATGGTTGGTGTCTTTCTGGTTGGCTCGGCCTCTGCTTTTGCCGCCGTGGAGTTTAAGGAGGCGGAGATCACCACGGTGAAAAACATGGTGGAGCATGATGCGGGCACGGGATCGGTTCCCGCCAAGGTCAGCGAAAAAATTCAGGAGAAGTCCAAGGTCTCCACGGCAGCGGCTTCCATGGCGGAGCTGACTTTTGCGGACTCCTCCATTACGCGCATGGGGGCCAACACGCAGTTCTCCTTCCAGTCCAAGGAGCGCCTGGTGAAGCTCGATCAGGGAAGCGTCCTGGTGAACACCCCGCCAGGGAAAGGTGGAGCGGTGGTGGATTGTGGCGGCGTGACCGGAGCCGTTTCGGGCACCACCTTCATGGCCAGCCGCGATGCCTCGGGCGGGGTGATGTTCGTTATGTTGGAGGGAAGCGGAACCCTGAAGGTCACCGTGCCCACGGGCGGGGGCGGAACCGTTGTGAAGGAGATCCGTCCCGGCCAGGCCGCCTCGGTGGGTTCGGCCACCGTCAAGGCGGCGGAAAAGGCCAACGCCGGCGGACCGCCCCCGGGGCCGGAACCGGAATCCGGTTCGACCAAACCGGCCCCCAAGGCGGAGGTGATTCAGGTCTTTGAAGTGGATGTGAAAAAAATTGTCGAGACCGCCCCCCTCATCCGCGAATTCAAAACCGAACTTCCGTCGATCGAAAAAATCGAAAAGACCATTGAGGTCCAGCAGTCCGCAGTCAGGGAGGGCAAACTGGAAAAACTGGAGGTGGAAGTGGTGGCAGTGAAAGAGGACGGGGACGTTCTCGTTGGGGCGCCGCGGATCGATGAAAAGGATATGAGGATCGTGAACAGCAGGGAGGAGCGTGCCAGAGGCAAGCCCCAAGCGGGAGACAATCTGGATATTGAAACGGCGGCGGGCCCAGGAGCCGGAGGTGGGGGAAATCTGGCCAATGCCCGGCCCGCGCCCGCACCGGCGCCTGCGAATCCGCCGCCCGCACCGTTGGCAACGGTCTCGGGCGGATCTCTGGGGATCATCGGACAGACAGCCACGGCGTTGGCCGGGGGGATCACTCCCGACCCCACGCTCTTTTCCCGTGCCCCGGTCGGCACGGTGGTGATGGGCGATCCCGTGAACCCCTTGGCGCTGACGCTCAGCGGTCCCACCAAAAGGGCGGGGATCGGAACCCTTTCCATCGAGATGGCCGGGGTGACCGTGACGAAACCTGTCGCGGTGGCGGCCGGAACCACGCAGTTTGAAATTCTGGGCACGGATCTCCCGGATCCGAAGGTGTATGCGCCCGGTGGCGTGGCGGTCACCGTCACCCTGAGTCTGACCGCCGCCACCGGCACGATCACGGAAACCA
>DFCD01000013.1:0-477 GCA_002366885.1 Verrucomicrobia bacterium UBA3063
TCGTCGACTTTGGCGGCTAGGCTCATGCCTCCACTCAACCCCCGAAGCGGGGCGGGGTCAAACCAACCATGCTTTGCGGGGAAGCGGGCCTTTCGGTTAGTTTGAGGCGGTGAGCCGAATTTTGGAGAGCCGCGAAGCCCGCTGGGCATTGGTCTGGATCGGTTTGGTAACCGTGTTCCGGCTTTGGTTTTCGCACCGGCTTGATCTGGTCGGGGACGAGGCCCACTACTGGGAGTGCGGACGATCCTTGGACTGGAGTCACTACGGCAAGGGCCCGGGGGCCGCCTTGGTAATCCGGGTTTTCACCCTGCTTCTTGGGGATGCGGTCTGGGTTGTGCGGTTGCCGGCGGTGCTTTTGGCTGCCGGCACGGGGTGGCTGATCTTTTTGCTGGGGCGGACTTTCTACGGCGAGCGGGCCGGCCTGGTGGCGGTGGTGGCCGCCTCGGTCATGCCCCTGTTTGCGGTCGGCAGCATCCT
>DFCD01000013.1:624-2477 GCA_002366885.1 Verrucomicrobia bacterium UBA3063
AAGCGGCGCCTGCTGCTTTCGCGGGGTCCTTTCCTTCTGTTGGGGATGGTGCTCCTGCTGATGGTTCCCATCCTGTTGTGGAACGCCTTTCGGGATTGGATCGGGGCGCTGCACGTTCTCGAAGGAGGGGATTTTAACCGTGGGTTCCGACCGAATTTTGGAAAATTCGCCGGCTTCTGGCTGCTCCAGGCGATCGTGGTTTCACCGCTGATGTTCCTGGCGATGTTGGCCGGGGCGGTGCATCCCGAAAAATCATCGAGGGTGCATGGTTCGTTTTATCTCCAGTGTCTCTTCTGGCCGCTGTTTCTCGGCTATGCATGGGTGAGTCTCAACAAGACCGCCAACGGAAACTGGACGGCCCCGGCACTGGTGGCGGGTTTGGTGCTGGGGGTGGGTTGGGTGCTGGCACGCTGGGAGGGGAAGAAAAAAGAGGCTTGGCGGATTTTTCTCGTGGTGGCCCTGCTGGTGGGGTTGGTTCTCACGGCTCTCCTCCATGACTTTTTGCCGCTGCGTTTCAAAAACAACCCCTTGGATCGGGCTAAGGGGTGGAAGGATCTGGCGGTGGAGGCCCAAAAGGTGCGGGAGCAGATCGGCGCGGACTTCGTGGTGGCCGACGAATACCAGACGGCCAGCCTGCTCTCCTTCTATCTTCCTGGCAGGCCGCGGGCGTTCACGCCGGATTGGCCGCAGGTGATGACGCAGTACTCGCTTTGGCCAAGCTACCGGGAGGCTTTCCCGGAGGGCAGCACGGGTTTGTATGTGGCGGAGCAACCGAACCCGCTTCCGCCGATCGCGCGGGATTTCGAAACCGTGCGGGTCGTGGGCACTTACCGGAGGAGCAGTTGGGGGGAGCCGATGGGGCCGACCTTTCATTTTTACGAGTGCCGCGGTCTGAAGGTTGGACAACCGAGCACCTGGAAGGACAGGCTGGAGTACTCCCGCCGGCAGCAAAAACCATGACGATCCTTTACCGCCATATCACCAGCCAGATGATGGCCGCCACCGCGGGAGCGGTGGCGGTCCTTTCCCTGGTGATCGTGCTCGGCAACGCCTTCAAGCAGATCTTCGAGCTGTTGGTCAACGACGAGATGCCGGTCTCGCTCATTTTCAAGATGGTCGCCCTGCTGGTGCCGCAGGCGCTGACTTTCACCATGCCCTGGGGGATTCTCGTGGCCGCCCTGATCGTCTTTGGAAGGATGTCCCAGGATCTGGAACTGCAGGCGATCCGCGCCGCGGGAATCGGACTGATCCCGCTGGTGGCCCCGGTGATTCTCTTTGGCCTGTTTGTTTCCGGGATCTGTTTTTACAACAACGCGGTCCTCGTGCCGCGGACGCTGCAAAAGTTCCATTCCATCCTGCTCGACATTGGGCGGGAAAATCCCGCCTTTTTGGTCCGGGCGGGGGAACCGATGGACCGCTTTCCCGGCTACCGCATTTACATCGGCGAAAAGAACGGGACGGAACTCACCGACATCCACATCTGGGAGTTGGCCCCCGACGGCGTACCCCGCAGGAACATCCGCGCAGACAAGGGGACGGTTTCCGCGGATCTGGACGACCTCAGCCTGACGATCACCCTCCGGAACGCCCGGCAGGAGGAACGGGGGGAGAACGGCGCCGATCTTTCCTCCATCCGCGCCGGATTGAGTGCCGATCAGTTGCCGCTGAAGATCTCCCTGAAAAACCTGATCAATCCGGAAGATCTGAAGGATATCCGCATTGCCGCCATGGGAGACCTGGTCGGGCGCGTTTTTTCCCCGATCGAGGGGTACATCGATTCCAAGCAGGTCTATCCCATGCTCACGGAGATGCAGAAGAGGATCAGTTTTGCCCTTGCCCCCTTCACCCTGCTG
>DFCD01000013.1:2534-8558 GCA_002366885.1 Verrucomicrobia bacterium UBA3063
GGGGTGGTGATCAGTTTTTTCGTGGTGATGGCCTACTACGCCCTGATCCTGCTTGCGGAGGGCCTGAAGGGAAGGGGAGGGGCCTATCCCGAGTTGATTGTCTGGCTTCCCAATCTTGGCCTTCAGGTTTTGGGATTTTTTCTCCTTTGGCGGGCCAATTTTCAGCAAAGCTGAGCCCCGGGCCACGGGCGGAGGGTTGGAACCAGCGCCCGTTCCCGGAAAATATCAGATTGTCTCGATTCCCTCGGCCTCCAGGCGGGCGAGGAGGGCGTCCCGCCTTTGCCTCGCCTCGCGCAGGTTCCGGGTCTCCAAGGAAACCCGGATCCGGCGCTTGGTGTAGTCCGAGGCGTGGACGGTGTAATGCGCCCACCAGGTGCCGTGGTTGTTCCAGAGGTGGTGATCCGGATTTTCCGGATCGATCTTGATGCTGAGGGAGGCCCAGGGGGCCTGCAAGGTGGCGATGCTCATGTGATGCGTCTCCTTTCGGTGACGCATCCCGAAGCGGGGCACAAAAATACCGCCAGCACATTCCTGTGCGGGCGGTAGGCCTCGCGGAGAACTTTGTTCGATCCCGGAGTGGGATCGCACATCGGGAGGGGGCTGAAGGCCTCTTCCCAGCCACCGTGGGATCTCCACCCCCGGTTGGCGGCCCTTGGTCTTGCGACCAAGGATCTCGGAATGCGTGGAGGTATCGTAGAATATCGGCCGGATCCGTCAAGGCCCTCCCCGTTTTATGACACGGAGCCAGATCCGGTCCGGGAATCAGGGGAGCGGGTACGAGCGGGGGGCGCCGTTTTAGCGTAGGCGCAGTCCGCCCTTGGAGGAGTAGGCGGAGCCCGGGTTTCCGCCGCGTTCGAGGGGAGTCGGGCTGCAGACGCTGTTTTTTACCGGGCAGCAGGATTTTTCGGTGCCGCAGGCCTTGGCGCAGGCCTCGGGGCAGGTCTCCGCCCGAAGAAATGTGGAGCAAGCCAGCAGCAGGACGAGGATCACGCCTTGATTCATGGGGGTAGTATTGCGCCCGGGACGGGGGCGTCAACGTGTGATGGGAGCGATCTGTTTTGCCTTTTCCAGTGCGGCGGCGGCCTCGGCGGGCCGTTTCAGTTCGGCGTAAAGAGCCGCGACCAGGTTCCAGCCGGCCTTGTTTTGAGGCTCCAGGCGGGTGGCTCTCTCCGCGATGGGCAGGGCCTCCGCAAACTGGTTGGATCCGGTCCTGGCGATGGCGAGATTCAGCCAGGCCCGGGCGTCGGTCGGATCCAGCCGGACGGCTTTTTCGGCGGCCACCGCGGCGGTGGAGAAATCCCTGCCCGCATTTGCGCAGGCGGCGAGTTGAATCCAGGCGCGGGGATCCTCGGGGCCTCGGGCCGTGGCCTGTTCGGCGGCCAGCCTCGCCTCGGCCGTCTGTCCGGCGGCCAGCCGGGCGGCGGTGAGGGCGGACCAAGCCTGGGTGGAATCGGGATCGAGCTTGGTTGCCTGCTCGGCGGGAGCGAGGGCCTCCTGGAATTTTCCGGCGGATAAAAAGAGTTCGCCCAGTCCCGTGGCCGTGTCGGCATCTTCCGGGTCGAGCCGATATGCCTCCTCGAGGGCACGGATGGCCTCCTCCCGCCTGCCCATCGAAAGCATCAGGGAGCAGAGAAAACGGCGTGGCTCGGGATCGCGGGGACCGTAGGCGGCGGCAAGGCGGGCGTCGGCTTCGGCCTCGGAGGGAGGGCCCGAGGCGATGCGGACCATGGCCCTGCGGAGAAGAAGGCCGGAATCCCGGGGATGGCGTTCGATTGCCGCGGAGATGGCTTTTTCCGCCTGGTCAAAATCGCGGTTCAGCACGGTCTGTTCCGCGGCGGCCACCGCCGGGTCAAAAAAAGGGCCCCGGTCCGTCCATCGGGTCAACTCACGGGTCCGCGCGAAGGATTCCGGTCGGAGGGAAATTTCCCGGAGGCCGATCAGGGCGGAAAAAGGAACGGATTCGGATCGGGCGGGGGCACCCCCGCCCCGGACGGCAAGGGAGCCGCGGGAGGCAACCCCGACGACTCGGCCCTGCTCGTTGAGGACGGGGGAGCCCGATTGTCCGGGCATCATGGGAACGGTCGTGAGCATCGGGCGATCGGCCGCCGAGGGGTGGGAGCGGACCTTCCCCCGGGAGGTGACGGGAAGATTTAGGGAAAGGGGAAAGCCGACCACGCGGAGGTCATCGCCGGGCCGCGGCTCCTCCTCGGCCAGGCGAAGGAAAGACTGGTCCTCCGCCTCGGTGCGGAGAATGACCGCGTCGGCGGTGAAATTTCCCGGACAAATTTCCCTCACGGGAAAGATTTTTCCGTGGGCGTTGCGGAGGGAGACCTCTTTTCTTCCGGCGACAACATGGGCGGCGGTGAGGGCGAGCCCGTCCCCGGTGAGAAAGCAGCCTGAGCCCACGCAATTTCCGCGGTCGTCGAGAATCTGCACGAGGGCGAGGGATGTCTCCCGGGAAGGGGTGCCCACCTGCATCCGGTCGGGCCGCAGCATGGCGGCGAGCGATGCCCCCAAGGGGTCACCCTCCGCCCCCGCCTTTTCCAGGGCGGCCTTGGCGGCTGCCAGCCTGTTTTGGTGAAGGAGGCTCCGGCCGAGGATGCGCTGCACTTCCGGGTCGTTGGGGGCGACCTCGAGGGCGGCCAAGGCGGCCCGTTCTGCTTCCGCATAGCGCCCCGAAAAATCCAGGGCCCGCGCCTTCAGTTTGCGCGCCTCGGGGTCGTCCTTGTTCCACCACAGGGCCTGGCTGGCCGCGAGCACCGCCCGTTTGCCTCCCTCGCGAGGCGGCCAGAGGTCCTCGTCCGGTCCGGCCTGCCCCGGGAAAAGCGGGGAAAACAAAAGACAAAGCGCCAGGACCCGCAGCGGTCGGGGCTTGGCCTTCATCCGCGCGGAAAAATCAGAAGAGTTGGCCTGGGGAGGCCGGGGGTTGCAGGCCGAGGGCCTGGTAGGCGCGGGGCAGGGCCACGCGGCCCTGGGGGGTGCGCTGAAGGTAGCCCTCGAGGATGAGATAGGGTTCATGAACTTCCTCAATGGTTCCCGCTTCCTCGCCCACGGCGGCGGCCAGGGACTGGAGGCCAGCGGGGCCGCCGGCGAATTTTCCGGCCAGTGTCTGCAGAAGCCTTTTGTCCATCTCATCGAGTCCGTGGCGGTCGATTTCCAGCATTTCCAGGGCAGAGACCACGGACTGATGGGCGGCCTTGCCCTCGCAGCGTGCCAGGGCGTAGTCACGGACCCAGCGGAGGAGATTGTTGGCAATGCGCGGGGTGCCGCGACTGCGGCGGGCAATTTCCGGGGCGGCGGCCTCGTCCAGGTTGGTTCCGAGAAGCTGGGCCGACCGGCGGACAATCCGGGTGAGGTCTTCGACGGAGTAGTAATCGAGACGGTGGGTCACCCCGAACCGGGAACGAAGCGGGGCGCTGAGAAGTCCGGAGCGGGTGGTGGCGCCGATCAAGGTGAAGCGGGGGAGGTTCAGGCGGACGGAGCGGGCGGCGGGTCCCTGGTCGATGACGATATCGATCCGGAAATCTTCCAGCGCCGGATAAAGGTATTCCTCGATCACTTTGGAGAGGCGGTGGATTTCGTCGATGAACAGGATGTCCCCCTCCTGCAGACCGGTGAGCAGGCCGGCAAGGTCGCCGGCCTTCTCGATGGCCGGTCCGGAAGTGGTGCGTACGGTGGCCTTCATCTCGGCGCCAAGGATGTGGGCGAGCGTGGTTTTGCCGAGGCCGGGAGGCCCGCTGAGAAGAAGGTGATCGAGGGGCTGGGAACGGGCCCGGGCGGAATCCAGGAGGATGGAAAGGCGCTCCCGGAGTTTGGGTTGACCGGAAAAATCCGCGAGGCAACCCGGGCGAAGCGTCTGGTCGATCGCGTCCCCGGATCGTGCTTCCGCATTCAGCTTTTCGATGGCCTTTGCCGGCATGGGGAAACGATGGGCGGAAAAAGCGCGCTTTCAAAGCGCAAGGTACGGTTTTTAGGGCGGACGAAGTCCCTGATTTCGCCTAGTTTTCCCTGATGCAACCCCCTTGGGCGGCGGTTTTTGACTGGGACGGGGTAATTCTCGACAGTTCCCGGCATCATGAGGAAAGCTGGGAGCGGTTGGCCAGGGAGACCGGAAAAGAGCTTCCAGCGGGCCATTTCCGCAGGGGTTTCGGAAGGAGGAACATGGAAATCATGCGGGACATGCTGGGTTGGTCCCAGGATCCACGGGAGATCGGACAACTGAGCCGGCGGAAGGAGGAGCTGTACCGGGAGGTGGTGGAGGAGTGGGGAATCGACCCGCTACCGGGGGTGCAGCCTTGGTTGGAGCGTTTGGCGGCTGCCGATATTCCCTGCGGGATCGGATCCTCCACGGAGGAGGAAAACGTCCGGCTTGGCCTGAGGAAGCTTGGCTTGGGAAAATTTTTCCGCGTTGCGGTGACGGCGGAGCATGTGGAGAGGGGGAAACCCGCCCCGGACGTTTTTTTGCAGGTCGCGCGGCGGTTGGGGGTGCCGGCGGAACGTTGTGTGGTTTTTGAGGATGCGCCCGCCGGGGTGGCGGCAGGGCGGGCCGCCGGAATGAGGGTGGTGGGGGTGACGACCACCCATCCGGAAGGTCATTTGGACGGGGTGTTCCGGGAGGTGGCGAGGCTGGACGAACTGACCGTCCCGGAAGTGCTGCGGTGGTTTTCCGCGGTTGCTTGATGATGGTGGGCGCGCTCCCTAGAAAGGGGCAGATGGGGGACATTTCAGCGGTGGTGGGCAGGCTGGGGGGGTTGATCGTCCGCTCCTGCGAGACTTCCGGCGGGGTGTTTCTCCTTTTGTTCGACACCCTGCGGAGCCTTTTCCGGTACCGAATCCGTTGGGACCAACTGTTGGAGCAGATGTATTTCATCGGCATCCGCTCACAGGTGGTGGTGTTGACCACGGGGGCCTTCACCGGTGCGGTCTTTGCCGCGCAGGTCTGGTTCCAGTTTAAGCGGTTTGGGATGGAGTCGGCGATCGGTCCGACCGTGTCTATCGCGATGTGCCGGGAACTGGGGCCGGTGCTGGCCTGTCTGCTTCTGGCGGGAAGGGTCGGGGCGGCGATGGCAGCGGAACTGAGCTCGATGAAGATTACCGAGCAGGTGGATGCCCTGCGGGCCCTGGGGGTTTATCCGACCGAATACCTGATTGTGCCGAGGTTTTTGGCGCTGGTGATTTCCGCGCCGGTGCTGACGGCCCTTGCCCTGGTGACGGGCATCGGTGTCGGTTATTTCGTGGCTGTCCAGATTTTCGGGGTGGATGGGGCCTACTACTGGGACAACACCATCAAGTATACCGATCGCAAGGATGTGATGATCGCCCTGATCAAATCCTTCATTTTCGCCATCATCATTGCGGCCATCTCCTGTTACAAGGGGATGAACTGTCCCCCGGGAACGGCGGGCGTGGGCAAGACGACGACGGAAGCGGTGGTGAACGCCTCGCTGGCTCTGCTGATCTGCAACTTTTTCCTGACGGTGCTGCTCAACGCGGTGCTTTACTCGAACTGAGGAACCCGGTGCTCGAGCTCAAGGACATCCGCAAGCGTCTCGGGGGCCAGGAGGTTCTCCGGGGAGTCAACCTGAAGCTGGCTGCCGGGGAAAAGGTGGTGGTGATCGGGCGCAGCGGTTGCGGCAAGAGCGTGATGCTCCGGCATATCATGGGACTGCTTCAACCGGACGGGGGGGAGGTTTTTTTTGAGGGAACGAAGCTGACCGGGCTGAGCGAGGAGGCCTGGAATCCGTACCGGAGAAAAATCGGCATGTTATTCCAGGGTGCGGCCCTGTTTGATTCCCTCTCCGTCTTCGAAAATCTTGCCTTTCCTCTTCGGGAGGAGGGCGAGAAGGATGAGGGGGTGTTGCGGGAAAAGGTGGCGGAATCGCTGCGGATCGTTTCCCTGTCGGGAACGGAGCAAAAGATGCCTGCCGAGCTGAGCGGGGGAATGAAAAAGCGGGTGGCACTGGCCCGGGCGGTGATCCGGCGGCCCGACCTGATGCTTTACGACGAACCGACCACCGGTCTGGA
>DFCD01000013.1:8580-12139 GCA_002366885.1 Verrucomicrobia bacterium UBA3063
ATGGCGTCGATCGTGGTGACGCACGACATGACCAGCGCGCGGATGGTGGGGGACCGGATTGCCTACCTGCACGAGGGTAAGATTTATTATCAGGGAACTCCGGAACAGGTGGACCGCTGTGAAGATCCGCTGGTGCGGGACTTTGTCCGCGGGCATGCTTCCGGAATGGACGTGATCGGGTAGCCAAAGGAGGCCGGATGAAAGAGCGGAACCTGGAACTCAAGGTGGGATTCTTCGTGCTCGCCGGACTGGCGGCGGTGGCGATGTTGGTGGTGGCGTTCGGAAAATTCGGCAATTATCTCAAGAAAACCTATCCCGTCGTCGTGGAGTTTCAGGATGCCCGCGACATCCTGAAAAACTCCAAGGTTCTCTGGCGGGGGGCGCAGATCGGGGTGGTGGCGGACACGCCCACCTATCACGCGGGGGAGGATTACGTGGAGCTGACCCTGAAGATTGATGCGGGGATCGAGATTCCGACCGGTTCCAAGTTCCGGATCGACCAATACGGGATGCTGGGGGACCGGTTTGTCCGGGTGGTGCCGCCGGAGACGGTGGACGGGACCTTTCTTGCCGCCGGGGCGCGGGTGAAGGGTGAGCAGGAGGCGGGATTAAACGCGATGATGGCCTCGGCGGGGCCGGCTTTGGACGAGATCCGTTCGGCCGCGCGCCGGGTGGACGAGTTTGCCAAGGCAGCCACCGGGCTGGTGCAGGAGGCTGAGAAAGGGAAGGGTCCGCTCTACACGCTGATGAAGGACGAAAAGATGGCGTCCGACATGAAGGCCCTGATGGCCAATCTGCGGCGGCACGGGGTTTTGTTTTACAGCGACGATGCGGCCAAGGCGGAAGACGAGAAGTCGAAGAAGACGGACCGAGGCAACGCCCCCAGCCGCGCGGTGCGGTGAGCGGGGAGAGCGCAGCCATCCTGCTGGCCGCGGGGCAGGGGCGGAGGTTGGGCCATGACAAGTCGATCACGGAAATCGCCGGGCAGCCGGTGCTGGCTCATCCCCTGCGTGCGTTGATCCAGGTGCGCGGTCTGGGAAGGATTGTGGTGACGGTGCGTGGGGATGCGCGGGAAGCCGCGGAGGCCTGGTTGGCGGGCTCCGACCTGCCGAAAGAACGGATCCGGTTTTTTCCGGGAGGGAAGGAGAGGCAGGATTCCGTCCAGGAAGGGCTGGCCGCCCTGGAAAAATCCGTCGAGTGGGTGGTGGTTCATGATGCCGCCCGGGTTCTCACCACCCACAAGCTGATCGAGAGGGTGATGGAGGGAGCGCGCGCAACCGGAGCCGCGGCGGCGGCTTCGAGGATGTCCGACACCGTCCGGGCCGCCGACGCCTCCGGGCGGATTCTGCGGCTGGTGGACCGGGAGGGTTTGTGGAGGATGGAAACCCCGCAGGTGGTCAGGGCGGAGGTCCTGAGGAAAGGGTTGGCCATCGCCCGGGAGAGGAAAATCACAGTGACCGACTGCCTGGCGGCGGCGGAACTCGCGGGGGTGCAGGGTGTCCTGGTGGAGTCGGGGGAACCCAATCTCAAGATCACCGTGCCTTCGGATTGGGCTTTGTCGGAAGCTTGGCTGAAGCAGTGGCGCTGACGGGATTCGAACCCGTGTATGGTCCTTGAAAGGGACCTGTCCTAGGCCTCTAGACGACAGCGCCGGGAACCCCGCCAACCTAGCCAAACCGGGGATCCGGCCAAGGCAAAGCTTTCCGGATCTCAAGATCATATATCTTTGTATCATGATATAATGATATAACTATCGACAGATTTTAGAATTTCCGTAGGGTGGGAGGATGCAGGAAAGGGAAAAGATTTTTGCCGCTCGGCGGCGTCTGGAAGGGGAACTGGCCCGCAGGATCGTGCTGATCGACGGGGCCATGGGGACGATGGTGCAACGTCATGCACTCACGGAAAAAGATTTCCGGGGGGAGCGTTTCGCCTCCCATCCGAGGGACTTGAAGGGCAACAACGACATTCTGGCGGTCACCCGTCCCGACGTGATCGGGGGGATTCACCGGGCTTACCTCGAGGCCGGGGCGGAGATCCTGGAAACCAACACCTTCAATGCGACCTCCATCTCCCAGGCCGACTACGGCCTGGAGGGCGCGGTGCGGGAAATCAACCTGGCGGCCGCGCGGCTGGCGCGAAAGGCAGTCGATGAATTTTCCCGGGCGAATCCCGGCCGGCACGCGTGGGTGGCGGGGGCGGTGGGGCCGACCAACCGGACGGCCTCGATGTCTCCGGATGTGAATCGGCCGGACTTCCGGGCGGTCACCTTCCGGCAGCTGGCGGAGGCCTATGGCGAGCAGGTGAGGGCGTTGATCGAGGGCGGGGTGGATCTGCTTCTGCCGGAAACCACTTTTGACACGCTGAATCTCAAGGCGGCGCTCTGGGCGATGGAGGAGATCTTTGACGAGATCGGCTACCGCCTGCCGGTGATGATCTCGGTAACGATCACCGACGCCTCGGGGCGGACGCTCTCCGGCCAGACCACCGAGGCCTTCTGGCATTCCATCCGGCATGCGCGTCCCTTCAGTGTGGGCATCAACTGCGCTTTGGGTCCGAAGGAGATGAGGCCCTACCTGGCGGCCTTGTCCAAGGTAGCGGATTGTTTTGTCAGTTGTTATCCCAATGCCGGACTTCCCAACGCCTTTGGGGGCTACGACGAGACGCCCGACCAGATGGCGGAAGTGTTGCGGGAGTTCGGGCAAGCCGGATTCCTCAATATGGTGGGCGGCTGTTGCGGAACGACCCCAGAGCACATTGCGGCCATCGCCCGTGGGGTGCGGGGGTTGCCTCCCAGGGTGGCCCAACCGCCCCCGCCGGCCACGGTATTGAGCGGACTGGAACCGTATACGGTCGGCACGGGCGGTTCTTTCACCTCGATCGGGGAGCGGACCAATGTCACCGGTTCGCCCAGGTTTTCCGCCCTGATCAAGGAGGGAAAATTTGACGAAGCCGTGGCGGTGGCCCGCCAACAGGTGGAGGCGGGGGCGAACCTGATCGACATCAATTTCGACGAGGCGCTGCTGGATGGCGAAGCGAGTATGACGCGGTTCCTGAATCTGGTGGCGAGCGAACCGGAAATTTCCCGGGTGCCGCTGGTTTTGGACAGTTCCAAGTGGTCGGTGCTGGAGGCCGGACTGCAGTGCGTGCAGGGCAAACCGGTGGTGAACTCGATCAGCCTGAAGGAGGGAGAAGGCCCCTTCCTCGAGCAGGCGAAAAAGATCCGGCGATTTGGGGGTGCCGTGATCGTGATGGCTTTTGACGAGGAGGGACAGGCGGCGGACCGGAAGCGAAAAGTGGAAATCTGCCGGCGGGCCTACCAACTCCTGACAGAGAAGGCGGGTTTCCTTCCCGAGGACATCATTTTTGACGTGAACATCCTCACCGTGGCAACGGGCATTGAGGAGCACAACGGGTATGCGGTGGAGTTCATCGAGGCGGTCCGGGAGATCAAGAAGACCCTGCCGGGGTGCAAGACAAGCGGCGGGGTCAGCAATATCTCCTTCTCCTTCCGGGGGAACAACCCGGTCCGGGAGGCGATGCATTCCTGTTTTCTTTA
>DFCD01000013.1:12221-22649 GCA_002366885.1 Verrucomicrobia bacterium UBA3063
CCCGATGCCACCGAGCGGATGTTGGAATTTGCCGAGACGGTGAAGTCGGGGGGCAAGGCGGTGGTGAAGGACGAGGCCTGGAGAAAGGGATCGGTGGAGGATCGGCTGCTCCACGCCTTGCTGAAGGGAATCACTGATCATATTGACGAGGACACCGAGGAGGCGCGCCGGAAGTACGGCCGGCCGCTGGAGGTGATCGAGGGCCCGCTGATGGGGGGCATGCGTCACGTCGGGGACCTCTTCGGGCAGGGAAAAATGTTCCTCCCGCAGGTGGTGAAGAGCGCCCGGGTGATGAAAAGGGCCGTCGCCTACCTCACCCCCTTCATGGAGAAGGAGAAGGCCGCCGGGGGCAAAGCGCGCGCGGGTCGGATTCTCATGGCCACGGTCAAGGGGGATGTCCACGACATTGGAAAAAACATCGTGGGCGTGGTGTTGGCCTGCAACGGCTACGAAGTCATCGATCTTGGCGTGATGGTGCCTTGCGAGAAAATTCTGGCTGAGGCCAAAACGCACGGGGTGGATGTGATCGGCCTGAGCGGGCTGATCACCCCGTCGCTGGATGAAATGGTGACGGTGGCCGCGGAGATGCAGCGGGAAAAGATGAACCTGCCCCTGCTGATCGGCGGGGCGACGACCAGCGCCGCCCATACCGCCGTGAAAATCGCCCCTGTCTACGAAGGGGCGGTGGTGCACGTGATCGATGCCTCCCGGGTGGTGGGAGTGGCGCAGCAGCTTCTTTCCGCGGAAAAAAGCGGGGAGTTCGTCGTAAAAGTCCGGACCGAACAGGAAAAAGCGCGCAAGGATTTTGAAAGCCGGAGGGCGGCGCAGAAACTTCTGCCGCTCGCCGAGGCCCGGAAAAACGCCGCACGGCTGGACTGGTCGCGGGATCCGGAAGTTCCGGAATTTCTGGGCCTGCGCGTCTACGCCGACTATCCGCTGGCCGACCTGGAGGAATACATCGACTGGTCCCCCTTTTTCCATGCCTGGGAGCTGCGGGGCCGCTTCCCCAAAATCCTGCAGGATCCGGTGGTGGGGGCGGAGGCGCGGCGTCTCCACGCCGACGCCCTGGTCCTCCTGAAAAAAATCATCGGGGGAAAACGGATCCGGGCGAGGGGGGTGATGGGATTCTTCCCCGCCAATTCGGAAGGGGACGACATCCTCCTCTATGAGGATGACACCCGGCAAAGGGTGCGGGCGCGTCTCCACACCCTCCGGCAACAGGCGGCCCGCACGGATGGACAACCCAACCGCTGCCTGGCCGATTTTGTGGCGCCGGTGGCGAGCGGAAAGAAGGATTACCTCGGGGCCTTTGCGGTGACCGCCGGCCACGGGGTGGAGGAGTGGGCCCGGGAACTGGAGCGGGGGCACGACGACTATCAGGCGATCCTGCTCAAGGCCCTTGCGGACCGCTGTGCGGAGGCCTTTGCCGAAAAGATGCATGAAATGGCCCGCCAAGCCTGGGGCTTTGGCAAAAGGGAGAACCTGTCCAAGGAGGACCTGATCGAGGAAAAATACCGGGGGATTCGTCCCGCCGCCGGCTATCCCGCCTGTCCGGATCACACGGAAAAATGGGGGCTGATGACCCTGTTGGAGGCCGAGAAAAACACGGGAATCCGCCTGACGGAAAGCTGCGCGATGACACCGGCCAGTTCGGTGAGCGGGCTTTATTTCGGGCACCCGGAGGCCCGCTATTTTGCCGTGGGGCAGTTGGAGCGGGATCAGGTGAGCGATTACGCCGCGCGCAAAGGGATGGCCTTGGTGGAGATGGAAAAGTGGCTGCAGCCCAATCTGGGCTACGCTCCGGCGGGCTGAGGCTGACGCGGGTTTTCTTCCGGTGCCCCTGCTCAAAATCCTATTCCATTGACCCTTGGGAAGGGGATTCTAATCTCAGCCATGCGTTTTGCCCTCTTTCCGGGTTTGCTGGCGGTCTGGTTGTTTGCGGTCGATGGAAACCTTTTGGCCCAGTCCGATGCCAAACCCAACCTGAAGCTGGGCAAGATCCAGGATATTGAGATCGAGTTGGCCTCCGTCCCTGATGGTGTGGGGACGGGAGGGAAACCGGTTCCTGCCGGAAGCGACTCCAAAACCTCCCAGGACGCCCGGTGGTTGCGGATCGATGTTCCCTTTTCCACCCAGAAAAAAGTCACTCCGGAGGTCAAACTCAAGTTCTTCCTGGAGGGATACGAATATCTGGAAGGCAAGGGCGGGGCCAAGGATGCGGAAAAATTCGTGGTGCTGACCGGCGAGGTTAGTTACCGGGATGTTCCCAAGGGCGACAAACACTACGCGGGTGTTTTTCTTTCCCCCTCGTCGATGCTGCGCTTTGCCGGAACCGAGGGAAACGTGGAGGCGGGCTGGGTCGGTAAAAAGCTGAATCTTAGGGTGGAAGTCCTCAACCAGGACGAACCGGTTGTCGTGGATCTCCTTGCCGAAAAGGAGAGCGGGCCAAACGGCTGGGGAGGAAAAAAGAATCCGGACTGGTACAAGGGAACCCCGCCCCCCGGCGCCAACATCGAGGCTGGTGCCGTTCTCGAGGGTGTCCTCTTGCCGGTGACGGAGACTCCTTTCTGGCCGAAGGACTTCAAGCGTTACCCCCAGCCCAAAAAACCCTGATACCGGAAAGCGGACGCGAATGGCATCCTTCAGTCGAACCCTGTCCGTAGATCTGGGGGCCACGGCCGTCCGGATCGTGGATTTGGGGCCCGACGGGGTGATTCACGGGATCTCCCTGGCGGAGGTGGCCTACGACCCCGCGAAAACCTCCGACTTTTTCCCTCTTTATGCGGAGGCGATCGGCAATGCCTTGCGACAACTCCCCGGAAAAACGAGAAATTGCCGTCTTTCCCTGGGGGGGCCCGCGGTTTTCTCCCGAATCCTCAAGTTGCCGGTTTCCGATGCCAGCAAGGTCGCCTCGATGATCGGCTTTGAGGCCCAGCAGGCTGTTCCCGCAATCGAACAGGCGCTCTGGGATTACCAGTTGCTGCCCTCCACGCAGACAGGGGAGTTGGAGGCGTTGATCCTTGCCATGAAAAAGGACACGGTGCAGGAGCTTTCCGCGGCGGCTTCCTCGGCCGGCTTGAAGGTGGCGGGGGTAACTTTGGCTCCGGTGGCGCTGCTCAATTCCTTCTTCTTCAACTATCCGCAAGTTGAGGGATCCTCCCTGATTCTCGAGATCGGGGCCCGGGCCACCACGGTTCTTCTCGTGGAGGGGGGCAGGGTTTTCATCCGCATTGTTCCTCTTGGCGGCGGTGCCGTCACCCAGGCGGTGGCCACCGACATGCAGGAGTCCTTTGCCGGGGCTGAACTTTTGAAAAAGGCGGAGGGTTTTGTGCATCCCGGCGGGGCCTATGAGGACCCACCCAACCCGAATGCCGCGCGTATTTCCAAACTGGCCCGTGGGGTGATGACGCGGCTCCATTCCGAGGTGGAGCGTTCCATCACCTTTTTCCGCAGCCAGCAGGGAGGGGGAAAGCCCCAGCAGGCCTGGATCGCCGGAGGGGGGGCGGCCATGGGATACACCGATCTGTTTTTCCGGGAAAAGCTCCGCATCCCCGTGGAATTTTTCCAGCCGTTTCGCCGGATCGGCTTTGTTTCCGGGGCCAACCCGCAGGTCGTCGCCCGGGATTTTCCCGCCTGGGCCGCGGCGGTGGGCGGGGGCCTGCAAGGCCTGGCGGATCCCCCCTTCCGGATCAACCTCGCCGCCGCGAAGGAAGGACAAGCCTCCGCGAGCGGTAGTCCCGCGGCGGTGGCGGTTTTGGCGATTTTCGGCGGACTATTGCTCTTTTTGCCCGGACTGCACGGTTTCTGGCAGGCCCAACTCGCCCAAAAAACCCTGGAGGACAAGACCCAGATGGTGGCGGATGCGGAAGCGGCGTTGCAGAAGCTGGAGGCGGAAAACAAAAACTTCCAGCTGGCCGTGCAACGGGAGGAGGAGGCCGCGAAACTCGAGGCGGAGCGGTTTCGCTGGCTTGGCCTTCTTGCGGAGCTGAAGAGATGCAGTCCGCCTCGGCTCTGGATCACCGGTCTGAAGGTTTCCCAGGCCACCGCCGAGACGGACAAACCCGCCGCGGCCCAAACCGCTCCCGCCGTTCCCATGGTGGAAATCACCGGGATGTTTGAGACCCTGGCCGAAACCACCGACTTTAAACCGGTAGACAAATTCATATCGGCCCTCTCCGAGGGGGGGGTACTGCGCAACGTCAGCGTGCTGGAACGTGAGACACGAAAGATCGTGGATGGAAAAACCGATCAGGTGGCCCTGAAATTCCGCATGCAAGCGGAGTGGCCCATGACCGATCCAACCGGCTCCGCGCCCCCTGCGCGGCCTCCCGCACCGTGAAATCGCAACTGAATCCCAACCAGATGAAGATGTTGGCGGTGGCAGCCGTCCTGATTCTCGGGGCTGCGGCGGCAGGCTGGTTCGGATTTTCGTCCCTGGGGGAAAAGCAGGGCTTGGCGCAGGAGCTGGCAGAGAGAATGGGCAAGCCCCAACTTGGGCCGTTGCTGGAGAGCCCGGAGGCCACCCGGCGTGCGAAAGAGGACGCCCAGAAAATCGCAGAACTGACCAAAAATTTTCAAAATACCACAAACTCTCCGGCCTCAAGGTGGGAAGAGGGCACGCGCCAAGCCACTGGGGAGGGGCAAGAGTGGGCCAAGGATCCGGGCAAATGGCAGGAGGCCCTGGCCCAAACGCAGGAACAATTGTTGGCGCTCTCCCGAAGAGCCCCTGCCTCCGCCCAAGTGGCGATTTCCCCCGATTTTTATTTTGGGCTGGATACTTATCGGCTGAAGAGCCCTTCGCCCCAGGAGGTTCCCGGCTTGGCTGTGCATCTTTCCGTGGCCCGGCATCTGGTGGAAAAATTGATGGAAGCCAGAAAGGTTCGGGAGCAGTTCAAGACGCCGTGCCGACTGGAGAGCATCACGGGCCCCGGGACCGTCTCCGGGGAAGGCGGCGGTGCTCCGGTGGCGGGGGCCCCGGCGGGCTCTCCTCCCGGCTCCGGTCGAAAGGTGTTTCGCATCAAGCTGGAGTGTTCTCCGGAGGTTCTGTTTGAGTATGTCCGTCTTCTTTCGGAAGACGACTGGCCGCTGATCGTGCGGGGAATTTCCCTCAGCAACGAGCTGCAGGATTTCCCTCCCCGTTCGGAAATCGCCAAAAAATTCTCCTCACCGGCCGAGGCAACGCCCCCCGAGGGGGCACCCCAGCCGGCGCCGGAGGGGGCTGTGAAAAAGGATCAAAAATTGCTGCAGATTTTGTCCGGCAAGGAGAAGCTGATGGTGGAGATGGAGGTTGATTTTCAGCCTTGGGGGAATCCGGCCGCATCCAAGGGCGGCCCGGCGGGGAAACCACAGTGAAAATCCCCCCCATCCTGCTGGCGGCGGTGGCCGTTGCGCTTTTGGCCGGGGGTGCGTTCTTTGCGGTCGGCTGGATGAAACCCGGCCTTGATCCCTGGCCGGAAACCGCGGGTGCTGCAGGAAAATCCACCCTCGCTGAGGCAAAAAAACGGACGGAAGCCCTTCAGAAGGGCCGTCAAAAAGGCGGCGGCAAAACAGAAAACAGGCCCGGACTTTCCGGGGAGGAAGGGGAACACCGGGTTTTCGTCTCCCCGACCCTGGTGTTTCTTCCCGAAAACCCCGAGCCGGTTCAGCCCTTGGACCGCAAGATGAAAACCAGCGACGGCATCGAGGTTGGCTGGAAGATGAAGTACGAATTCGAGCCGGACGACCCCGCGGTGGCATCGGCCGATCCCGATGAGGACGGCTTCACCAACTTGGAGGAGTTCACGGAAGGGACCGACCCGACCCGCAAGGAAAGCAGTCCGGCCAAGGAGACAAAATTGCGGACCCGCGCCGCCCGGCTGGCAAAACTTAAAATCAGCTTTGCGGAAAAAAGCGGGGGTATTTATTCCATCCGGTTCCAGACCGGATCCAAACCCAAGGAGTTCAAGGGCAAGAAGGGCGATGTCTTCTGGCTGATGGCGGGTCCGGACACTTTGGAGGTTTTCACCGATGAGGGGAAATTGAACGCCGCACGGGAAAAGGCGAAAGGCTCCGACCTGCCCCATCACGCCATCCCCCTGCGCTTCGCTGACTACGAGGAAAAAATAGAAAAGGTCAAGGACGCCAAAGTCGGGGGGATCGAGGTGGAAATGGACAATTCCGTGGTCACCCTGGAACGGAAGGACGCCCTTCCCGGCCTCCATAAACTCATCTTCAGCCCGCCCCAGAGACCCCATTCGTTGGTCTGGGAAGTGGGGACGGTGAAGTTTTTCACTCCCGCCGGAGGGGGAAAAGAAATCGGGACGTACCAGGAGGGTGAAACCTTCCTCTACGAAGGGAAAGAATTCGCCGTGACCAGTCTTTTGGAGGGGGGCAAGGCAAAGCTGAGCAACCTCAACGAACCGGGCAAGACCCTGATCGTCCCGCCGGAAGCGGCGGAACCTGCCGCTCCCGCACCAACTCCCCCTGCGCAGTAAAACCCTACAGCAGGGTTGTTCGCAAGGATTCGCAAGTTTTTCACCCTCCATGCCCCCTTCCGTTGACCCTTGGTCTGAAGTGACAAGGATATGCGGATGGCCAGACAGGTTCGTGCCCTTTTCGCGCTTTTTGCCCTTCTAATTTTTGCCGGTGACACTCTGCTCCAAGGGCAGACGGCTTCCGGTCCGGCCGGTTCGCCTGCGCCGGCGACCTCTTCCGATGTTTTGGACCGCGAAGTCCGTCGTCGGGAGGAAACGAGTCTCAGGCTCAAGGAGTTGCTGGATCTGGGAGACCGGCTCTATGCCTCGGGGGAGTGGGATTTGGCGGAGTCGAAATTCCAGTCTGTTTTGGCGGAGACAAATCCCCAGTCGGTCACCTCCGGATACCACCGTCGCGCTCAAGTGGGAAAAGCCAAGTGTCTCGCCGCCAAGGCGCTGGCCAAGCAGGAGCAGGGGGAACTGGCAAAGGCGGCTGGCCTGATCCGGCAGGCTACTGATTTGGATCCGGAAAACAAGGCTTTGGCCAGGAAGGCCAAGGAGTTGGAGGAGGATGGGGCGAGGGAGGCGAACCCTTATCCGGGGAACCAGGCGGCCACCGACCAGCTGGTGGAAAAAGTCGCCGAAATCAAAAAGCTTCTGTCTTTGGCCGACCAGCTGACGGAAACGGGCCAGTATCTGGAGGCGAGAAAAAAACTGGATGATGTGCTTCGGATGGATCCTTACAACCGGGCGGCACGGAAAAAGATCGAGTTACTCGAGGAAAAAAGGATGTCTTCGGCTGACCTGCGCTATCGGGCGAGCCGCGAGAAAGCTCTGGCGAAGGTTTCCGAGGCATGGTCACCGCCTCCGCCGGCCAAGATTGACCCCAGCAAGGGCCGGCAGACAGGTTCGGCCGAAAGTTCCGGGGCGGCCATCCTGATCAAGAAACTTGCGGAAATCCGGATCCCCGAGGTGGCCTTCAACGAAAAACCGATCCGGGAAGCAGTGGAGGAACTTCAGCGCCTGAGTGAGCAATATGATCTTGAAAAAAAGGGGATGAACTTTGTGCTGCGCCTCCCACCTGCCGGAACGGGGAACGATCCGGAATCTGCCACCATCAGCCTGGAACTGCGGGACATCCCGCTGCAGACGGCCCTCAAATACCTGTGTGAACAGGTTCGTGGCGGCGGGGATCTCAAGCTACGGGCCGAGGTGGAGGACAGCGCCGTGTTTCTGTTGCCGGCGACGGAAACCGGGGGGGCTCTGGAGACCCGGAGTTACAATCTGCCCTCCAGCCTGATCTCGGGCCTCACGGACGCTTCCGACGATCCGAAGCTGCTCGGGGACGAAATCCTGAGAAACAACGGGGTTAAGACCGACGTCGAAGGGGCCTCCGCCATTTGCTTCCGGAAAACGGGAAAAATCGTGGTGCGCAACACCTCGGGGGAACTGAACAAGCTGGAACAGCGCATCCGGGACGCCCAAGGGGACAAGGGGCCCCGGCAGTTTGAGGTGGAGACAAAGTTCCTGCAGTTCTCGGACAACGATGTCAAAAACTTCACTTTCAACATCAGCATGCAGATGAACCAAAACAACCTGATTCCCGGGGCCGGTTCCTACAGTCCCGGCATTCCCGGCGCCCCTTTCGTTCCTGGAAGTACGGGGGGGACGGACGGGTTGCGCGGCACCTCCGGTTTGAACCAGAACGGTGTTTCCGTCGTGGCCCTGCAAAGTCTGCTGGATCCGACCTTTCCCCAGGACGCCTCCAACCAGGTGGGGATCAACGCCCAGGTTCTGGGCCGCGGATTCTCCGCTTTTGTCCAGCTGCTGCAAAACGCCATCGGCAAGGATCTCGTGGCCGCCCCGAGAGTCACCCTGGCGGACGGAAAGGAATCAAAAATCGTGGTCAGCCGGGAGATGTTTTATCCGACCAGTTACACCCAACCCACCGTTCCCAACAACGATCAGGGAGTCGGGGCGGGATTCATTCTGCCGAGCAATCCCACCGGGTTTGAATCGAGAAACATCGGCGTCACCCTGAATGTGAAGGCCCAATCCACGAGCATACCCCGGGCGGTGGATCTTGATTTCACCAAGCTTCAGGTGGAGGACTTCGAGGGTTTCGTGGATTACGGAGCGCTGATCTCCTCGGTCAGCATTGGTGACAGTCCCTATATTTCGGGGACCCTGACGACGGTCAACCCTACGCAAACTCCGATCGGGTCTGCCCCTTTTCTGGTGCCGATTTTCTCCAAGCGTTCCCTCCAGAGTCGCGTGCGCCTGCTGGACGGGGAAACCGTCGGTCTCGGCGGGTTGATTTCCGAGTCCGTGCAGATGGTGGATGACAAGGTCCCGGGGCTGGGGGATATGCCAGTGGTGGGCCGGTTGTTTCGAAGCGAGGCCTCCCAGAAAATCAAATTCAACCTCGTGATATTCTGCACCGTCCGGATCATTGAACCGGACGGAAAACTCACTTTCCCCGACGATGAAAGCAATCCGGAATACGCCCAGGCCGGCTCGGCCGAAATGATGCCTTCCGTCCCGTGAGAATCTTGCTGACATTATTTCTGTCGGTTTTGCCGCTTCTATCGGTCTCCTTTGCCCAGTCGTCCCTGCAGGGTCAGTTGCAGGAGGAGGAAAAGAAAAGGGAGCAGCAGAGTCAACCCTTGGCGCAAGCGATCACGGGTGGGGAGAAGTTGGCCGCGCAGGGAGAGACCCTCCGGGCGTGGGAGGGGCTGGATCAGGCGTGGCAGAAGACGCCCGGCCCACTTCGCGAAACCCCGCTAGGGGTCCGGGCTCGCAAAACCCTGGCTATTTGGGAGGCGGTTTTGGCGGAGGGTCAGGCACGGCAATCTGCCTGGCCCAAGGCGCGGGAGTGGGCCCTGCGCTCCCTCCAGCACGATCCCGGAAACAGCTCCGCACAGGCTACGCTGGAAAACGCCAATTCCATTCTCCAACGTGGGGCGGTTGCCGGGGAGGAGGTCAATCCTGCCTTGGGGAGCCGGTTTTTCGAGAAACTGCAGGGTGTGCAGGACGGCTTGGCACTGGCCGAACAACTCCGGGAAACGGGCCAACTGGACCTTGCGGAAGCCAAGTTTGAGGAGGTTCTTCGTCTGGATCCCTTCAACTCCGTGGCCACCCAGGGAATCCAGAAGATCTATGGGGAGCGCGCTTTGGTTTCCGAGCAGACCCGGGATCTTTCCAACCTGGAACGGCGCCGTGAGGTTCGGGAATCGTGGAACAACATCTATCCCAAAAAAGCGGGACAGCAGGGGGGCACGCAGGTCACCGGGCCCCTGACGGCCTCCCCGTCCTTCCAGATTGAACAAAAACTCAAGAATATCCGCATACCACAAATCGATTTCCCTGGAGCGAGTCTGGAGGACATCCGGCGGGCCTTGAACACGCTCAGCCGGCAATACGACACCGATGCCACCAAAAACGGGGTCAATTTCGTGGTAAGCTCGGATCTGCTCTCCGCCCCCGTCCAACCGGTGAACCTGCGCCTGAGAGATGTTTCCCTCGAGGATGTGGTGAAGTACGTTTCGCAGATTGCCGGGGTGAAGTTCCGGATCAGCGACGTGGGGGTGACCTTTAGTCCCCTGATTGAGACCCGACCCGATCTGATCCCCAGAGAATTCACGGTCAGTCCCTCCTTTTTCGGGGAATCGGCGTCCACGGAGGGTTCGGCGGGTCTGAAAGGTGCGGGTGCTTCCACCCCAACCCCGAAGTCCGGCAGTCGAAGCGAGCAGGACAGGCTAAAGGAGCTGGGTGTGGATTTCCCCCCGGGCGCCTTCGCCGTTTATAATCCCAGCACGAGCCGCTTGCGGGTGGTCAACAATGCGGAGATGTTGGATTTGATTGGCCAGCTTATCGGCGCGGCCGAGGAGCAGACACTGCTGATCCAGGTCGGGGTGCGTTTGGTGGAGATCAACCAGAGCGATCTGGACAGCATCACGGTCAACTCCTCCTTGGG
>DFCD01000162.1:0-645 GCA_002366885.1 Verrucomicrobia bacterium UBA3063
CCCGGAGAACCTTGAGTTTTTTGGGGCCGAGTCCGGGAATATCGAGCAGAGCCAGCAGGCCGGGGGGGATGGAGGCGCGAAGTTTCTCCAGGTAAGGCAGCTGGCCGGTGGTGACCAGGGTGGTGATTTTTTCCCGGAGCGCCTCACCGATGCCGGGCAATTCCCCCAGCCGGCCGGAGCGGACCAGCTCGCCAAGGTCGGCGGGAGCGGTTTCCAGGGTGCGGGCGGCGGCGTGATAGGCGCGGCATTTGAAGGGGTTTTCCCCCTGGAGTTCGAGGATGGTTCCGATTTCGCGCAGGGCGGCGGCGGCCTCGTCCTTGGTCATGGGGAAAGGTTACTTTCTTTTTCGGCCGTGAGGGAGGCGAAAGGGCGGGTTGCTGTTGCCCGCCTCGGCGGAAAGGGCGATGCTCTTGGCGAGTCCCCATGAGTGCGGCCTTCAACGATTACGTCCTGAGCACCAGTCACGAGCAGGGATGGATCACGCGGGAGCAGGTGGACCAGGTCCGCCTGTTGTTGTCCGCCAACCCGGCGGTGGCCGCCCTGGATCTGATGGAGGAGCAACAGCTTTTGCCACCCGCCCATGTCAAAACCCTGCGGGAGCTGATTTCCCAGGCCGCGGCGGGAGCCGTCCAGGATGCCGGGGTG
>DFCD01000162.1:725-4491 GCA_002366885.1 Verrucomicrobia bacterium UBA3063
CCGGGGCGAGGATCCTTCCCAAGGCCGAGACCGAGCAGTTGGCCCGCTCTTTCCTGACCCCGAAACAGACCGCCCGGGTGGAGGAACACGGTTCGATTGACTTTTGTTACGACTCGCCGGGATTGAGCCGGTTCCGCACCAGCGTGGTCCGCCAGCGGAGGGGATGGGAATCGGTTTTCCGGGTGATCTCCTCCCGCATCCGCTCGATGGACGAGCTTGGCCTGCCGCCGGTTCTCAAAACACTGACGCGCTACCATAACGGGCTCGTGCTGGTGACCGGGGCGGTGGGCAGCGGGAAGTCAACCACCCTGGCGGCGATGATCGACCACATCAACCAGGAGCGGAAAGACCATATCATCACGCTGGAGGATCCCATTGAATATGTCTTTTCCCCGGCGGGGTGCCAGGTCTCCCAGAGGGAGATCGGCAACAACTCCCAATCGTTTTCCTCCGCCCTGCGGGCCTCCTTGCGGGAGGATCCGGACGTGATCATGGTGGGGGAAATGCGGGATCTGGAGACGATTTCCATGGCGATCACCGCATCGGAAACCGGGCATCTGGTTCTGGGAACGCTTCACACCAGCACGGCGGCGCGAACGCTCGACCGTTTGCTCGACGTTTTCCCGATCGACCAGCAGGCGCAGATCCGGACCATGGTCAGCGAATCGCTCCGGGGAATTGTCTGCCAGCAGCTGATTCCCCGCCAGGACGGACAGGGCCGGGTGTTGGCCCTGGAGGTGTTGGTCAACAATCCGGCGGTGGGCAACCTGATCCGTGAGGCGAAAACCTTCATGTTGCCCGGAGTGATGCAGACGGGGAAGAAGTTGGGCATGCGGTTGATGGATGACAGCCTGAAGGAGCTGGTCGACCAGCAGTTGATCCGTCCGGAAGAGGCGCACCGCCGGGCGGAAAACAAGAAGCTGTTTCCCGTGGCCGCCCCGGGAGGCACGGCATGAACCATCCCATCGACGAGCTCTTCGGGGTGTTGGTCGACCGGGGGGGAAGCGACCTTCACCTGCTGGAAAGCCAGCCGCCCAAAATCCGGCGCCACGGCGAAGTCATGCCGATCCGGGAGGATCCGCTCACCCATGACGAAATGGTCCGGCTGCTGCAGCCGATCTGCTCGCCCCCCGCCTGGAAAAGATTCCTGGAAACCGGGGATCTTGATTTCGCCTACGAAATGGACGAGGCCAACCGGTTCCGCTGCAACTTTTACCGGCAGCTGCACGGACTCGGCGCGGTTTTCCGGATTATTCCCACCAAGATCAAGACCCTGGCGGAGCTGGGCGTGCCGCCGGTGATCGAGTCCTTTGGTGACTATAAGTCCGGCCTGGTCCTGGTCACCGGGCCGACCGGTTCGGGAAAATCGACGACCCTGGCGGCGGTGGTTGACTCGATCAACACCCGGTATTCCCGGCACATCGTCACCATCGAGGAGCCAATCGAGTTTGTGCACCCCAACAAAAATTCCGTGATCACCCAGCGGGAGGTTCCCAACGAGACGCCCAGTTTCGCCACCGGGCTGAAGGCGGCCCTGCGGGAGGACGCCGATGTGGTGCTGGTGGGGGAAATGCGTGATCTGGAAACGATCGCCTTGGCCCTGACGGCGGCGGAAACCGGTCTGCTGGTTTTTGGAACCCTGCACACCAACAACGCCCGCAAGACGGTCGACCGGATCATCGACGCCTTTCCCAGCGACCAGCAGGAACAGATCCGGACCATGCTGGCCAATTCGCTCCGGGCGGTCTGCGCCCAGCTGCTCTTGAAGCGCTCCGACGGGGGTGGGCGTCTGGCGGTCAACGAGATCCTCATCTCCAACAACGCGGTGGCGGCCATCATCCGCGAGGGAGCCACCATGAAGCTCAACGACGTGCTCAAAACCGGCAAGGCCGAGGGGATGCAGCTGATGGACGACGCCATCGCCGGGCATCTGCAGGCGGAGAGGATTTCGCCGATGGAGGCCTACATGAAGTCGATCGACAAGCAGAGGTTTCAGGCCCTGTTGCCGCAGGACGCCGGCATCGGATGAGTTGCGAAAGGACGGTGCCGGAGGCTCTTGCCCGGGCCACCCAGCATTGCCGGGCCCGCCGCGAGATGAGGGTGCAGGAGGCGGAGGATCTGGTCGCCGGTCTGGCGGATCCCGGGGTCGCCGATGCGGCCAAGGTGGAATTCCTGCTGGCGTGGGCGGAAAAGGGGGAGACGGCCGGCGAGTTGGCGGGTTTGGCCCGGGCTTTTCTGGCGAGAGCCCGGCCGGCGGGGCTGTCCGGAAGATGGGGAGGACACCCGCTGGCCGACACTTGTGGAACCGGAGGCGGGGGGCGTTCCATCGTGAACATTTCCACGGCGGCGGCGGTGGTGGTGGCGGCGGCGGGCATCCCGGTGGCCAAACACGGAAACCGGGGGGTGACCCGTCCCAGCGGAAGCGCAGACGCGCTGACCGTGCTTGGGGTGGCGGCGGCCAAGGATGCGGGCGAACTGGCGGACTGCCTGGGCCAGGTGGGTTGTTCCTTCCTGCTTGCCCCCAATTTTCATCCGGCGTTCGCCGGGGTGGCCGGAGCCAGGAAAATCATGGCCGCGCAAGGAAAGAGGACCGGTTTTCACCTGTTGGGGCCCCTGGTGAATCCGGCGCGCCCGGAGGTGCGGATGGTGGGGGTTTTTCGGGAGGAGGACATGGTCAAGGTGGTGGGGGCGTTGGAGCAGTTGGGGTGCCCCGCTTATGCGGTGATTTTCGGGGAAGATGAAAAAGGGGCGCCGCTGGGGGAGCTGTCGCCGCTGGGTCGGAACCGGCTGGCGGGGCGTGTACGCGGCGAGGCCTTCGATCTGACGGAGCCCAGATCTCCGCAGGCGCGGGGACATTCCAAAGACTTAGAGGCAGGGGATGCGCAACAAAGCGCGGCCAAGATCACGGAGGTTTTGGAGGGGGGCGGCCTACCTGCGGTGCACGACGCGGTGGTCTGGAATGCCGGAGTGATTCTCTGGCTGGCCGGGGTGGCCAAAGACCTCGCGGAAGGACGAAAAAAGGCGGAGGAAACGATCCGGAAGGGGGCAGCGCGGGCGTTGTTGGAGAGGTGGAAGACCTGGAGCCTGGGGAAATTCGATTAGGATGAGGATGAGGATGAAGAAAGGCTACAGGTTGTAGGCATGAGGGAGGTTCGGGATTTAGTTTTTTAGTCTTTAGTGATGGAGGGTATTCGAATTTGCCAAGTTTGCTTCATGGCTGTGGACGAAATGGCTAAACCTCTTTTTCCAAAAAGGGGTTGAAGGATTTTTCGTGGGCCACGGTGGTGGCGGGGCCGTGGCCGGGATAGACAATCGTCCTTCCGGGCAGGGTGAGGATCTTTTTCCGGATGCCAGAGAGAAGCTGAGCACGGTCGCCGCCGGGGAGATCCCAGCGGCCCACGCCTTCGGCAAAGAGGACATCCCCGCCGTACAGCTGCCCGGGACTGGGAAGATAAAGGCAGAGGCTGCCCGGGCAGTGTCCGGGAACGAGGAGCAGTCTGGCATTTCCCCAGGACGCCGGGATGGGGCCGGCCTCTTCCAGGGGTTGGGTGGCAGGGACGGGGCGGAGACGCTGGGGCAGGCCGAAGCCGAGCATCGAGTCGGGCTGGAGACAGAGAAAAGCGGTATCGGGATGATAATACACGGGGCAACCGGCCCAGTCGGCCAGGTCGGCAGCGTCCCAGATGTGGTCCCAGTGGCCGTGGGTAAGGAGGAGGGAGTCGGGTTTGATTTTTTCCTCTTTCAGAAAGTCGAGAAAGCCCTCCGG
>DFCD01000162.1:4595-8709 GCA_002366885.1 Verrucomicrobia bacterium UBA3063
TCCTTGGGGTGAAACTTTTACGGATGGCAGCTTTTTTTGCCCTGGCGTTGGGAGTGGTGTGGGCGGAGGAGAAAATTTCGGAGGACAAAAAAGGGGAGGCCAGTGGGCAGAGTGCCGAGGAGAAGGTGAAGGTGGGGCGGGGGATGGCCTTTCAGGCCTTTGCGGCGGAGCAGCAGGGGGCGTGGCGGCCGGCGAAGGACCTGTACACGGCAGCTTTGGAAAACGCGCCGGACATCCCCTGGATCCGTCTGCGGCGGGGTTTTTGCCACGTGAAGCTGGAGGATATGGAGGCGGCCCGGCTGGATTTTGAAAAGGCGGTTTCCCAAGGGATTTCCAAGGACAAAAGTGATGCCATCAACGACCTGCAAAGCCTGATCACCCTGCGCTCCAAGGGGGGCCCGATGGCGGAGTTTCGGGATCCCAAGGCGGCGATCGGCCTCGCCATCCGTTTGGTGGAAATGGAAAGAACCACGGACAACATTCTGCTGGAGGCGGCCTGCTTGGCGGAGTCGGAACAGTACATGCGGGCTCAGGAATTGCTGGTGGCGCGGTTGCGTGAGGTGGAGGGGGCGGAGGAAAAAAGCAGGCTGAAGGACGCGATCGAGGTGTTTCGAAGGCAAAGCAAGTTCGGGCCGGCCCTGGAGGGATTGGAGCTGGAAAAAGAGGAAAAATTTCTTGAGGCGTTGGACCGGTACACGGCGGTGCTGGACCAGGCTCCGGATACGGCTTGGGTTTTGGTGCGGAGAGCCCACTGCCTCGCCCGAACGGGGGATACGGCCGGGGCCAAGGCGGATTTACGCAGGGCCAACCGGCTGATCCCGGAAACCGCCACGGACCGGGTGATGCTGGCGTGGGCGAAGGCGACGTGTCCCTTCCTGGAGTACCGGGACGGGGCGGGCGCGGTCAGTCTGGCCAAGCGTGCCTTGCAGGATGAGCCCCTCGTCCAGACCTATGGAATTCTTGCGGCAGGCTACGCGGAAATGGGGGACTTTCGGAGGGCGCAGGAAACCGTGATGGTGGCCCTGAGCAAGGGGCCGACCCCGGAGGAAAAGGCGACGTTGCAAAAGCGACTGGAGCAGTTCCGGTTGAAAAAGGCGCAACGGGAGGACTGGATTCCTCCCTCCGGGGCCGGCGGCGGGTAAGGTTTGGTTCCGGCGGGTTTTTCGTCTAACACGATACGGATGTTGCCAAGATGGTTCCTGTTGAGCGTGGTTCTGGCCGGATGCGCTAAGACTCCCATGTCTTCCTCCCCGTTGATCGACCGCGAGCTTTTTTTTGGCAACCCGGCTTTGGCCAGCCCGCAGGTTTCCCCGGACGGCCGATGGGTGGCATTTCTGAGGGAGCGCAACGGGATCCTCAACCTGCACCTGGTGTCCTGGGGACAGGCGATGGAAAAAGCCAGGCCCTTGACGGATGAAAAGGAGCGGCCTCCCGCCGGTTTCACCTGGACGAGGGATTCGCGTTACCTGCTGGTTTCCCAGGATTCCGGGGGAGATGAAAACTACCGGCTTCGCCGTCTTGACCTGACCTCGCCGGCGGATCCCGCCACGGGCCTACCCTCGGCGAGGGAGGTGCCCCTGAAAAAAGGAGCGCGGGCCATGGTGATGGATCTTCCCAAGGCGCGCCCGGGGGAGGCCTTGCTCCAGGTGAACGAGAGGGACGAAAAATTTTTCGACGTGGAGAAGCTGGATATCGAAACCCTGCAACGGAGCCCCGTATGGGAGAACCGGGCGGGATGTGCGGACATCATCGCGAATCTGGATGGCAAGGTGTCTCTGGCCACCCGCATGACAGCGGATGGGGGGACGGAGCTTTTCCGGGTGGAGGGAAAAAAACTTTCCACACCGATTCTCAGGGCGACGTGGCAGGAAGGCATGGGGGGATTCCGTTTCCGGCCCGGAAACCGCACCGTCTATCTGGAGACGAACGTGGGGGAAGGGGAGGACCTTTCCTTCCTGGCCGAGATGGATCCCCAGACGGGGAAGTTGCAGAAGCTGGAATCGGATCCCCTGGGGCGGGTGGACATTTCCCGGGCCGCCTTTTCCGAGGCAACGGAGGAGCTGGTCGGAACGGTGTATCTGGATGACCGCAAGAGAAACTACTGGAGGGATGAGGGGTTTGCCGCGGATTTCGGTTATCTCCGGGAGAAATTTCCCGGTCAGGAAGTGGGGCTGGCCGACATGTCCGGCGATGATCGGCGGTGGGTGGTTTTGATCACAGCGGACACGGATCCCGGCACCTATTACCTGTTTGATCGAAGCAGCCGCGAACTGGTGAAGTTCGGGGAGCTCCGGCCGGAGCTTCCCAGGGAGCGGCTTTCACCGATGACACCGATCCGGTATGCCTCTTCGGACGGGCTGGAGATTCCCGCCTATTTGACCCTGCCCAGGCATCGGGAGGGTGGGAAGTTGCCGCTGCTGGTGATGCCGCATGGCGGGCCGTGGGCCCGGGATTACTGGGGGTACAACCCGACCGTCCAGTTTTTTGCGAACCGGGGGCTGGCGGTCTTGCAGCCGAATTTCCGGCAGTCCACGGGTTTTGGAAAGAAGTTCTATGCGGCCGGAAGGCACCAGTGGGGCGACAAGATGCAGGACGATCTCACCTGGGGGGTGAAACATCTCGTGGAAAAGGGGATCGCCGATCCCAAGCGGGTGGCGATTTACGGGGGGAGTTACGGCGGGTATGCGGCCCTGGCGGGGCTGGCCTTCACGCCGGACGTCTATGCGGCGGGGGCATCTTTTGTGGGGCCGTCCAATCTGTTCACGCTGCTGAATTCGATACCACCGTATTGGGAGTCGGTCCGAAGGCAGTTTGACTACTTTGTCGGGAATCCCTCCGACCCGTTGGATCAGGAGCGGCTCCGGCGGCAGTCCCCGCTTTTCTCGGTAGAAAAGATGAAGGCGCCGTTGCTTGTCGTGCAGGGGGCAAACGATCCGAGGGTCAAGAAGGCCGAATCGGACCAGATCGTGGAGGCCTACCGGAAGAAGGGTCAGGCGGTGGAGTATTTGGTGGCGGGAGATGAGGGGCATGGGTTTGCCCGGCCGGATAACCGGCTGGCGGCGATGCTGGTTTTGGAACGGTTTTTGCACCGGCATGTGGGCAGTGACCTGCAGAAGGAGGCGCCAGAATGGATGGAAGCGAAGGCGCGGGCCCTGCAAGCAGGTGGCGGTTCCCCACGATAAGCCGGTAAAAATTTTTTTAAAAAATTTCCCTGACGGCGGGAAGGTGGACAAATTCACATATTCATTCCCAGAGGAAAAGAGCGAATTTATCCCAAGGTTATTCCCATTTAAAATTTGTCTTTTGGTGAATCGAATTGGTTCTTTTCGCCGTCCGATTTTTAATAATTTTAGTTCATTGAAAGAACAGAGTCTGGTGAGGGAGGCGAAAGCTTGCTCTCACTTGAAGACTCTCAGGATAGCCCCAGGTAACTGGGGAAAGGTCGGAGCAGCTTGACGGCTCCGGCCCCCAAGTTGGATCACAAGTCCAACATGGGCATGTCTCACCGGATCCCGCGGCCGGGGTCGCACCTGGAAAGCATCGGGCGAGTTGGTCAGTCGAAAGGCGCAACGAGGTCGGTGTCCGTAGAATGCGAATTAGGGGTTCGAGAGGTTGGCGGCGATAACTAAAGAAACCGCGCGCTAATCCAGTCACGTTGGGGAGGCAGTTTCGGCCTCTTTGGCGAACACAGACGCTCCAAGAAAAGGGCGCTGGTTGCTGCTGTGAGAAGGGTCAAGTGTCCGTGGTCAACCTGAGTATGGGAGTGTGAAAAAGCTCCTGGCTCCAAGGTTCCCCCTGATGCGGGGGGAGAGCGAAAAGGGTTGGCAGGCGGTCAGGCGGGATCAGGCGGCTGGGCCGAAAGGTTTGGTCAAAACAAAGTCTGGTTCCGGGTTTGGGAGGCGTACCCGGGAGGGGCGTCGCCCAACTACGAGGAAAATGCAACCTGAGAGGTAAGAAGCTAGACCCGTGGCGGGGGGCCAACGCGGTGCCAAAAGCGCCGGCTGTCCTCCCGATCATAGGCGGTGATTCACAAAGAAACCTGTCACAGGGTAATTCTCGTGGGTGAGTCAACGCCGTGTTTGGCGCGCCCGCACCGGCAGGTACGGACCGAACC
>DFCD01000093.1 GCA_002366885.1 Verrucomicrobia bacterium UBA3063
AAATCGACCGTTACCGAGACGAGAGCCTGAAGCTCGTCAATCTCGAGGTCAAAAAAACCCAGGCTGGCAAACTGGTCAACCCAGTGATTGAGGTCATCAGCACACTAGGCTTGGGGGTATTCATTATTGTGGTTTTCGCAACGAATCAGTCGGTCTCAGATTTTGTAGGTTTCTTAACAGGCCTCATCATGCTCCCTAACCCTGTCAAACGGCTTGCCCAAATGCACGTCGATCTGATCTCGGCCACCGTGAGTTGCGATCGCCTCGAAAGTTTTCTCGCTCTTAACCCAAGTGTTCAAGAACCCTCCATGCCCATCCCGCTTGCTCCACTGAACAGTGAACTGACATTTAAGAAGGTCTACCTCGATTACGGGCACAAGCACGTTCTGCAGGATATCGATCTCAGGATTCCCAAGGGATACAAACTTGGACTCGCAGGAGCCAGCGGCTCCGGCAAAAGCAGCTTGATCAATCTTCTGCCCCGATTTTACGCACCTACCTCCGGCAGAATTCTCTGGGATGGTCTGGACCTGAGCACCATCCACTCCAAGGAATTACGCTCGCAAATCGCGTTGGTCAGTCAGGATGTCGTCCTTTTTGACACATCGGTTGCAGACAACATCGGTCTGGGGCGTCTGGGGGCCACCCGACCTGAAATCGAAGAGGCGGCCCGTAAGGCTTTCGCCCATGATTTTATTTTTCAACTGCCAAGGCAGTACGAGACGCGCGTTGGGGAGCGCGGGGTCATGCTTTCCGGCGGCCAAAAAGCCCGGATCAGCTTGGCTCGAGCCTTCCTTCGGAATGCTCCCATTCTCATCCTCGACGAAGCGACAGCCGCCCTAGATGCCGACTCGGAAACGGAAGTTCAAAAAACCATCGACCAACTGGAGGAGGGACGCACCGTCGTTTGCATCGCGCACCGCCTCTCCACCTTAGCAAATATGGACGAGATTGTGGTGCTGGACGGGGGGTGCATCGCCGAACGAGGCACCTTTTCCAGCCTGCTGGCGAAAAAAGGCCTCTTTGCAGGAATGGCGGCGCAGCAGGGCATCAGTTCCCATTGACCTCGGATGGAAATTTCCATCGTCACCCCTTGTTTTAATTCGATCCGCTGGATTGAACTCTGCGTTCGCTCGGTTCGGCATGCCCTGCAGGGATGCGCTTACGAACACATTGTCTGTGACGGGGGCAGCACCGACGGCACCATCGAATATCTCCGCCAACAAAAGGATATCCACCTGATTCCCGGCCCGGACAAGGGCATGTATGACGCCCTGAACAAAGGGATGGCTGCCGCACGTGGCCGCATCCTCGGTCACTTGAACGCCGACGAACAGTACGACCGCGCGGGCCTAGCCCACGCCCTGCACAAACTGGAGCAGACCGGGGCCGATGCCGTTTTCGGTCCCACCATCATGCTGAACGAACATCAGGATTTTCTTTATCTTTTCAATCAGATCACCATTCCGCGGGCCATTGATGCGGACTGGCATATGCCGGTCCAAACCTGCTCTTTTCTTTTCCGGCGGGAAATCTGGCAACGCTGTCCCTACCCGGGGAAGTACCGCGTGGTCGGCGACCATGTCTGGTTTCGCCGTCAGATGAAGCTGGGCCTCAAGCTAGTCTCTGTCCGCAAACCCATTGGTATCTTTACCTGGCACCAGGATGACATCGCCAAGCGGCTTGGGGCCCACGGCGAGAACGCTCTGGCCGATGTGAATCGAAAGAGCCTGCGAATGCGGTTGGCCAAACTTGGGTTTCGATCCAGACACCTGCTGGAGGGAGGTTTGCTGAGGCCGTCTCGAATTTCCTACGAAATTCTGTTCCCCAAAACCTGCCCCCAGACAAGGTTGGTTCAATTTCCCAGCTTGGGCCTTCGTTAAGATTTATCTCCGGCAGTCAGGGTTCTTTCCCCAAGATTTACGCGGACTGCCTCCGTCTAAGCAGAGTCCAGGCCCGGAAATTCTTCACCCCGAAGCAGGGGCCAAACCGATCCTGCCGAAAAAACTCTTCCCCCAGTCGGCCGAGCGCCCGCATGATTTCAGGATGGTTGGAATCGTGGATTACGACAAAGCTTCCCGCCCTCAGGCTGGACAAGGACGCCTCCAGACAGGCCACACGCCAGGAACCATCGATAAGAATCAAATCCGGGCGGGAAGCTGCAAAGGCATCCAAGCCGGATAGGTAATCCTGTTCATTATTGAACAGGCTTAATTCCACCTGGTTCCCCAAACCGGTTGGTAGACTCGCCAAGACCGCCTCATACCAACCCGCATCATCCTCGACCGAGACCATTCGCTCGCAAATTTTTGAAAACCATAAGGTGGATCCGCCGGATCCCCACTCCAGTACGGTTCGGGGCCGGAGTCGCTCCACCCAATCGACCAGGTCATAGTTGAGCCAAGGACGCGGAGGGGGAACCGGCGTGGGGATTCTCCCCCAAAACCGATTTTCCCGGAACCACTGCGGCAGGTCGGAGGGCCGGAAATAAAGCGGAAACCCCCGCCGGTCCGGATTCAAACACTCCAGGAGAAACAGTTGCGCGAGCGCAAGGAATCGCCGGGGTTTGGGCGGCAAACAGCTATCTCCACGAGGGACTTTTTCGTGCCCCTGAAAGGCCTGAATGTCTGTCAGAGTTTTTGTGATTCTTTCTTTGCCCCAAAACCCCCGTCAGAACCACGGGAGGAGGCCTGCACGATTTCCTCATCTCGCACCGTTCGGGTGCTTTGAAGTAAAAACTTCCTTCTCGGACGCCCTTTACCATCCGCACCAGGAGGGCCAGGGCTAAAGCCTTGTTCCGGCAAGACTTGGAAGAGCTGTCCACTCATGATATCGGCTTTCGCAGGGCGATTCCACCTTTTGCCATGCTCAATCCAGGAATTTATGCCGGAACATTCTCATCACGGTCTGGGGCTCCCCGTATGCATGGTATTCCGTTCGCCCAGCGGTCTGATTTTTGAAATTCGATAATATTTTCCGCAGGGAGTCGCGATCATGATAAGCCCTCGCTTCGGATCCCAACATCTCAAGATGGGCTCTTTCCCTTGATTCCGAAAATGTAATCACCGGCTTGCCCAGGACCGCGAATTCCGCCACCGCCAGTCCGAACGTTTCTCCGTTATCCCGGGCATGAATCATGGCATCGCAAGTCGCCAGAAAGTTCGCTTTTTCGCGCGGGTCAACCGTGGCAGGAAGATAATGAACGTTGGCCAGTGACTCGGTTCCGCGAATCGTTCGGGTGTTGAGGAAGACAAAATGGTCCGCGGGATGGTTGCGTGCGTGTTCGGCCACAACTTTTCTTGCAAAGGAAATGTTAAAAGTGTCCCATCCTCCATGCCGCCCGAACACCCGGGCGGTCGCGGGAATTTTAAGCCGGTCCCTGAGATTTTCCTCGGATTGCAGCTTCGGCACATAAAAGGGCACATAGGAATCTTCCCGACCCGTCATCACCCGTGACATCCAGGGGGAAAGGTAGGCGTAGGCGTCCCCGTGAAACTCATCGCACAAAAACTGGGCGTGGATGCAGTTTTTCAACCCGGGCACAAGGAAGCCGTCATAAGGACCCGGCTTGGTCATATAAATCACCTCCACCTTTTCCATTCGCAGCTTGCGGCCGAGCTCATCCGGATTTCGATAAAAAAGAATCGGAAACTCTTGTCTCCATTTAGCCAAGATTGGGTTTCCCGCAAAGTCCGGTTTGTCCGGAAGACAAAGCATGGATTCGTTGCCTAAAACCGAACGGTTGAGCCTGGCATAATCCAACATGGCCCCTTCAGAACCACGTTCCGTGACTTGCCGGCTGTGAAAAGCCATCGTCATCGGGAGACGGCCCCCATTGGGTCAAGATATCTGGATCGGATCCACCTCTGGCTGGGCTCCTCCAGCCATCGGTAGGAAAACCAGGAAAGAAGCAGCACACTTCCCAAAAAAAGAATGAAGGTCTCGGATAAAAGAAGCGTGCCGGGATCGAGCCCGAGCTTTCGCACGAGGTAAACTACCAGCAGACAGAAGGGGAAATGCCATAGGTAACTGCTGTAGGTCAAGTGGCCCAGCTGATTCCAAATCTTCGCGGGCTGCGGCCAATCCGGCAAATGAGCCAGCATGACGATGGCTGGGGTGACCCCCAGGAGTAAAAGCGTCTTCGGGGCATGCATCCAGCCGGCCAGCCAGCACACCAAAACCGCCAAAAGCAGGCTGCTCGCCAACGCCAACCGCAGACGGGATGGAACTTTTGCCTGCACCTCCCATGTCAACCCTCCCGCAAAAAAGAACAGGGCGCACTCCACCACCCCCCCCTCCCAGGACTTGTGCTGGTTCAGCCACAGGCACGGAACCAGCAGCAGAATCGGCGGCCAGGCGGATCGGGAAAAATGGCGGACCACAAGATAGAAAAGCCCGTAAACCAGCACCTCCACGGAAACACTCCAAACCGGGTGGTTAAACGATCTCTCAAACTCCCACCAGTTGGAGGCAAACCCAAGGTGCAGAAGGAAATTTTTCGGATGGTTGTTCTCGAACGGTCCCGCCAGCCCCCCGGCTGCATAAAGAAACTGCAGAAGGACGACAGAAAGGAGCGTCACCAGGTGTAGGGGATAAAGCCTCGAGAAACGGTGGACAAAAAAGGTGCGCCAGGAAACCTCCCCTTGCCCCACCCGCCGGGCGTACTGGTGATAAAAAATGTAACCGGACAGGATCCAAAAAACCTGGACCGCCCAGGGGCCGAAACGGAAAGGCTGGAGCAGATCTCCCAGCCAGGGTGCCATCACCAACGGCCTGCCTTCCAGCTCGGGAAAAGGCGAAAGACAGAGACCGGGATAATGCAGAACCAAAATGGCCAAAGCGCTGGAGAAGCGCAAAATTTCCAGTCCCCAAAGCCTTGGGCCGAAAGTTGCCGCCTTTATTCCATCCGGCATCGAACTGCGGACGGTCCGGTGTTTTCCTTGGCCGCCACCGGGTCCGCGGGTTTCCTTTTCATCCATGGCGTCGGTACAGCTCCGTTCGCTCGTAAACCAGCTCCAACCGATAACCCGCCGCGCCCAACCGGCAGGCCCAAACCCCTCGTTCGCTCGGATTCCAAACCCCGATCATGGCCGGCTGGAGATATCCGCGCCGCACCGCTCGGCACAACCACGCCGCTTCCCGGGCCGAACGGGCAGTCACCCCCCAAGGCTGCTCCCATGCGCCCGCCCCTGGTTCGGAATCCCACAGGGGGCTGCGTCTTTCATGAATCACGGCCGCCGGCCGGTTGCTGCGGCAGTGCTGCCGGGGAATCGGTCGATGCTCCCAGATTTCCACGCTCCAACCCAGTTCACGCTCCAGCCAGACTCCCAGGCTGCCCACCAGACCGTCTCCCCCCGCAAGCTCCCAGAATTTTCGGCCGGTCACGTCTCTCAGGAATTTTTCCCGAAAAAGTGAAAAGAAGTTTTCCTTGGTGAACCCCCGGGTTTCCAGATTCCAGCGCCGGGAATAGCCCCGGCATCTGCGACGGTGGGCAGCTCTGCCGTAACCCCAGGTCTGCCGGTACCACCACCCCCTCGCCTGCCGGAGACAGGATTTCAAAGAAGTTCCTTCCAACACGTGATGTTTCTAGGATGGGTCATGGAGATCGATCCCCTCCCCGTTTGCCTTCAGGCCCTGCCCCGGTCCTGGATCCGTTCCCTCGAGGTGAAATGGGAGCCTGGCGGGCTCAGGGAAGAGAATGTTTTTTTGGAGAGGGCGCGACGTTGGCGGATTGCCTTGGTCAAACAGGAAGTTCTGCCCAGCCTTCCCAACTGGCCGGGTCGCCACCCGATCCGTGACTATGTCGCCTCCTCCAACGGCCACACCGGTTGTCTTTCCTTTTTGCATGAATTACGGGCGGAGCTGTGCGTGGTGCGGGTGGCCCCGGATCCGGAATGCGGCACATGGTTGGAAAAATTTCAGGGCGATGCGGATCCTGCGGCTTCGCGGCGGGCCTTTGAGCGGGCGGCGGCGACCAAGCCTTTTAGCAGCCCGGTCGGTCCGCGGACCCCCCGGGACGTGGCCAAAGGTGTCGAGGAAATCAATTGGGATGCCTTCGACCTCGTGGTTTCGCTGGATATCGCCATTCCCACCCGGATTGTCCGCCGGCATCCCCGGGTGGTCTGGGCCTACATGGTCACGGAAAGCGGCATGCCCTCGTACCGTGCCTCCCGGAAAAAGCCGCTGCACGGTTACGATCTTTTTCTTAATCAACGCCCCCGGCGATTTGCCGTACGGCCCTGGAGGGCGCCCCACGAGGTTGATTTGCCATGGGCTTTCCAGACGCGCGCTTGCTACGACTGGAATCCACGCACGGAGACCGGAGCCGTGGGACTCGATGCCCACACCTGGATGCTGGTGGAAGCCAACCAGCTGGCTTTGCCTCCCGAAAACCCGGCGGTTCGGATCCATGGAAGCCCTTTGGAATTTGTGGGACAGTACGCCCAGTGCCGCTATTTTTTGCGCATGGGACCGCGGAAAACCTGGGGAACTTCGCTGATTGAGGCCAGCTGTGCCGGTTGCCTGGTGTTGGGCGATGCCCGGTCCGTGGTTCACTCCACTCCTCTGATCCCGCCTTTGTGGGTCGAAACCCCCGCCGAGGCACGGGACCGTCTGGCCTGGCTGGAAGACCACCCGGGGGAAAGAGCCGTGCTTTGGCGGCGGCAGCAGGCCAAAAACCGGGAGTTGGCGTTTGCCCGGCCGTTGCGCCAGTTGGTTTCCTCCGTGGAAAGGATTCGCAACGCCAAAGCCCGGGGGCGGATATGAAGCGGAAAATTTCCCTGAATTTCACCGACTTTCCCGAGGCAAGCCGGGCATTTTTCATGAACCTTTTGCAACCCCATTACGAAATCGTTCTTGCGGACACTCCCGATTTTCTTTTTTACAGCCATATCGGCCACCGGCATCGGCTTTATAATTGCGTGAAGATTTTCCACACGCAGGAAAAGTACCTGCCGGACTGGGGGGAATGCGATTATGCCGTCGTTTCGGTCCTGGCGGATGACCCACGCGCCGCCTACCTGCCGATTTACGCTTTTGATGGGATGGCCGAGAAGTTGATCCGCTCCACCCCTCCCGACCCGGTTGCCCTGCGGGCCCAAAAGCCCCATTTCTGTGGGTTGGTTTGCGCGTACGCGGATTCTTCCGTCCGCCGGCGCGTCCGGTTTTTCCAGGAGCTGAACCGCCACCGCAAGGTGGACTCTTCGGGCGGCGCTTTGAACAATGTCGGGTTCCGCCTCGGCATGGCGGATCGCTACGGAACCAAGGTGCGCTGGTTGCAGCATTATCGCTTTAATCTGGCTTTTGAAAACGCGCGCCGGGAGGGCTGGACCACCGAAAAGCTTGTGGACCCCCTGCATGTGAACACCATCCCGGTGTATTGGGGGGACCCACGGGTGGGGGAATATTTTAACCCGGAAAGTTTTATCTGTGCGGATGATTTTTCCTCCGACCGGGAGTTGGCGGAATATGTGCTCCACGTGGATGAGACTCCCGAACTTTATGCCCGCTATGTGCGGGCTTCCCCCTTCCATGAAAATCGGCCCAATCCGGCTTACGACCGCGACCGCCTCCTGGTGTTTTTTGACCATCTGTTCTCCACCCCTCTCAAGCCCGTGGCCCAACGCCGCTGGTTTTTTGGACTGACGAAATGGCGCTTGGCCAAGAGGAACAAGTTGCCGGGGGAATGACCCGGGCCAACCCGATGGAACCGGTTTCAGCTGCGGAAAAACGCCACGCGCCGGGAGGTCTTTAGGCCGGGTCCCGTCGATTGTCCCCGAGCACCCCTTGGACCTCGCGGACGACCGCGGTGGGCGGGATGTCATGGAGGCAAAGGGCCCGCTCGTATTTGCACTCCCAATGGCATTGGAAACAGTCCATCCGTTGGGTGACCACCCGGGCCTTGCCATACGGAAAAAATCGTCCGTAATCCCCGCCTCCGAGCACCACCACGGTTGGTTTTTCCAGCGCCAGGGCCAGATGGGCGGGCCCGGTGTCCACTCCGAGAAAAAGATCCGCCTCCTCAATTTCTTCCGCCAGCGTCTCCAGGGTGGTTTTCCCCAAAAGGTCCCTGGTGGTTTCCCGGGGTAGGACGGTCTGCAACGCGGCCGGAATGGTTTCCCCCGCACCCCCGATCAACACCCATTCAGGTTTCAGTTTTTCCTGCAGCATGGCAACCACCTCCGCCCAATGGGGATATTCCTTGATGCGATTGACTGTGCCGACGGCGAGAATGATCCGGGGGCCTGCTCCGGCCGGTTGCTTGGGTCGCGACATCCCCCGGGGGCTCATTTTTTTGAGGGAAGGAGGAGCCAGAGCGGGCTGAAGACCAAGATACCCGAGCAGGATCCGGTACTTTTCCAACTCGTGCAGGTCGGGGTCCGGCACGTCCACTTTTTCGGAGATCCCCCGCTGATGCATCCAGCGATGCCAGAACCGGACCCCCCGCATTTCTCCCCGAAAGGCGATTCTGCGTTTGGCCGGAATCTTCCGGGAAAGCTTTAGGGTGGCTTTGTCGAGGTTGAAGGCCGGCAGAATCAGCCAGTCAAACGCTTGGTTGCCGGCGGCCCGGGCAATCTCCCGGCCGTACGCCGGGTCTGCATGCAATCGCTGACGGTCAAAGGAAAGAGTTTTCAGGGGGATGGGCAGAAAACGGTAAATTGGCTCCACGTCAGCCGGCACGGCCAGCTGGAGATCCGCTTCCGGCAACTGCCGCGCCAGGCTTTCCAAAAAGGATAAAAACAGGATCTGATCGCCGATCCGGTCCCCGCGGATGAGGATGATCTTCAGGACGGTGCCGGAGCCACAGGTTCAAACCGGGCGATGCAATAACCAAACTTTTCCTTCTCCAAGCGGTGAATCTGAAATCTGGGATCCCGCCGGATCGCCTCCAGGGAGACATCGTGTTTGAGGTGAAAGACATCGTCGAGCACCAACCAGCAGGGGCTTTTCACTTCCTGGCAAAAAACCTGGAACTCCTCCCAACCGACATGGCCGGCGCTGTCCAGCAACACCAGATCGGGGCGGTTTTCCATCCGGCGGAGACATTTCCGCAAAAGATCGTCGGCGCCGCGAAAACCGGTTTCCCGGCCGTAATCCTCCTCCCGGCGGTCTGCGGCAAAATCCACATAGAGTCCCTTCTTTTCGGCTTCCCGGCACCGGGATCGGATGGTTTCCCGGGAGGGGAGTTCGCTCCTTTTGAGCGACAGCCCGCACCAGGCCTGCAGAAATCCCCCGCTCTGCCAGGGCATCCGCCAAAAACCGCGCCGCCAACCTTTGGCCCGAAAATGACGGCAGGCGGCCCGATGGTTTTTGGGATTCACCTCGATGGTGTGCATGCTGACCTTCTCCCCCGTTTCTTCGAGCGCCCCCGCCAGGATGGAGGAAGTGCCGCAACCCCGGAAGGTGCCCGTTTCCACAATTTTCCTGAGCCCTTGGGTCAGAATAAGTTCCCGGAGCACCACCGCGAGGGAGGAGGATCCATCCACGCTCTTTTGGTCCCGTTTGGATCCGGACTCCATGGTTTGGAGATGCTGTTCCAAAAGGTTGGGTCCGTGGCGATGGGAGTCCCACTCCATGGAATTCGCCCCCGGTTGCGCCCAGGGCAAAAACTGGTCCGGGGTCAAGGGACCGCGGGAGGAAACCAGCTGCTTCCACTTCTCCACCGCACCTTTGTACCCATAATAAATTTCTTTGAACTGGACCTGGCTTTCCAGGGCGTAGGCGAAATGCTGGAAGGAAATTCCCGCCCTCCGTGTCTCGTCGCGGCTGAAGGGATGGATCTTTCCCACATCCTGGCCCCGGGAATTCACCAGTCGGGGGGGCTCGTGGTCCTTCCACCTCATGCCCTTCCGGAATCTCCACACCCTGAGCCAGTCCTGGGCTCCGGTGGCCCAGGTGTCTTTGGACACCACATGCCTTTGCGGCCCGATGAAGTATTCGCAGTGCAGGAAAGCGCTGGTTCGATCCGGATGGGCCAGAAAAAGCCCGTGGAGCCGCTGGACGGATTCTGGTGTCCAAAATTCATCCACATCCACTTGCCAAAGAAGGCAGGGTTCGTGCAGGTGGGGGGTGATCTGGCGGATCATTTCGACCTTTCCCCTCCACAAACGGCGCTTGGGATGCGGATGAAGAACAATTCTTTCGGGCTCTTCTCGGTGGATTTTTTGGAGATATTCCCGGGTGCCGTCGCTGCTCCCCGGGTTCCAGCGGGAGACGGCGGGAGGCAGACGGCCCCCCAAAGGCACGCTCCAGGACGTGTCCTTGACCAGGTCCGCGGCCCCCTCCACCACATGCCAACGCCAGGGGAGCTCTAAACGGCGCCACACCTCCAGGTGATAAGGGAGAAACGGCATGCCGTTGAAGACCAAAGTGAAAAATTCCAGGGGAAGCGCCCCCTCCCTCCGGTTTACCGCAACCATGGCCACCTCCAGCGGGTTCTTGGGGTCAGGATGTTTCGCAGGTCTCGGGTGGTGCTTTCCAGCGGGGGCCGCGCAAAGATGGCATACCCGTTTCGCCAGACGAGATCCATCGCCAAAAGCCGGTATTGGGGATCACGGCTCAGGGTCAAAAAGTTTCTCCCGTTCTTGATGTCATACACGTCATCCAGGGCAATCATCCCGGCCCCCTGCACCGCCCGCAACTCGGCTTCCCCCGTGAAGGCCGAGCCGTCGATCAACACCAGGTCAAAGGACCCAATGTCTTGCTCCTTCCGGATTTTCGTAATTCCGTCAGCCGGCACCCCGTGCTCCTTCAGGTAGGCCAGGTCCTGGATTCGCCAGCGCAAAACCTCCTCCAAAGGGGATTCATTGAGCCGGGAAGGTGTCTCCCGGTAGAATTGTACGACCTCCTCCTCGGAAAGGAAATCCCCGGGCGAAACGCTGGAGGCCCAGACCGCTTCGGCCCAGGGCACGCCCCGAAGCCTTTGCCGGAGCCGTTCACACCGCTGGCGGGACGCTTCAAGGCAGAAAAGCCGGGTGGGAAATCTTTTCCGTCGCAGACCCTTCAGGATCCTGCGGGTGCTTCCCGAGCCATCGGACGAACCGATCTCCAGGATGGTCCGGACCTCCGGGAGTGCCGCCAGGGCTTGGAGCCAGGCCGCCAAGCCCCCCCGGGTGATTTCCGCCGGGATCAAAACATCAAGTTGGCTGGCCATGGAAACGGGGGGGGAATCAGGGGGGTGCTGGGGATGAACTCGGGGGAATTACCAATAGCATCCATCGTCGATCCGGTGGCGTTCCCGGGGAGTTTCCTCGGGCAGGACGGAGACCCAGGCGGAGTTGTAAAAGTCATCGTGGTGCCAGCGGCTGCCTTTGATGCCGAACAAAAGCTGGGTTTCTCCCCCGGTATGGATCGCCGACCGGCCTGACTTCTTGATCCGCGCGGCCAGCGGCAGGGACCAGGCCCCGGCGCCGATCAGGGCCACATCGAATTCCTCCGCCAAGGCACGGCAGGCCAGGTCCTCCAGGCCTTCCTCCCAGGAAGAGTAAGGGGAGGGTTGCAGGTGCCACTGGAGCGGACAACGGAGGAAACGGCACCGGTTTTGCAGCGCGCCCCAGTCGACCGCCCAGGCCCCCGCGGGGTCATGGATGAGGGGCAACCGGGGAAGCTGCTGCTGCATGGTTTGGGTAAAGGGCGAAATCACCAGCCAGCGATAGGGGGCGATTTGCGGCAGGATGGATTTGCCGAGGGCCCGCATCGGGATGTTCCGGCTGGACGGTGAAATCCGAGCCACCAGTTGCCCTTCATAGGCCGCTAGGAAGGGATCCTGCTGCCACTCGCAAAGATAGTCCATGGCTTGGATAGCCTTTCGCATCGTGGCGTTCCACGAGGAAAAAGATTGGCTCTCCACGGGGAAAAACCCGGCATTGTTAGCCAGCCGAAGGGCGGGCCGGCGCCAGCTGCCGCCCAGACCCGCCAGCTGCAGGCGCCGGTCATGGTATTCGAGGCCAAGAATTTCGGCCGTGCCGATTTTTCCCGCGGCAAAAACCTGCCGCTGGGAGAGCAGCGAGTCGTACGCGGGAATTTCGTCAGGGGGAAGCGGACGGGCCGGCGGGCGGCGCCGGGCGGTCAGGCGATTGTTTTTCACGCGGATTCTCAGGGCCAACCTTCTGTACGCCGTGCCGATCATCATGGCCAGTTCTCCGAAATTTTCCCCCAGGCGATACCCTTCCCGCTCCCGTCGGATCCCCCTTTGGACTGCCGGGTATCCAAAGGAAAACAGCAGCCGGCACCAGGTGGCCGGCACCTTGAGAAACAGACCCAGGCCCCACAGACGGACAGTACCCCTTTTTCGGGGGAAGGCACGCACCGAATCAAAGCCGGAGATGAAGCTCAGCCAGAATTTGGACGCCCGGTTGGCATTCAAATGTCGAACCGCCAGCTTGGGGTTGCGGATTCTGGTGGCCCGGCCGGAAAATTTCAACCCATGCCGGTCTTGGAGCTCCGATCCCTCGTGGTAACCGAAGCGGGAGGAGGACGGCCCCAGATCCTTGCGCATTCCGCCCAGCTGAAGGTAATCTTTTTTTGGAAAAAAAAGATTACCCTCCAAAAGGTACTCGTTGGACGGGAGAGGGTGGGCGACCGCGCCTCCCATATCCACAACGCCATCCCGCAAGTACGGGCCTCCGAAGACCAGGCCCTCGCGGGGGAAGGCCCGCAGGGTGGCCTCGGCCTCCTTCAGCCACCCGGGCGCAGGCACGCAGTCGTCGTCCAAAAAGGCCAGCCAGACCCCCCGGGCCAGGCCTGCGCCTGTGTTCCGTGCCAATGACACATTATTGGATGAGGAGGCTAGGTAACGCCATGCGGGTTGCCGCTGCGAATAAGGAGCCAA
>DFCD01000083.1 GCA_002366885.1 Verrucomicrobia bacterium UBA3063
CTTGGGCGGTTTCCGGCCAAGCAGTTGATCCAGGGTGACGTAAAAGACAGGCACGAGATAAAGGGTGAGAAAAGTTGAGGAGAGCATGCCACCCACCACGGCCACCCCGAGGGGGCGGCGGCTTTCGGCCCCTGCTCCGAGGCCCAACGCGATCGGCAGGATGCCGATGATGGTGGAGAGGGCGGTCATGAGGATGGGGCGAAGCCGGATCAGCCCTGCCTGTTGCATGGCCTCCAAGGCGGAACATCCTTCGGCCCTTTTCTGGTTGGCGAATTCCACGAGAAGGATGGAATTTTTGGTGACCAGTCCCACGAGCAGGACCAGTCCGATCAGGCTGTAGAGATTCAGGTTCATCGAGGGGATTTCCGGCATCAGTCCGAAGAGAAAGGCGAGGGGCCCGGGCAGGGATCCGGGGGGGGCATATTGGGGGATGATGGCCATCAAGTTGACCAACCCGAGCACGTAGAGGAGAAGCAGGGCGCCGACGGCGGCGAGGGGAACGGCCACCATGATGGTGACGGGATGGCTGAGGCTTTCAAACTGCGCAGCCAGGGCCATGTAGACGATGAGCAGGGCGAGGATGACGATCTGCCATGCCTCCCCCCGCCCGGAGCGCAGTTCCCGGGCCTCACCGTCGAATTCCAGGGTCACGCCCGGCGGCAGGATGCGCCGGGCGATCTCCTCGGTTTTTTCGATGGCCTGTCCGAGGGTCACGCCCTGGGGTTGTCCGCTCACGGTGGTGCTCCGCTGGCGCATGAAATGGGAGATGGAATTCACCGAACCGCGCTCGTCCGCCTTGACGAGGTCACGGATCGGCACCAGTTCCCCTCCCCGGGCGCGGACGTAGAGGGTGTTGAGCTCGTCGGGCACGAGCCGGTCGCTGCGCCGGAGCTGGGCGATGACGTCGTACTGTTTGCCGTCCAGGTTGAACTGGGAAATATCCAGCCCCCCAAGGAGAATTTGCAGGGCCTCGGAAATGTCCCTGACGGAAATGCCCAGATTGGCGGCGCGGGCTCGGTCGATCTCGAGGTTGAGCTGTGGCTTTTCAAAGTTGAGGTTCACGCGGGGTTGACTGAGGAATCCCGCCTTGTCGATTTCATCCCGGAGGTTGCGGGCGGTTTTTTCGAGGAGGACAAGATCGGCGCCCTGCAGGACGACCTGAAAGGTTTCCCCGAAACCCCGTCCGACCGCCTTGGGAAGAAAGGGGATGACCACGGCGCCGCGGATCTCGGTGATCATCCGGGTAAACATGGATCCGCGGGCTCCAGGGCGGGCGAGCTCCTGGGCGGTCCGGTTCCGGTCCGCCTTTAACCGGATGAACATGATGCCTTGGTTGGCTTCCCCGGGGGCGCCGCGGGAGAGGGCGACCGCGGAGAAAAAGACCCGGGTTTCCGGGTAATCCGAGGCGATTTTCTCCGCCTGGCGGACATACTGGTCGGTGGATTCGCTGGTGGAGCCTTCGGGGGTGATGATGACGGCAACGATGACGCCCTTGTCCTCCTCCGGGAGAAACTCCTGGGGAACGAGGCGGTAGAGCAGGACCGTCAGGGCAAGGATGCCGGCGCCGAGGCCAAGCCAAATTCGCCGGTGGCGCAGGGTGGCATCGAGGCTGCGGGCGTAAAACAGGTAGAACTTTTCCAGGCAAAGTTCGAACCAGCGAAGTCCCCCCGGAAGTTGCCCCGAGACCGGGCGGAGAAAATAGGCACCCAAGGCGGGGCTGAGGCTGAGCGCGACAAAAGCGGAGATGGTCACGGCTCCGGCGAGGGTGATGGCGAACTCGCGAAAAAGGATGCCGGTGGTGCCCTTTTGGAAGGCGATGGGCAGGAAGACGACGACCAGACTGGCGGTGATGGCAAGGATCGCCCCGGTGATTTCCTGCATGGCCTTGCGGCTGGCTTCCCGGGGCGTCATTCCCGCCTCGATGTGGCGCACAATGTTCTCGAGCACAACGATGGCGTCGTCCACGACGATGCCGATGGCCAGGACGAGGGCGAGGAGGGTGAGGATGTTGACGCTGTAACCGAGGAGGTAAAGCAGGGCAAAGGTCCCGAGAATGGAGATGGGGATGGCTGCGGAGGGAATCAGGGTGGACCGGAAATTGCGAAGAAAGAGAAAGATGAGAAGAATGACCAAAACCGAGGAAACGCCGATGGTCTCGGCCACTTCCCGGATGGCCGCCTGGACATACAGGGAGGAATCGAAGGGGAAGTCGAGCCCGACGTCAGGGGGAAGAAGGGGGCGGATCCGGTCGATCTCCTCGCGCACCTGCCGGGCCACCTCGACGGCGTTGGCGTCCGACTGTTTGACGACGCCAAGGCCCACGGCGGGTTTGCCATTGAAACGGGCGATGGTGGCCTCCACCTCCGGGCCAATTTCCACGGTGGCCACCTCCCGAAGGCGGACGGGCGAGCCGTCAACCTCGCGGACAAAAAGATCCGCATACTGCTCCGGGCGGTCCATGCGGCCGCGGGCGACGATGCTGAGGGAGCGACTTTCCCCTTCGATCCTTCCGGAGGGGAGTTCGACGTTTTCCCGGCGAAGCAGGGCGCGGATATCGGCCGCGGTGATTTTGCGGGCGGCCATTTTCTCGGAATCGAGCCAGATCCGCATGGAGGGTCTTTTTTGTCCCCCGAAGTTGATGCCGCCGACGCCCGGGAGCACCTGGAGGCGGTCCCGGATCTGGCGTTCGGCGAGATTGGAGAGCTCGAGGGTGGACCGGTTCTCGCTGTAGAGGGCGATCCACATGACCTCCTGGGCGTCGGCGTCCTGTTTGGCCACGATGGGCTCCTTGATGTCGTCGGGCAATTTGTCGCGGACGCGGCTGATGCGGTCGCGGATGTCCTGAGCACCGACATCGACGTCGTGGTTCAGCTCAAACTCGACGGTGATGGCGCTGACCTGTTCCCTCGATTCGCTCCGCAGGATCTTGATGCCCGGGATGTTGTTGATTTCCTGCTCGAGCGGCTCGGTGACATCGGCCTCGACGAGTTCGGCGTTGGCCCCCGGATAAACGGTGGTGACGGAGACGATGGGGGGATCGATATCGGGCAGTTCCCGGACGGGCAGGCGGGACAGGGAGAGGATCCCGATGAGGGCGAGGGCCAGATTGAACATCGCGGCGGCAATCGGTCGCCGGATGCAGAACTCGGGCAGATTCACGGGGAGGAAGGCTGCGGCAGGAGTTTCCGCCCCGGGGAGAGGCGGAGGTTGCCGGACCGGGCGACAAGATCGCCGGCCTTGAGGCCGGAAAGGATTTCCACGCGTCCGGGGATGCGGAGTCCGGTTTCCACCGCGACCAACTCGGCCACACCGCCGGCATCTCGGTAGACGGCGAAACCCCCGGCTTGGGGGAAGATGCAGTCCTCGGGAATGGTGAGGGCGGCCTCCTTGCTGCCGATGGAAAGCATGACGTTGGCAAACATTCCCGGTTTGAGATGATGGTCCTGGTTGGGGACGTAGGCGCGGACCTGGACGGTGCGGGTTTCCACATCCACCCTGGGCTCCACCAGGTAAATTTCCCCGGAAAACTTCTCTTCCCCGTGGGCGGCCACGGTCAGCTGCAGCGTTTGGCCCGGTTTGACGCGGGCGCTGTACCGTTCCGGAACGCTGAAATCCAGCTTCATGCGATCGAGGGCATACAGGCTGACCAGGACGGTTTGGGAACTGACATACTGGCCGATGCTCACGTAGCGGCGGCCGAGAATCCCGTCAAAGGGTGCGGTGAGGGTGTATTCGGTGAGGCGTTTGCGGGCGAGGTTGAGGGCGGCCTCGGCCCGGCGGAACGCGGAGTGGACCTGGTCGTGTTCCTGTTGGGAGATTGTCCCATCGGAGAGAAGAATGTCCGCGCGTTTCCGGTTTTCGTCGCTCAGGCGGAAGTCGGCTTCACTCTCGTCGACGATCGCCTGTTGCTTGGACTCGTCGATCTGGAGGATGAGGTCGCCCTTCCTGACGGAATTTCCTTCGGTCATGCGGATCGAGGTGACTTCCCCTTCCACCTCGGGTTTCAGGTCGACGGACTCCTCGGCTAGGAGCGTTCCGGTCGCCTGGAGTGTTTCCTTGAGGGGGCCGACTTGGACGGCGACAAGCTCGACCGGGACCGGCGCGTCCTTGGGGGGACCGCCGCCCCTCTTGCAGGACGCCATGGCCAGAAGCAAAAAGAGAAGGAAAAAATTCTTCATCCTATGAATGATTAATGATGTTAAGTAACCTGAAGGACCGGTCAAGGCCCCAGGATTTCGCGGAGGGAGGAGATCAGACCGGGTATGCCTTCGCCGGTTTTTGCCGAAACGGTGAACACCTGTTTGCGGGAAGCGGAGCGGAGGGCGGACAGACGGGCCTGACTCTCCGGGAGGTCGGCCTTGTTGGCGACAACCAAAAAAGGCCGGCGGGCGAGGGCGGGGTCATATTCGCGGAGTTCCTTGCGAAGAAGACGGTAGTCGTCCACCGGATCCCTGCCTTCGGTGCCGGCGGCGTCAATCAGCAGAAGGAGAATGGCGCACCGTTCGATGTGGCGCAGAAAGTCATGGCCCAATCCTTTGCCGGCATGGGCGCCCTCGACGAGTCCCGGAATGTCGGCCACGGTGAATCGGTTTTCCTCGGCCGAACCGACCACACCGATGGAGGGTTGGAGGGTGGTGAAGGGGTAAGAGGCAATTTTGGGTTTAGCGGCGGAGAGTGCCGCCAGAAGGCTGGATTTTCCGGCATTGGGGAGGCCGACCAAGCCGACTTGGGCAATGGATTTGAGGACGAGGACGAACTCCCCGGTTTCCCCGGGCTGTCCTTCCTCCGCGTACCGGGGCGTTTGGCGGACGGAGCTGGCGAAGCGCGCGTTTCCCCGCCCTCCGCGTCCTCCGCGGCAAAGCACGTGGGTTTCGCCGGGCTGGGTGAGGTCGACGAGCGGTTCCCCGTCCTCACCGGGAGGAAGGGAATAGACCACTGTGCCTGCCGGAACTTTGAGCACGCATGGTTTGCCGTTTTTGCCGGTGCAGTTGTTGCCTCCCCCTTTTCCTCCGTGTCCCGCACGGGCATGGGGCCGGAAGCGCAGGTCGATGAGATTGTTGATCTGGGGATCCACCTCGAGAACCACGTCGCCGCCCCGACCACCGTCGCCGCCATCGGGTCCTCCCCTGGGGACGAATTTCTCCCGGTGGAAACAGATGACACCGTCCCCGCCGTCGCCGGCGCGGGCGTGGATGCGAACGCGGTCAACGAACATGGCCGGTCTCCAGCCAGCGCAGCAGCGGGGCGGAAAGGAACAGGGCCAAGGCCGTGCCCAACGCGAGAGGAAGGGCGCCGCTGTAGCCGCCGAATCTGGCGGCCAGCCATCCCGCCAGAAACACCGCCGCGGAAATGCCGGTGGCAGCGCCCACCCGGGCGGGAAGGTGCGGGGGAATCAGCAGTCCGGCCAAGGCGGCAAGCAGGAGACAGGCGAAGATCACCCCGCGGGGCGGGTGCAGGACCGGGGCAGGGCCGGAGGCCAGGCGGGTCCAGGCGCGGAGAACGGCATCGACCATGGACTTCTCCCCCCACGGGGAGCCGATGGAGGGATCCACCTCGGGGAGCGTGCCGGCGACGATGAGCGGCTTCCTGGTTAGGGTGGCCAGCGGGTAGACAGGGGTGACGCCGATACGTTCCTGTTCGGAAGCGAGCACCACCGAGCGGATTTCCATTTTTGTGGCGGCGGGATCCGGGGAGTCCCAGTCGACCGGCACCGAACCGCGGAGGTCCACGGGAATTTTCTGCAATTCCCGGCCCTGGTCGTCGCGGAGAATCACGAGGTGCCCGGAGAGTTCGGATTTGGCGAGATCGGCGCCGCCGGCGCGCGCGTACATTTCCAGCAGCCACGAGGGTACCGCCTGATCGCCTTGGCGGAACACGAGGGGAACACGGTGGACATGCCGGTCGGTTTCCGGCGTCACCTTCCAGGCGGCGGTGCGGGCCGGGCGACGGAGGTTTTCCTCAGGGGCGAGAAAACCTTCCGCCGGCCGGATACCCCCGAGGGAGCCGTGATGGGTCAGGACCGGCAGTTCCAGTGCCTTCCCGCTGCTTTTTCCGCGGAAGGCGACGGCGGGCAGGACGGGAGAGTCAAAGGCGGTGAGGGCGCGGGCCAGTTGGTCGTCCTGGAGCGGTTCGAGGGCATCGGGCGCATCCAAGGGAAGCAGAAGGCCGACCGGGGCGGGCCGGTACGGGGAGACGGCGCGGAGAAGAAGAGTGAGGTCCAGACGGGGCCAGGGCCAGGGCTCGCCGGCAAGGTCCTCGATGGTGACCAGGACGGGAAGGGGCGGAGGGACGGGCGGGGCGGCCATGGTGGGGAGAAAAAAGCGGGACCAAGGAACCAGGATGGTGGCCAAGAGAAGACCCCATGCGGAGGAGACAAGTACTGAGGTGAGCCGGGAGACAATCATTCCTTCCCTTGTAGCGGGGAAAGGGCGGTTGGCGAAGGGGAAGCGGATTGAAATCAGCGTGCGGAAAGCAATAGTTCCCCAAGATGCAAGGGGGTGCCACGACAACCCCGGAGGTGGTTCCGGGGCAGGAGACCGATCTTTCCGAGGCGTTTGCCAAGGGATGGCGGGTGATCGTGTGGAACGACCCGGTGAATTTGATGAGTTACGTGGTGTTCGTTTTTATGCGGGTGCTGGGCTTCAATGAAAACAAGGCGAAAAAGTGCATGCTGGAGGTGCATGAACAGGGAAAAAGTGTGGTGGCGTTGGAAACGCGGGAGAAGGCCGAGTTTTACTGCCACCGGCTTCAGGAGTTCGGCTTGAGATCCACCCTGGAGGCGGCGGCTTGAAAATTTTCCAAACCGAAGGCGGGGGGCGACAGGTGGAGTTGGCGGGAGCCGAATCGGCCCTGCTTCACCAGGTGCTGGAGGCATTGATCGAGGCCTACCAAACGGAGCCGGGCGAGTTGGATCCGATGGTGGCCAATCTTTGGTACGGGCGGGCGGGGCTCAAGGAAGCCGGGATCCGTGGCGAGGAGGCAATCCATTGGATTGCAGGGCTCCACGAGGTCCGCTTGGGCAGACAGGTGGCCGTTCAGCGGTGGATGAGATCCATGCCAAAGGCCGGGGAGAGCGGAGTTTGGACGATTCCGGAGAACGACCTGGAGACCCTGGTGGCAACTTTGAACGATCATCGTTTGCGCCGGGTCGGGGAGTTCGACCTTGGGGAGACCGACCTGGAAGTTCGGGCGATGGAGAAGGCCAAGGGGGACAAAAGGATCGCTTTGGTGGAGATTCACTTTTTGGCATGGATGATGGAAATGATTCTCCAGGAATAGGTTACAAATAAAAACAAAGGCTTTTGCTTGGAATTGGCACAAATGGTGCTAGCCACATGGGGCACGGAGTTTTTGATGAAAAACCGCTTCGACATCATCGTGGTGGGGGCTGGGCCGGCCGGCTGTGCCGTGGCCCGCGCCCATGCTCTCTCCGGTCGGTCGGTGGCTCTTTTGGAGGCGGATCCGGCGGGACAGCCCAAGCAGAGATTTGCGGGTGAATGGCTGCATCCCCAGGGGGTGGAGGCTCTTCAAAAATTGGGTTTCGGGGAAATTGTGGAAACGGCTGGGCGTCCGCGTGGGCGGGGTTTCGTGGTTTATCCCGGGCACGGGGAATCCCCGGTCAAACTCGATTATGTGGATGGCCAGATCGGCCTCGCTTTTCATCACGGCGACCTTGTCGAGGAGATGCGGAAGATCGTCGTCCAGACTCCGGGGGTTTCCTTCTTTTCCGGCATCCGGGTAAAGAGCGCCGATGACCACGGCGTGCTTCTCGAAAACGGCACCCGTTTCGATGCCAGCCGGGTGATTGGTGCCGACGGCCGCGCCAGTGTGGTCCGCCGCAGCCTGCGCGGCGCATCGGTTCACAAGCCCATTTCCGCGATGACGGGAATCCTGCTGGAAGGCGTGGGTGCGCCGTATCCGGATTACGGTCACGTTTTTCTTGGCCAACCGAGTTTTCTCCTGGGCTATGAGATTGCCCCCGCCACCGTGCGCATCTGCGTGGACGTGCCCCTCAAGTACAAGGCGGAGATGAAGGATCCTGCGTGGCTGATCGAGGCCATCCATGACACCCTGCCGGCCATGTGGCGGCAGGCGGCGGCGGAGCAGATCCGCAAGGGCCAGCTTTCCTGGCAGGCCAACCACTTCCTCGCCCGGGCTGATTACGGCAACGGCCGGCGGATCTTGATCGGCGATGCGGCCGGCCATACCCATCCGCTCACGGCCACGGGAATCACCAACGGTCTTGTCGATGCGATCGAGCTGGCGGAGTCGCACGACTTCCGTTCTTTTGTCCGCAGCCGTCGCCGCGCCTGCCGCGTTCCCGAGCTGCTCTCCCGTGCCCTCTATGACTGTTTTTCCCGGGAGGACGCCTTCTCCCAGTCCCTGCGGCGGGCGGTGGTCTCGCTCTGGCGGCACGATGAGCGGGAGCGGGCGAGGACGATGGGCCTGCTCATGGGCAACGGGCAGTCCTTCCTCACCTTTGCCGGACCTTTTCTCAAGAGCCTGTGGGGTGCGTGGAAGGGGCGCGGTTCCAACCGGGTGGACATAGCCGATCTGGCCTCCGCGGCCAGTTGGATCCGTCTTCCCTTGGCTTACGCGCTGGCGGGACTCGTAAAAACGAGAAGCTAAGAATTCAAAGGCCAAAACGGCCGTTGAAGTTTAAGTCTCCAAAAACTGGGCAAAGGCCTTGAGGGGGAAGGCGCGCTTGTAATGGTCGTAGCGGATCAGGGTGGTCCGGTAGAAAAGTCCGGGGATGGGTTGGGGAGGAAAGTCGCCATCGGGGAGCTGGGTGTTGAGCAGGAATTCCAAACCGCGGGTGATGGCGGGCTCGTCCTTGGGGCCGGTGGCGAGCAGGGCGATTACCGCCAGGGCGGTTGGCTCCACCAGGCCCGTCTTTGAGGGGATGGGACGACGTTGGTAACAGGAGTCGGGATGCTCGCCCCAGCCGCCGTCCGGCAGTTGCTGGCGTAGCAGGAACTGTCGTCCCAGTTTTACCCGGGGGTCTTCCGCGGGAATGCCAACGGCCCGAAGACCGGGCAGCGCAAAGGAGGTTCCGTAATTGAAGCAGATGCCCCAGACGGCTTCCCAGGAGCCGTCGGGCAGCTGGGTGTCGGTGAGATAACGGATGCCGCCCTGAATGGCGTGATCCAGACGGGACCGTTCCAGCTCCGGAAACTTCCGGCGCACCAGGGCGAGGGCGGAGAGAACCGATCCGGTGCATTCGGCGAAGGAGTGGTCGACCATGATATCGGCGAAGACATGGGAGCCGTTGAAGATCTCGATCCATTCGGGGCCGACGATGCGGTCGCAACTTCCCCAGCCGCCATTCTTGTTCTGGTAGCTGAGGATGAAGCTCAACCCATCCCGGATGATTTCCGGGGAGACCAGCTCCGGCAGAAAGGGCTTGGACTGGATCAGGGCGAGCAGGCTTTCCGCGGTGCAGTCGGCGATCGACCAACCGTTCTTGCGCTCGCTGAAGGGCCAACCGCCCTTGCGGGGCAGGCGGTGGTAGCGGCGGGGGTTGGGTAATTCGTCGATTATCTGGTTGTTGCAGAGGTATCGGCATCCGTTCTGCACGACCGCGGCGGGGACGGCAGCGGCGGATAATGCGGTCAAACCCTGGAGGGTGAAGGCCGTATCCCACACCTTGGAGGAAGTGAAGCCCTGACAGGCGATGTGGCCGGGATGCTGCCAGAGATAGAGGGGCAATTTGGCCCAGCTTTTTTCCACCCGCTCCGCCTGGCCTTCGAGGTAGTGGGCGAGGGTGTTGTAGCAGGCGTTGACGGGGGCCTGGCGGATGTAATCGGACTGTTCGTCCTCATAAAGGATGTGCTCGTAAGTGAGCTTGAGCGCCTTGTGTCGGATCCAGGCCGGCACGAGGGGTTCGAGCCTGCGGACCAGCGGCATGAGCAGTCGGACGGGGAGGGATTCCGGCACAAGATTGTCGGTAGGGGCAAGATCGGCCCGGTGCTTCGGCCATGAGATTTCGCCGTAGCCCTGGGGATAAAGCTCGCGCCGAAGCTCCCTCAGGGTGGAGTCGAGCGGAGCCTGCCAGCGACGGCCATAAAAGTAGGCCATGGGAAGATAAACAATGCGGACATAGCCGGAGATGTTGCTCGGCTGGAGCGGGAACCACCTGGGCAGCAGGTAAAGCTCGGGCGGAACCGGGGTGACGCCGGACCAAGGGTAAAGATTGAGCAGGGCGAGGATGAACTTGCCCCAGGCGGCGGCTTTCACCGGTGTGCCGGAGGCGTGGATCCAGCCGCGCATTTTTTCGAGTTCCGGGCGACCGGGATTTTCGCCAAGCAGGCGGAGGGCCGCATACGAGATGGAGCTGGTGAAGACCGCTCCCTGGGTTGACTCCTCGTGGAGTCCGATGGAGCCGTCGGGGAGCTGGGGCTTGAGCAATCCGGCGACAAAGCGGGGACGTTCGGCCTGCGGGATGGGACGGCGGGTGAGGTGAGTGGTGATGACGTACAGGGGCAGCAGAAAATTCGGACCGGTGTAGGGCACCGACCAGCTGCCGTCGTCGACCTGGGTGCGTTGCAGATGGCCGATCAGCCGGTTGGCAGCCACGGAAACGCGCGAGAAAAGTCCGGGGGAGCTCATCTTGAGGCTGATTCGAGGCGCCGGATGCGTTCCAGCGTCTGTTTTTGGAATTCCCCGGTCAGGCCAAAAACAAAGTCCGCCAGGGACAGTTCGGGATTTTCCACCAAAGGCCGGAGGTCGAGGGCCAGGAGTACCTCTTCCGCCTGGTCGGGAGCGTAGGCATCGGCAAAGGTCGCCTGGGCACGACGGCGCCCGGCGGCGGCGAGGTCATAGCGTTTGCCGTTGATCTGGGAGCGGAAGACGCGGAGGAGGGAGGGGCCGAAGCCGGCCGGGGCCGGGCAGGGAAGCCGGACGACCCTGTCTGCCGGAACCCAGTCGAGATCGCCCCAGACTTCGCAGCCGAAAATTTGCGCGGGTCGTTGACCGGGCGGGAGCTGCCGGAGGGCATCCAGACAGGCGAGGAGGACGGCGAGGTGGGTTTCGTGCCGGTCGGCCGGGTTGTGGAGATAGAGGGTTTTCGGTTGGGCGGCTTTGAGGATTTGCAGCAGGTCGGAAATGAGGGCCTTGCGGCCGACACCCCGGACGTCGGCACTGGGGTGGGCGAGTTGGAGGATGGAAGCGTAGTCTCCCAATTCCGCCGCCTGTTTCTGCTCGTCGATCCTGGTCTGGACGAGTTCCGCACCGGACAATTTGGAAGGAGCGCCGGACCCGTCGGTGGCGACAACACCGGAGAAGCGGAGATCCGTTTGGCCCCGGCAGGCGCAGATGCCCGGAAAGGCCATGATTTCCAGATCGTCGGCATGGGCGCCGATCCCGAGGTGGGTGGTGGAGGTGAGGGCGGGGGCCAGGCCGCCGCCACCCGGAACATGCGCATCGGCCCGGGGCTGGAAAAATTTCACCGCGGACGGCTCCGCAGGGGATGGCGGTTGGGAGAGAAGACCCAGAGGGAGGCGGCGAGGTAATTGATGAGGGCGCCGGTGGCCACGGCGACCCCGTTGAGGACGGCGGTTTCAATGGGGCGCTCGGTGACGATCAGATAGACGAGAAGATTCAGGATGAGGATCTGGACTCCAAAGGACAGCAGGGCAGTCGCGTAGTAGTGCAGTGCCTGCCGCCAGTGGGGCGGCCAGTGGTGGAAGGTCCAAAGGGCGTTGAGAAGGTAGTTGGTGCCGCAACAAAGGATCCAGGAAAGGGTGGCCGCGGTTGTGACCACGGTGTGATCCGAGGGATGCCAGCCGAGGTGATTGTAGCCAAAGGAGAGAAAAACCCAGACAAGAAGGGTGTTAAGCAGGGTGCCCACGGCGCCGACGGTTCCGAACCGGACTATGCGCAGGACTTCGGCCCGGTTGAGGCGGGAGCCGTTTTTTTCGCGGGGGGCGGGGGAGGGTGCCGGGTTCATGGAGCAGGGATGATGGCTGGTCGGGACTTTTGGGGCAATTGGGTTGAACGGGGACGGGGGGAAGGCCGTCCAACGGGAATGGCGGGAAACACTTGCCATGGACACGGGGAGGGCGAACTTGAGGTCGCGGTGCGCGACCTGATTCGCCAGGAAACGCTGATCATCCGCGGGGAACTCACCGAGCCTCCCACGTGGTTCCCCTCGTTTCGTGAATTGACGATGCGGCTGAAGGGCTCGGTGGTCGCGGTGATCCTGATTGAATCCGACCGCAAAATGAGGGATCTCTATTGGCGATGGACCGGAAGAAACGGCGGGCGGGATTTCGTCAACGACATGATTTTTTCCGACGAGTACGTTCCCGGCATCAAGCTGGACAGCGACCACGACCGTCTTCACCCCACGGTGACCACGGAGAAGATCGTTCCGGAGAATCTCAACGATCTTGCCGGGCGCGTCGCGGCCTTGGCGGCCTTGGTCCACTGAGTCCCAAGATCGTCGGGGCCGGCTTGGTGTTGGTGGCGGTAGCCGCGCTGGGGTTGGGAAGATCCGGGGAAGAGGTCCCTTTTGCCAGCCTGAAATCCCAAAGGGGATTTTTTCTGTACCAGAAGCAGCCGTTTACGGGGACGGCAACCTCGGAATCGGCGGGCCGGAGGACGGAGGCGGAGTTTTGGGATGGGCGGATGCACGGTCGTTTGCGGACCTGGCATCCCAACGGACAACTGGAAACCGAGGTGTATTTTGAAAATGGAAAGAAGGAAGGCCGCGCCCGCCTGTGGGACAGTCGGGGCCAACTCCGCCAGGAAACCCGCTTCCGGGACGGGTTGGCGGAGGGCGACGCCACCGAGTGGTATGACAACGGCAACCTGGAGCGGAGAACCGGCTGGGAAAAGGGCAAACGGAGCGGACGGGTGGAGACGTGGCACGAAAACGGAAAAAAAAAGGGGGTTGGCAGCTTCCAGGATGGCCAGAGGGAGGGGACTTTTGTGGTTTGGTGGCCGAACGGGAAAAAGCGGGCGGAAACAAATTACCGGAAGGGGATCCCGGAGGGCTGTTGGACCGAATGGGACGAGGAAGGAAACAAGCTCCGGCAGGCCTGGTTTCAGAACGGGAAAGAAACGGAAGGAGTGCAGGACAGGCAGTCTTGAACGAAGATGGTCTCCGGGTATGCTGAGAGGTTCAGCGCCCGTAGCTCAACTGGATAGAGTGTCGGCCTCCGGAGCCGAAGGTTGTGGGTTCGACCCCCGCCGGGCGCAGAAATATGGAATCCGGATGCTCCGGAGGCTGGGATCGAACCAGCGACCAATCGGTTAACAGCCGACCGCTCTACCGCTGAGCTACTCCGGAAAACGGATCCGTAACCTTATCGAACCGAAAGGGATTTCTCAACCCGCTTTTCCTTCCGCCCGGGCAGAAGAAAATACGACAAGCTGTCGATAAGGGCGTGGGCGCTGGCCTCGAGAATGTTGGTGGAGACTCCCACGGTTCCCCATTCGCTCTGGCCGTCGGTGGACTCCACGAGCACGCGAATCCGTGCGGCGGTGCCACCACGGGAGTTGACGATGCGGACCTTGTAATCGATCAGCTTCAACTTTTTCAGGGCGGGGAAGGCGGGCAGAAGGGATTTGCGTAGGGCGGCATCGAGCGCGTTGACCGGACCGTCCCCGTTGGCGGAGGTTTTGCGGACCTTGGGGCCGACCCGGACCACCACGGTGGCCTTGCTGGTTTCGCGGGCCTTGGGGCGTGCCCGGGCGACCTCCACCTTGTAGGAGTCGAGCAGGAAGGGGGTGGGCAGTTTTTCCAAGGAGCGGCGCACCAGCAGTTCGAAGGAGGCATCGGCGGCTTCAAACTCGTAGCCCTCCTTCTCCAGTTTTTTGATGTGGGCGAGGATTGCGCGGGTGGAGGCTGCCTTTTCGTCAAGGGTGATACCCAGTTCACGCGCCTTCATCATGACGTTGGCCCCGCCGGAAAGTTCCCCCACGAGGATACGCTGATGGTTGCCGACTTCCCCGGGCTCAATGTGTTCGAAGCTGGCGGACAGCTTGTTCACCGCGTTGACGTGCATCCCGCCTTTGTGGGCAAAGGCGGTGCGACCCACGAAGGGGGCGCGGGGATCGTGCTGAAGGTTGGCCAGCTCGTCGACAAAGCCGGACAAGTCGGAAAGTTTTTTCAGATTTCCTGGCGGCAGGATCTTTTTCCCGAGTTTCAGTTCCAGGATGGGCAGGACGGTGGTGAGGTTGCAGTTGCCGGTGCGCTCCCCGTAGCCGTTCATGGTTCCCTGGATCTGGAGGACCCCCTCCTCGACCGCGGCCACGGCATTGGCCACGCCCAGGCCGCAGTCGTTATGGGTATGGATGCCGATCCGGCTTTGGGAAAACCGGGAGCGGGCTTCACGGACGACAGCGGCGATCTCGGAGGGGAGGCGGCCCCCGTTGGTATCGCAGAGCACAAGGTAGCTGGCCCCGGACTCGGCGGCAGCTTCCAGCGTTTGGAGGGCGTAGGAGGAGTCGGCGGAATGACCGTCAAAGAAGTGTTCGGCGTCGTAAATCACCTCCCGGTCTTCTTTTTTCAGAAAGGCGACGGTGTCGCGGATCATGGCGAGGTTTTCCTCGGCGGTGGTGCGGAGGACTTTTTCGACGTGGAGGAGCCAGCTTTTGCCGAAGATCGTGACGACGGGGGTTTCCGCATCCAGCAGGAGTCTGACCTGGGGATCGGAGGATGCGGCAGTGCCGGCCCGGCGGGTGGAACCGAAGGCGGCGAGTTTACAGGAGCCCCATTTCAGTTTCTTGGCTTCGGGAAAGAATTCGCGGTCCTTGTCGTTGGAGCCGGGCCAGCCGCCTTCCACGTAATGAATTCCATAAGCGGCCAGCTTTTCGGCTAGGCGGAGTTTGTCGGACAGGGAGAAATGAACGCCCTCACCCTGGGCCCCGTCGCGCAGGGTTGTGTCGTAGATGGTGAGCTGATCCTTGGCCATTAGGTCATAATAGTCGGAATCCGTGGTTGTTGAAAGAAAGCGGTTTGGCTGTTGGGTGCTAAGGGATTCAGGAGTTAAGGGGCTAATAAAATAAGCGGCGACGAGTGGCCGACTGCCATGAAAA
>DFCD01000090.1:0-561 GCA_002366885.1 Verrucomicrobia bacterium UBA3063
AGCATCATGGCCGCCGCCAACACGACCAAGAATCCCTTGCCCCAATCCGGCCGGAGCCGACTGATGGCGTAGGCGGCCAAGGCGGAAACGGAAACCACCAGCAGAGTGGTAAAGAGGGAGATTAAAAAGCTGTTGGCCAGCCACGCCCAGATGGGAATCACCTCCGCGTTGGAAAAAAGCCGATGATAATTTTCCCATGTCCACTCCACCGGCAGAATCCGGTCAAAACGAAGGATCTCCGCTTTGGGCTTCAGGGAAATCAGACCCAAAAAAACTAATGGGAGCATGTAGAGAAGAGCGACCACGGCCACCCCGACTTCCAGTCCCCAAGGATGCGGACGCCGGTTCACCCCTCCCCTTTCCGTTCCGGCAAGCGCACCCACCGGAACACCATGAACGCTAAAATCACCAAAAAGGTCAGCCAGCTGAGAGCCGAGGCGTAGCCCATCCGGAAGAAAGAGAATCCAGTCTCGTAAATATACTGCATCGCGACCCTCGTGGCCCCCTCGGGACCGCCACCCGTCATCAAAAAGGTTTGGCCGAACACCTTGCAGGAGGCCA
>DFCD01000090.1:706-2530 GCA_002366885.1 Verrucomicrobia bacterium UBA3063
ACTCCGGAAGTCCACCAGACCGTCATCAGGGAAATAGAAGGCAGGGCCAGAGCCGCATCGGTCAACCAGGGCCATTGGACGCCCCAAGGCTGAAGAAGCTTGTTAAATAGCCCGAATTTCGTGCTGTAGAACCACCGCCACAAAAGCGCCGCCACCGTAATATTGAGGAGCACAGGAAGGTAAATCACGCTTCGATAAAGCCCCTGGCGGCGGGGCAACGCACTAACTGCCGCCGCTAACCCCAAGGCCACTAGCAGATTCATAGGCACGGTCATCAGGACGAAACCTCCCGTCACCACCAAGGAGCGAAGAAACCGGGCGTCCCCCAGGGCTTCCCGGTAGTTGGCTACCCCAACGAAGTGGGGTGGAAGTCCGGAAAGCATTTCCCAGTCAAAAAAGCTAAGCACCAGACCGAAGAGAGTCGGCCCCGCGAAAAAGAGAAGAAAGGCCGCAGCAAACGGTGCCACAAAAATCACCGCAGCCCAAGGGGATCCCTGGCGCCGGTTCATGGCCCTGCCTTGGCCTGGCTGTGCCGGGCGCGATCCCGATCCACCACCTTCTGAGCTTGGTTCTGGGCAATTTCCAAAGCCGTCGAGGCCGATTCCGTTCCTCGCATCACCTTTTCCCCCGCGCGATAGAACTCATCTTGCACCTCCCAGAGCAGGGGCGTGCCGGGGTTGAAAACCAGATGGGGAATTTCCGTGACGAGATTCGCCTGCGGACGGAGGTTCCGAAACTCGGGACTCTCCAGCAGGCTCCGCCGGGCGGGCAGCTGTCCGACCTTGGCCCACTCCAGCGAGTGGCTGGAAAGAAACTGCACAAGCCGCCAAGCCGCCTCCCGGGAGGAATCCTTCAAACCGGGCGCCAAGGCCATGAGGTGGGTACTACCGAAGGAGGCGGGTTCGGCACCCCATTGCGGCAGGGGAAAAACATCAAAAGGAAAACTCCTGTCTCCCCTCACCTCCGCCAGCATCCAAATGCCCGCCCACACCATGCCGATGCTTCCTTGCCGATATCCCACCCAGGCATCATTGCTTTCCGGAGGAGGAGCCACTCGGTAGGTAGCGACGAGTTGGCGCAGGAAATCCAATCCGGCAATATTTCCCGACGAAAGCAATGAAGGATTGAGCAGGTCCGGGCTGAAAAGTCGCCCCCCATGCTGATAACAGGAGGTTAGAGCCGTGAGATTGGGATCCGCGATGCCGAAGCCCCAGATTTCTTTCCCGGGCCTGCTGAGACGGCGGATGGCGGCCGCCGCCGCCAAAAACTCCTCCCGGTTGCGGGGGACCCGCGGGTTGCCGGAGCTATCTACCCAGCCCGCTTGCCGGAACAAGTCCAGATTGCAGTAGAGACCCATCATGTGAACGTCGAGGGGCCAAGCGACCTGATGTCCTTCCCACTGCAGCTTGGGCCGGATCACCGGAACGAGATCATCCAGCGCAGCGCGGCTTTGCGTATCCAGTAATTCATCCATCTCCCCCATCAGGCCGGCGGAGGCAAAGCGAGGCAACATGCCGGCATGCAGGACGAACACCTCCGGGCCGCGCTTTCCCAGCCCGGCGACAAAGAGCTTGTTGTAATACACCCCCCAATCGATCCTTTGCAGGCTGACCTCCACATCGGGGTTAAGGCGATGGAACTCCCGGATCAGTCCGACCATCTGTTCACCGTCGGGGCCGGTGAACCCGGTCCAGAAATTGATCGGAATTTTTTTTGAAGCCCGAAAATCCGGAGAAGACCAGATCCAAAACAAGGCCGCCAGGAGCAGGGATATAGATCCCCAAACCTTGAATCCAAAACCCTTCCTCATTCTATTTTTTTAGA
>DFCD01000090.1:2606-2973 GCA_002366885.1 Verrucomicrobia bacterium UBA3063
GGATCAACCCAGCGGAGACAACACCGATCAGTACAAGGGAGCCAGTCGTTGGCTCGGGAATAGCCGTCGCGGCAGAGGCCGTGTAGAGAAGGTTGATGTTGTTACCGGTTTTGGCCACGCCCCATGTGCCGGAGAACGAGTTGGCGAGGTTCGCGGTGTTCACCTGAAAGTAGTCGCTGTCAAAGCCACTGATCCCGCCGGCCGCGGTGGCGATGGTGAAGGAATAGTTGTTAGCCCCGTTAAAGTTTGATGCCGCCCCCAAACTGCCATTGGCCAAGAGGGAGACAATATCCACGATGAAGCGGCTTCCCGACGAAGCCTGAATGGCAAGGTTGCCGCTAATATTCAGCAAATCCCAGTCGGATCC
>DFCD01000075.1:0-5332 GCA_002366885.1 Verrucomicrobia bacterium UBA3063
ATCCATCGGGAACACGGCCCCTGGCTCCTTTTGGGATTCCTGCTGACGGATCTCGAGGTTGCTGCCGATCCCCCGGTCTCCGACCACTGCGGCAGTTGCACCCGCTGCCTGGAAGCCTGCCCCACGGGGGCGTTTCCCCGCCCCTATGTCCTGGATGCCCGGCGCTGCCTCGCCTACCTGACCATCGAAAACCCCGGCCCCATCCCGGAGGAGTTCCGTCCACTCATCGGAGACAGGCTTTTCGGCTGCGATGAGTGCCTCGAGGTTTGCCCCTGGAACCGCCATGCCAAAAACGCGCAGGAAATCAAATTCAGCCCCCGGCCAAGACCCGATCTTCGCGAGATGCTCTCCTGGGATGAGGCCAGGTTCCGCTCCGCATTCCGGGGCACCCCCATCTTCCGGCTAAAACGGGACCGTTGGCTGCGGAACATCTGTGTGGTGCTGGGCAACATCGGCACGACTTCGGATCTCACGGCCTTGGAGGCGGCCTGCGGCGATGGTAGCCCCCTGGTGCGGGAACACGCCGGTTGGGCTGCAGCCCGGATCCGTGCCCGGGAGACGGAAGGGAAAAATTAGGGTTTGGCGGGGAGCAGGCCGGAAGGCTTTTCGTCCTTCTTCACCTCGGGAAGCATATTACTGAGGTCGCTGGCCTTGGGACGGTCCCCTTCTTCCTGGATCTTCCCGGTCTGCTCTCCCGAAAGAAAACCCTTTTCCACCAGAGAATCGGCAAAGGTGGCATTGGCGTCGGGCGGATAAATCCGGTAGGCGGACTCCACAAATCGCATGGCCTCCGTCTTGTCCCCCCCCGCAAAGGCCTCGGCGGCCTTGGAAAAATAAAAGAGAGGACTACTCGCACTGGGACGAACCGATTCCAGGAAACTTTCCGCCTTCGCTTTTTGTCCCCCCAAAAGGTCGCAAAGGAAAATTTTATACAGGCCGAGATCGTTGTTCGGCTGGCTGTTGAGGAAGTTTTGGAAGCGTTGCCGGGATTCCGCGTACTGGTTGTTGAGGAAAAGAACCTCTCCAAGGTTGAATTGGGCCATGGGAAGATCAGGCTGAAGCCGCAGGGCCTCCTCGAAGGCGGCCTGCGCTTTCGGCCAGTCCCGTTTTCTCGTGTAGATGGCCCCCCGGAGATTGGCGGTGTTGGCTTGGCCCGGCTTGGACTGCTCGGCCATCTCCAAAAACTTCAGGGCATTTTCCAGGTCGTTGCGTGAGAAGGCTTGGGCGGACCGGACATAGGTGACTTTGAACTTTTCCTCGGGATCGGCCGGCAGGTCATCCGTGCGGGTCGCAACCCCGGACTGCGGTAAACCCGCGGCGGGAGGATTTTTTTTCCCGCAGGAGGCAAGCACCGGGGCAAGTGCCATCACCGGCAAAAGAGCAAGCCAGTTCATTCGGTGACTATCCCAGAACGGCTAGGAGGGCTCAACCCGTTTTTCCCCGGACTTTCCAAGCCGCCCCGGCTTCGGGAACATCCTAGTCCATGAAATTCCTGGTTACCGGTGGGGCTGGCTTCATCGGAAGTCATCTGGTTCGTCGCCTCTCCGCCCGTGGGCCGGTCACCGTGCTGGACAACCTCGCTTCGGGAAATACCGGAAATCTCGCCGGCTTGGCCTGCTCCTTTCTTCAGCAATCCATTCTCCAGCCAGCCGCCCTAGCCCAGGCCTGCGAGGGCGTCACCCACGTCTTTCATCTTGCCGCGATGGTCAGCGTTCCCGAATCGGTGGCCCACCCCGGGGAATGCCATCGAATCAACGTCGAGGGAACCCGCCTTGTTCTCGAAGCCGCCAGCCGGGCGGGTGCCCAAAGCGTGGTCCTGGCCAGTTCCTGCGCCGTTTACGGGAATGAACCGGGCCTGCCAAAGACGGAATCCTCCCCGACCGCCCCCGCAAGCCCCTATGCGGAAAGCAAACTTGAGGCGGAAAAACTCTGCGCCCGGTCTGCCCTGCCCGCCGTGGCTCTCCGTTTTTTCAACGTCTACGGCCCCCGTCAGGATCCGCGCAGCCCCTACGCCGCCGCCGTGCCAAAATTTTTGGAGGCCGCCCACGCCGGCACCCCGATCACCATTTTCGGTGACGGCCACCAGACCCGTGATTTCGTCCATGTCGACGATGTCACCGCCGCCCTCGAGCATGTCGCCCTGTCCACCGCCATGACCGGCACCTACAACGTCGCCTTCGGCCGGTCCGTCTCCGTCCTCCGCCTGGCTGAACTCATCCTGGCGCTGACCGGCCTCCGCTCGGAAATCCGCCATGCCCCTGCCCGGCCCGGAGACATCCTCCACTCCTCCGCCTCCATCGAAAAAATCCGCGCCACCGGCTGGGCGCCTTCCCTTGACCTCGCCAACGGCCTCCAAAAAACGCTCGCGGGCAGCTGACCTATCCTCCTTTATCCCCCCGCCCAACCTGCCAAACTAGGGTCTTCTGGCCCGGGTGGTGGAATGGCAGACACAAGGGACTTAAAATCCCTTGGGGAGAAATCCCCGTGCGGGTTCGACCCCCGCCCCGGGCACGCGCTTGAATTTTCCATACACAAAATGGTATCTCCGGCCCCAAATCACGCAGGGGTTCAGGAATGAAGTCCCGGAGGGATTACGGTGGTTAAAATTAAAAAGTTGGGAATCAACAAACCCCTTAACCCCTCTTTGAATTGCCGACCGTTCGCAATCGTCTATGGTCACCCCGTGGCCGACAAAACCCGCATTCTCAAGGAGAACGTTCCTGGAAAATGGTACGTGGATGACTCCTGCACCCCCTGCCACGTCTGTCTGGAGGAGGCCCCGAAACTCCTCAAGTACAACGAGGACCAGACCTACGTCTATTTCTTCCAACAGCCGCAGACACCGGAGGAACTCGATGCCGCCCAGCGTGCCCTCGATATTTGCCCCACCGGATCCATCGGCAACGACAACGAATAAAACCTCCCATGTCCGAAACCTCCGCGGCCACCAAGGCCCCTGCCTCCCCCTTTAACCGCAACAACCCTTACGCTTCCCGCCTCCGGGAAAACGTCCGCCTCAACAAATCCGGTTCCGCCAAGGACACCCGCCACATCGTCATCGAGCTCGGCTCCGGCGGCCCCGCCTACGCCTGTGGCGACTCCCTCGGCGTCCTCCCCCGCAATCCCGACCGCCTCGTCGACGAGTTCCTCCGGAAACTCGACCTCACCGGCGATGCCTCCCTCCGTGAGATCCTTGCCGCCACCTTCATCCTCAACCGCGTGGGCAAAAAATTCGTCAAGGCCGTGGCCGACAAGGCCTCCGGCCCCGCCCGCGACAGGCTCCAGGCCCTCTGCGCCGACGAAAAGAAACTCGACGAGTACGTCTTTGACCGGGATGTCGTCGACGTGCTCCAGGACGCCCCCGGCGTGAAACTGGATCCCGCCGAATTGCCCGGCCTCCTCAACAAGATCGCCCCGCGCCTCTATTCCATCGCCTCCTCGCCCGATCACCGCCCCGGGGAAGTCCACCTCACCGTTGCTGTGGTCCAATACACCACCCACGGCCGGCCCAAGCAGGGCCTCGCTTCCGGTTACCTCGCCGACCTTGCCGCCGCCTCCTCCGTTCCCGTCTACGTCCAGCCCACCCGGCATTTCCATCTTCCCGCTCCCGACCGCGACGTCATCATGGTTGGTCCTGGCACCGGCATCGCCCCCTTCCGTGCCTTCCTCCAGCACCGGGCCAAACACGGCCACACCGGCCGCAACTGGCTCTTTTTCGGCGATCAGCACGCCGCCACCGATTTTCTCTACGGCGACGAATTCGCGTCCGCCCAGAAGGCCGGACACCTCCACCGGCTCTCCACCGCGTTCTCCCGGGATCAGGCCGAGAAGATCTATGTCCAGCACCGCATGGAACAGGATGGCGCCGAGCTCTGGCGCTGGCTGGAAAAAGGCGCCTACTTCTATGTCTGCGGTGATGCCAAGCGAATGGCCAAGGACGTCCATCAGGCCCTTCTCGCCATCACCGCCAAGCACGGCGGAAAAACCCCCGAGCAGGCAGAGGAGTACGTCTCCGTCACCCTTGCCAAGACGGAGAAACGCTACCTCAAGGACGTGTACTGACCTGTCATGGCCAAAAGAGGCAAATCCCGCGACACCCTTGTCTGGACGGTCGTATCCGGGCTTGTCCTCGTCGGCATCGGCCTTTACCTGCGCGACCGGGGCCTGCTCAGGTTGCCCGAGCCCAAACCGGTCGCCCCGGCCGAGCGCGCCAGGGATCTCCTGAAAAAATATCCCGAAGCCGAAGTCTTCTCCGGTCCCGAAGCGGATAAAAAAAAAGGAACCCCTCCGTAGCTCCTCCCCCGGCTCCGGCCGGGGCTAGGAGCGAAGGAGGGCAGGGCGTCATCGCCGAAACACCTAATCTTAATCCTAATCCTTCCACCAACCTCGCGGTTCCGGCGACTCCGTACGGGCCTCCTCCACCGCCCATGGGCAAGGAAGTCCGTCGGGCCGAGCCCATCCCCACGGACCGCCCCAAAGACACGGTCGAGATGGGGGGATGGCAGGCCCTGCTGGACCGCCTGAATTTTTCCTGCGGAACCATCGACGGCCACTTCGCCAAACGTAGCCGCCGCGCCGTCACCCAGTTCCAGATCCACCGCGGACTCGCCACCACCGGCGAACTCGATATCGAGACCCGCCTCAACCTGGGCAAACCCGGAGACGCGTATGTCGACTACATCGTCACCGCCGAGGACCTCGCCCGCGTTGTTCCCCGCCCCAAGGGTTATCTGGAAATGAGCAAAATGGCTGCGCTCGATTATCACGACTCCTGGGAAATGCTCGCTGAAAAGTCCCACTCCACTCCCGCCTTCCTCCGCCAACTCAACCCCGCGGTCACCAACCCGGCGGTTGGAACCCAGCTGACGATCCCGAATTTGGAAGGCACCCGGAAACTCCCGCAGGTAAGCCGGATCGTCATCATGATTTCCGAAACCACCCTGCTGGCCTTCGACACGAACAACAAAGTCGTCGCCTGCTTCCCCTGCTCCATCGCCGCGGACAAAACCAAGGTCCCCAACCAACCCCTCACGGTCGCCAACATCGCTCCCAACCCCAACTACACCTTCGACCCGAAGGTTCTCTCCCTCGCCGCCCAGCAGGAGGGAATCACCAACCGACTGATCCTTCCCCCCGGCCCCAACAACCCCGTCGGCAGCGCCTGGATCGGCCTTTCCCTCCAGGGTTACGGCATCCACGGAACGCCGGAACCGGAGGACATTTCCCGCACCGGCTCCCACGGATGCTTCCGCCTCGCCAACTGGAACGCCACCAAGCTGGTCCGCGCCGTCCGCCCCGGCATCCCCGTGGAGGTCGTGCCGTAGTTCCCGGA
>DFCD01000075.1:5437-6047 GCA_002366885.1 Verrucomicrobia bacterium UBA3063
GTCAAAAGATCCACCCCAAAAAAGCCGACAAGGTCGTTGTGCTGATTCATCCCGGCCCATCCCTTCATGGCGGGGTCCAGGTCAAGGTGCGCCACGGCAATCCCCTTTTCCCCGGGGGGGAGACTCCTCAGCCATCCGGGGATTTCCGTATGGGTGCAAAGAAGGGCGTCCGGTTTGGCCGCCTGCATCCATCGGTGAAAACCCGGAAGGTCCTCCGGCTGAAAGTTCCAGATCATTCTTGAAGCCAATTCGGGTTGCCACCCCCCCTCCTCAAGACCCCGGCGGAATCCCATCGTGAAACGGCCGTCAATCTGGCGGTCAATCGCCCGGGACATCACCAGACCGATGCGCTGGAACCCCGATCTCAGGAGCTTTTGGGTGGCCACCAGGGCCGTTCCGTACTGGTTGTTGGTGCAACAGTGCACCATGGGTTGGATCAAGCGTACCCCTAGCCCTACAAAAACGCTTTCCCCAAGGAGCCCATGAACCTGCTCAGGTAGCGTGTTTCGCTCGGCGATCCCGAGAAAAGCCACTCCCTCGATTTTCCGGGTGTAGAAGGCCTTTTTCAGCCTCGCGGGATCAGAAAAGATTTCATCCCCCACCCACAGAT
>DFCD01000118.1:0-20331 GCA_002366885.1 Verrucomicrobia bacterium UBA3063
GAAGAGTACGTTCAGGACACGGAGACCCTCGACAAAATCCTCATCGAACTGGGCACCGACGAGGTTTCCCTGATCCGGCTTTCCGACAAGAAGGCCTTCAGTAAGGCGCAGTTATGGGACATTCTCGGGTCCCTCCAGGAACTGGAGCGCCTATCCCGGGCGGTGACCCGCCGTGGCGCCAAGTTTGAGGATTATCTGGAAGCCCGGAATCCGAAGTCCGGAGACCTGCCGAAGTACATTGCCAAGACACGGGAAGGGACGGAGGAAAAATTTGAATTTTTCAAGGATGACAAGGAGGTCGCCAAATTCCGTGACAAGATGGGCATCGAGGACGAGGAAGAGGAAGAGGAGGAAAAAGGCGGCAAGGAAGAGGCCGAAGGCAAGTCCCGCCCCAAGGCAAGAATTTACGAGATTTACGAGGCGGCCAGCCTGGCGAAGGCCTTGCAGGGCCTGGCCAAGAAGGGTCTGGAGATGGATCACTACTCCGCCCAGGACAAGCCGTTGTTCGAGCTTGTCGAAGGAGAGGTGGACAAGGCGAACCCCAACCGCACGCCGATCTTCTCGATCGCCGAAATCCTTACCGGGGTGAAAAACGTGGGCAAGAAGGGCGTGCAAATCACGCGGTTCAAGGGTCTTGGCGAAATGGATGCCAAGGAGCTTTTTGAAACCACCATGAACCCAGAGAAGCGGCAACTGCTTAAGGTGGATCTGGTGGACGCAGCCAAGGCGGACGAAATCTTCACGACGTTGATGGGAGACGAGGTGGAGCCCCGGCGCGTGTTCATTGAGGAGAACGCCCTCAACGTCCGGAACCTGGACATTTAAGGGGTTTTTGTCATGGCACTGCTGAAGGAAAACATTGTCCCGATTAACGTCGCGGACGAAATGTCCAAGTCTTTCCTCGACTACTCGATGTCGGTCATCATCTCTCGGGCCTTGCCGGATGCACGGGATGGATTGAAGCCGTCGCAACGCCGGATTCTTTACGCGATGGATGGCCTCGGGGTGCAGCCTAACCGGAAGCATGTGAAGTGCGCCAAGATCGTTGGTGAAACCATGGGTAATTTCCATCCGCATGGCGACATGGCGATTTATCCAACCCTGGTGGGGATGGGGCAGTGGTGGGGAACGCGGCATTTGCTGGTGGAGGGCCGCGGGAACTTTGGGTCAATTGACGGGGATCCGCCCGCCTCGATGCGTTACACCGAGGCTCGGCTGCATCATCTCGGTGCGGCCCTCATGGCGGACATGGACCGCGATACGGTCGACTTCGTCCCTACCTACGACGAGCGGTTGACCGAGCCTGTCGTCCTCCCCGCCGCCTTTCCGAATCTCATCGTCAACGGCGGCACGGGCATTGCGGTTGGCATGGCCACCAACATTCCGCCCCACAATTTGGGGGAAACCATTGATGCGCTTTGTGCCCTGATTGAAAATCCCAAGCTGACCGCCGAGCAAATCCTCAAGATCATGCCAGGACCGGATTTCCCGACGGGGGCGCTGATCTGCGGCCGGGAGTCGATCGCCAATTATTACAAGACGGGCCGGGGCTCGCTGAAACTGCGTGGCAAGGTTTCCGTCGAGGAGGGGCGCTCCGGCAAATCTCAGTTGGTCATCACCGAAGTTCCTTACAACGTGAACCCGGAGGAGCTGATCAAGCGGGTGGCCGACCTGGTGGAGGAGAAAAAGCTCGATGGCATCAGTGATGCCCGCAACGAATCCGACGAATCCATCCGGATCGTCCTCGAGCTAAAGCGGGACGCAATTCCGAAGGTGATCATCAACAATCTCTACAAGTACACGCCGCTGGAGAGCAGCTTTGGGGTGATCATGCTGGCCCTCGACGGACGCCGTCCAAAACTCCTGCCGATGCGGGAGATGCTGATCTGCTACCTCGAGCACCGTCGCGAGGTGGTGATCCGCCGGACAAAATTTGACCTGAAGGTGGCGGAGGACCGGGCCCACATTCTCGAGGGCTACAAGAAGGCCCTCGCAAACCTGGACGATTTCGTGAAGATCATCCGCGCCTCCAAGGATCGAGCCCTAGCGAAGGAAAAGCTGATCACGAAGTACAAGCTGAGCGACCGGCAGGCTGACGCGATCCTGGAACTGCGGTTGTACCAGTTGACGGGCCTGGAGCGGGATAAGATCGAGGAGGAATACCTGTCCATCATCCAGAAGATCGAGGAACTCCGTAGCATCCTGGCTAGCGAGAAAAAGGTTTACGCGATCATCAGAAAAGAGCTCCATGAAATCAAAGAAAAGTACGCCGATCCACGCCGGACGCAGATCGTCAAGGACGAGGGGGAGATCGACGTCGAGGACCTGATTGCCAAGGAGGGGACGGTCATCACCCTTTCCCACGCGGGGTACATCAAGCGGACCTCCGTAACCAGTTATCGTGCGCAGCGGCGGGGCGGTAAGGGTGTCCTTGGTATGAAGTCCAAAGAGGAAAAGGAGGGCGAGGACACCGGGGATTTTGTGGAGCACCTTTTCTCGGCGACCACCCACGACTACCTGATGTTTTTTACCAACACCGGTCGTGTCTACGTGGAGAAGGTCTACGAGATCCCGGAAATGGGCCGGACGGCGCGCGGAAAGTCCATCGCGAACATCCTGGCGCTGCAGCCCAACGAAAAGGTGGCCGCCCTGATCTGCGTGCAGGAGTTTAGCGACAAGCAGCATCTCGTCATGGCCACCGCCTCAGGGATCGTCAAAAAGACCAACTTGGCCGATTACAGTAATTTCCGGAAAGGCGGCATCATCGGGATCAAGATCGAGGCAGGGGACGAACTGATCGGCTGTGTTCAGACCAACGGTAAGGAGGAGGTTGTCCTCGTGACCCAGGAAGGAATGAGCCTACGCTTTGACGAAGAGCAACTGCGCGACCAAGGCCGCGCCACCGTGGGTGTTTACGGCATCCGGCCGGAGAAAAAGGACAAGGTGGTGGGTGTTGCGGTGGTCGACACGAAGGCAACCCTGTTGGTGGTGGGGGAAAATGGGGTGGGAAAGCGCACCTCCTTTGAGGATTACCGGAGTCAAACCCGAGGCGGCAAAGGGATCATCACGATGAAGACGACGGACAAAACCGGGGCGGTCGCCGGCGCCATTTCCGTCAAGGAAACGGATGAAATCATGCTGATCACCGTAAAGGGGCAGATGGTCCGCACCAAGGTGAAGGACATCCGCGAATCCGGACGAAATACCCAAGGCGTTTATATCGTGCGGCTACAGAAGGGCGACCGTTTGCAGGGCGTGGCCCGGGTGGTGGAGACGGACGGGGAAGAGGACGGAGAACTCCCGCTCGGGGCATGAGAAATATTTGGACAGGTCTGATCCTCGGGATCAGCCTTGTTTCTGGTTGGGCGGAAGAGCCTGTCAGCCGCATTGGTTTCGGTTCCTGTTATAAGCCGGAAAAAAGCACACCTCTTTGGGGTAAGGTGGCCGACTTTGATCCTCAGGTTTGGCTTTGGCTGGGGGACAACGTGTATGTGGATTTCCTGGACGGAAAGTATGTCAAAGCCGACCTGGATCCCAAAGCCTTCAAACGGGGCTACCAACGGATGGCAAAAAGCGAGGGAATGGCCACGCTGAAGAGACTATCCCCGGGCCACACCATGGCCGTCTGGGATGATCATGATTACGGTTTGAACGATGCAGGAAAGAATTGGGAAAGAAAAAGCGAAGCCAAAAAGGCTTTCACGGAATTCTGGGGAGGGGAGGCGCGGGCCGACGGGGTTTATTCCTCCAGGGATTTTGGACCGGCCGGAAAAAGGATTCGCGTTGTTCTTCTGGACACCCGGTTCAATCGTGATGATCCCGGCCCTAACGGGGATATCCTCGGCGGCGGGCAGTGGAACTGGCTGGAAGGGGAATTGCGCCGCCCGGGCGCTGAACTCACCGTGATCGGATCCAGCATCCAGGTGTTGGCCAACCAGCATCGATTCGAAAAGTGGGGGAATTTCCCAAAATCCAAGGATCGCCTGTTTCGGGTGATCCGGGAAAGCAAGGCAAGGGGTGTGGTTTTTGTGACGGGTGACCGTCATAACGGGGAGATTTCTTGCCAGAAGGATTCCATCGTCGGTTACCCGCTCTATGACGTGACATCCAGCGGACTGACGGAGGTTTCCTCCCTTCGCGAAGAGACCAATTCCCTGAGGGTGGGGAATCTGGTCAACGCACAAAATTTCGGAACGATCACGGTGGACTGGTCTCTTCCGGACCCGGTGGTTTCCCTGGAACTCCATGATGCCGGGGGAAACATCCGGGAAAAGGTCAGCACCCCCCTGTCCCAACTTGCCCCGCCGAAGGGCTGATTTAGTTTGCTCCTATGGCTGTCATTGTCGCCCGTCCGGACCTGAACTTCTGGGAACGTCTTTACCTGCCCAGCATTGTGGGCGGGATGCTGATCACCCTGCGCCACATGTTGCAGACCCTATGGAGGATGGTGTTTCCCCGCAGGCATGTTGCCCAGCCGGGCATCCTGGAGATGAGCGCCACCGGGCTCATGACGATGCAGTATCCCGAAGAGAAATGGCCGATGCCCGAAGGATACCGGGGTGCCCCTGTTTTGGTCATGGATGAGCAGGGCAGGGAGAAGTGCGTTTCCTGTCAGCTTTGCGAGTTTGTCTGTCCTCCCCGGGCCATCCGGATTACGCCCGGATCGATTCCCGGGACCGACCGCCACACCAACGTGGAAAAGCGCCCGAAGGAGTTCGATATCGACATGCTCCGTTGCATCTATTGTGGGATGTGTGAGGAGGTCTGCCCGGAGGAGGCGATTTTTCTGCGTAAAGAGCACCCGATTTTTGTGGGTACAGACCGCAAGGAGATGGTCCGAAACAAGCAGGAGTTGTACCGTCTCGGCGGAGTCCTACCGCGTCCGATCAAAAAGTGGGAAAACAAATAGGTAAAAATCGGGCTGGGGCTTCCCCTGGTTGTTTTCCCTTAAGGTTGCGTTGAGGTTTCCGAATCCCTTGATTTTGCGCTCGAAAACAAGATAACTCCATTGACCGCTGTTGCAGGGGATTTAACCTCACGCAACCCCCGAAAGATCACAAGGATGGAACAATTTTTCTTCTGGAGCCTGGCCGCCTGCCTGCTGCTTGCCGCCACCGCGGCGGTGACACTTCGAAACCCGGTGAGCAATGCCGTTGCCCTGGTGGCCGCCCTGGTATTCCAAGCGGCCCTTTTCGTATCCCTGGAGGCCACTTTCCTCGCGGCTGTGCAGGTGATTGTTTACGCGGGGGCCGTGATGGTTCTTTTTCTGTTTGTGATCATGTTGCTGGATGTGAAGGCGGAAGCGCGCCGCCCCATCCCGTGGTCCAAAGTTTTGGCTGTCTTGGCGGGGGGCGCCGCGGTGGTGGTCGGCGTTGCCAGGTTGGTGGCGGCATTCCCGGCAGCACGGGAGCCACTCCACTGGTCTGCCAAAGCGGCGCCGTTCGGGGCCAGGGAACTGGGTACACTCCTTTTCAGCTCCTACGCACCCCTTTTCCTGACCACTGGGGTACTGCTGTTGGTGGCGACGATCGGCGTGGTGGTGCTTTGTCGCCGGGACCCGGAATCATGATGGGCGCCGAAATCACCCTGGGCCACTACCTGTCCCTGAGCGGATTGCTCTTTTTGGTTGGTCTGGCCGGGGTGCTCCTGCGCAGGAGTCTGCTCATCGTGATGATGTCGCTGGAACTGCTCCTCAACGCCGCCAACCTTGCCTTGGTGGCCGCTGCCCGCTTTCAGGGAATTCCCGATCCGCAGGTGGCGGTGTTTTTTGTAATCACCGTGGCGGCGGCCGAGGTAGCGGTGGGATTGGCCATTCTCGTCGCCATTTTTCGGTTAAAAAAAACCACCTCGGCCGAGGATTTCGCAACCCTGAAGTTTTAAATGATCGCCTACGCGCCGTACCTGATCCTTTTGCTGCCTCTTTTTTCCGCAGTACTCATCCGCATTGTCCTGCATCCTTTTCCCAGGATTGCCGTTCCTGTCTCGGTGGCAGCCTGTCTGGGTAGTTTTCTTGGCTCCCTGGTACTGCTCAACGGCGGCACATCCTCCGGGGAGATGGCTGCACCCGCGGTAACCTGGATTGAGCTGGGGGGGCTCAAGGCTGGTTTCGCCCTGATGGCCGACCCGCTGGCCAGGCTGATGGCCACCCTCGTGACCGGCGTCGCGCTGCTCGTGCACATTTATTCCCTCGGCTACATGGCCAAGGACCCCTGCAGGAGCCGTTTCTTTGCCGAGCTTTCCCTGTTCGTCTTTTCCATGCTCGGGATCGTTTTTGCCGACAACCTGGTCAGCATGTTCCTCTTCTGGGAGCTGGTGGGGCTAAGCTCCTACTTGCTGATCGGATTCTGGCACAGCCGTCCGGCTGCCGGAGCGGCCGCCAACAAGGCTTTTCTCGTCAACCGAATCGGCGATTTTGGATTCCTTCTCGGCATTCTTGGGGCCTGGTCGATTTTCGGGACCGTCAGCTTTGCCGATCTGCCCGGCCGGGTGGCAACCGAGGCTCCCTTTTGGGCGGTCACCGCAGCAGGTCTCGGCCTGCTCTGCGGTTGTCTTGGAAAATCCGCCCAGTTGCCTCTCCACGTCTGGCTTCCGGACTCGATGGAGGGCCCGACCCCGGTTTCCTCGCTGCTGCACGCCGCCACCATGGTGGTGGCGGGGGTCTATATGCTGGTCCGGGTCCTGCCGATCTTGGAACTGAGTGCCCTCACCATGAACACGATTGCCTGGATCGGCGCCTTGATGACCCTGCTGCCGGCCCTGGTGGCCTGCCAGCAAAACGACATCAAGAGGATCCTGGCGTACTCCACCCTTTCGGAAATCGCCTACATGGTGATGGCGGTCGGGTTGGGCATTCCCGGGCCGGGGATGTATCATTTGGTCACCCATGCTTTCTTTAAGTGCCTTCTTTTCCTCGCGGCGGGCTCCGTCATCCATGGATGCCATGAGGAACAGGATATCTGGAAAATGGGCGGACTTCGGCAGCGGATGCCCTTCACGTTCCTGGTGACGTGGGTGGGGACACTGGCCCTGGCGGCGATCCCGCCTGTTTCGGGATTCTGGAGCAAGGATGCGATCTTCGCCGCCACCCATGACCGGCCCGCCTTGGCGGCCTGCTCCATGTTGGCCGGCTTTTTCACCTCCTTTTTCATGCTGCGGATGATTCTCGTGGCGTTTGAAGGGAAGCCGCGGTCGGAAAACGCGCGGCACGCGCACGAGGGGCCGCCGGTGATGGTCGTACCGATGCTGATTCTCGCGGTTTTTGCCGTCTTTGGAGGGGTGCTCCCGGTGATGGAGTTCCTCGGTATGAAGCCGGAGGAACCCCACCACGCCTGGACACTCTGGCTCTCCCTGATTCTGGCCACGGCCGGATTTCTTCCGGCATATTTTCTTTATCGGGACGCCCCCAAGGATCCTCTCCAAGTTCCCCTTCTTCAGGGGAAGTTCTATGTGGATGAATTTTACCAGCGCGTGCTGGTCGCAACCCAAGACGGGCTTGGTCGCTTAGCCGACGCCTTTGAGGGTTGGGTGGTTCGGGGCCTCTTGGTGCGTGGATCCGGCGTGGTGGCCCGCTCTGCCGGGCAGGGACTCCGCCTCATCCAATGCGGGCAGGTGCAATTTTACGCCGCTGTTTTCATTCTGGGCACCCTGGGCCTGGTTGCCTGGCTCCTCTGGAAGGGGGCGGCATGAACCTCGGTCTAACCCTGCCGGTTTTGTTGCTGATCCCCTTGGCTGGGACGGTCCTGATTGCCTTGGGGGCTCGCCCGAAAGCAACCGCGCTCTGGACCTCTCTTCTCAACCTGGTTCCCGGCCTTCTCGCCTCCGGGTGCGTTCTTCGCTCGGGTGAGTTATTTTTTGGCCCAGTGTCCGAACCGCCCCGCGAGCTTTTTCCGCTTCATTTCAGCCTGGGTATGGACGGCTTGAGCCTGCCTTTGGTGTGGTTGACCCTGATTGTCACCTGGACGGCGATTGGTTCGGGGAGGGAGGGGATCAAGCGGGAGAAGGAGTATTATATTTGCCTGCTCCTGATTGGGGCGGGGGCCCTGGGGGCGTTTCTTTCCGTCGACCTCTTTTATTTCTTCTCCTTTCACGAGGTGGCACTAATCCCGACTTTTTTGCTCGTGGGGATGTGGGGTCATGGGGATCGCTCCGGGGCTGCTTGGAGAATGACAATCTACCTGATGCTCGGGAGCATGGTACTTCTAGTCGGCCTGATCGGGCTGTTCCTGGCCCTGCCGGAGACCGCGAGGAGCCTTGACTGGCGGGTGTTGGCGGAAACTTTGCGGGCCAACCCCCTGGAGGCGGGAGCGCAGCAAATGGTGGCGGTTCTTTTGCTGGTCGGATTCGGAACCCTCGTCTCCCTGGTTCCTTTTCACAGCTGGGCACCGGGCGGCTATGCCTCGGCGCCGGCGCCGGCAGCGATGCTCCATGCCGGTGTCCTGAAAAAATTCGGCCTATACGGTTTGCTGCGCGTGGCGCTGCCGATGGTCCCCGACGGTTGGAAAGACATCTCCTGGATCGTGGGACTGCTCCTGACCGGGAATATCCTGTACCTCGGGTTCGCTTCGCTGCAGCAGCGGGATTTCCGTTGGTTGTTGGGTTTCTCCAGCGCGATGCATATGGGCACGGTGTTTCTCGGCCTGATCAGCGGCACGGTACTCGGACTAGCCGGAGCGCTCACCTTGATGGTGGGGCACGGCCTGAGTGCGGCGCTTGGCTTTTCCGTGGCAGGTGAGATCAGCCGCCGAACCGGCACATCCTGGTTGCGGGATCTTGGAGGCCTGGCACAGCGCGCGCCCCGGCTCTGGTTCTACCTGACGATTGCGGCGATGGCCTCGATCGGTTTGCCGGGTTTGGCCAACTTTGCGGGGGAAATCATGATCTTCTTCGGTTCCTGGGTCGCTCATCCGGTGTTGGTGGCGGTGGCTGCCTGGGGGGTGGTGCTTTCCGCCGTGGCGATGTTGCGCGCCGTCAAGTCCCTTGCCTTCGGCCCGATGAGCCCGGCGGTGCAGGCGGAGACTGTCACAGACCTTCACGGGGTTCGAGAAATCTGGCCTTTCGCCGTCCTGACTGCCGCCCTGGTCGTGGTGGGAGTGATGCCCCTACTGGTGTACGGTCCCGCTCGGCCCGTGCTGGAGAGGTTATTGCTGCCATGAATCCTTGGTTTTCCCCTGAAATTTTCCTGACTCTTACCGGGGTTGGCCTGATCCTCGTAGACACCCTGGCCCCGGAGAAGATCCGCCGCCGGGTTCCGCTTTTTGCGCTGCTTGGTGCGGCCGGCATTCTCGTTTGGAGTCTTTTTCCTGCCAGCCGCGTTCTGCCGGACTCTTGGCTGAATCTTTTTGTCTCGGACGGGTTGTCGGCTGTCTTCAAGCCGTTCTTTTTGCTGTGTCTCGTGACGGTGATCGCCATGGCTGCCCGGTACCGATTGGGAGCGGATGAATCGGTCCGCGGGGAGTTCCTGGCCCTGCCTTTTTTCTCCACAGCCGGGCTTTGTCTGCTGGCATCGGCAAGGGATTTTCTGGCTGTTTTCGTCGCTCTGGAACTGGTGAGTATCTCCCTGTACCTGCTGGCCGCATTTCACCGGGCCAAACCGGCCAGCCTGGAAGCGGGCATCAAGCTGCTGGTGATGGGAGGGCTCTCCACCGGTTTTCTGGTGATGGGTATCGCCTGGCTATACGCCGGAGCCGGGACTACCGAGTTCTCCCAATTGCTTCTCAAACAGGCCGGGCAGGGGTCCAGCCCGGCCGTTTTGGTGGCGGCAGGACTGATTCTTGCGGGGATCGGCTTCAAGGTTGCGGCAGTTCCTTTTCACGCGTGGGCTCCCGACGTTTACGAGGGGGCACCTACGCCGATCACCGCATACCTCGCGGTGGCGTCCAAGGCGGCGGGATTCGTTCTGCTCCTCCGCGTTTTTGGGCTCGGGGCGTTTGCCCTCGAATCCATGGGAACCAGTTTCCGCCCGGTCTTTCTCACCCTGGGAATTGCCACAGTAACCCTGGGAACCCTCGCAGCCCTGACGCAGCGCGACCTGAAAAGGCTCTTGGCCTATTCAGGCATCGCCCATGCCGGATTTATGATTCTGGCGTTGGGCACCCGCGGAGAAGGTGGAATAGGCACGGTGGTTGCGTACCTATGGGCTTATCTGTTGGCTTCCCTGCCAGTCTTTCTCTTCGTCAACGAGCTGGAGCGACTCCACGGAAGCACGGATATGCGGCACTTGGACGGGATGGGGCGGAGAGAACCCGGTCCGTCCCTGGGGCTTACCTTATGCCTGGTTTCCATGGCCGGGCTTCCGCCGTTGGTCGGGTTCCCCGTCAAGTTGGCGGTATTGGCGAACCTCTGGAATGCCGGCGAAACCCCGGCCCTGGTGGTGGCGGTTGCCATGGCGGTGGCCAGCCTGGGGATCTATCTGACCCCGATCCGGGTGATGTACTGGGAGCGGGAGGCCGACGCCATCCCGGCACGGAGGTTTCCGCCCTTCCTGATTGGGGTGATGCTGGCAGCCGGTTTGCTCAATGTGGGGCTGGGTCTTCAGCCCAAATTCCTCGTGCGGGTGGCTGAGCTGAGCCTGAACCCGACGCCGGTGGTTCAACCAACCGGCAAGTAGGGCTTGCCCCGCCAAGGCTGGTCGGAGCTGGAATTTTCGGTAGTCTAGGGCCGTCATGGCCGCGAACGAAATACCCACGGTGGCGGGGACCAAAATGGGCACGGAGAAATTTGTCCGGCTCAGCGAGGCGGCCGGTCACCATCTGTCGGCACTGTTGCAGAAAAAAGGCTACGCCGCCGGCGCTCTCAAGGTTTCGGTGGTGGGAGGAGGGTGCAGCGGACTCCAATACCAGATGGAACTGGTTCCCGGCGCCGGCCCCAAGGATATCGTGGTGGAAAGTCACGGCGTGCGAATTTCCGTGGATCCGAAAAGCGCGGTGTTTCTGAGCGGTTCGGAAATCGACTTTAGCACCGACCTGCAAAAGGGCGGATTCCGGGTCACCAATCCGAACGCCCGGGCCACCTGTTCCTGCGGCGACAGCTTCAGTACCTGAGTTTTTCCATGCCCACACACGGCAAAAAGGGCCGGCGTCGGCCGAAACTGGGTAAGGCCAAGCTTCCCTACAAGGAACGGCTGAAGCGCGGGTTTGCCCGCGTGGAGCACGACCTCTTCTGGATGATGGGAATCTTTCACGAGCTTCTCGGGGAACTCGGGGAAAAGGAGGCGGCGGAGGCATTGCCGTGGGTGCACGGATCCAGGCCTTTGGCCCCCATCCAGGAAGGGAAGATCACCCGGGCCTACTCCATTGCTTTTGGATTGCTGAATCTGGCCGAGGAAGTGGCGGCGGCCGCCATGCGCCAGTTGAACGAGGCCATCAACGGTCCCCAACATGAGCCCGGCTCGTGGGCTCAGGCCCTTTGCCGCCTGAAGAGCTCGGGGGAGACCGCCGATCATTTGGCGGCCTCCTTGCCCACCCTGCGGGTGGAACCGGTATTAACGGCCCACCCCACGGAAGCAAGACGCCGATCCATTCTTGCCTGTACGCAGGAAATTCACGGAATCCTTCTGGAGAGGGGGGGGAAACACGGGAAGGACGGCTCGGAGCGGGAGCGACGGAATCATCTCAAGACAGTTCTGGAGCGTTGGTGGCGAACGGAAGAGGTCCGGACCCAGCGTCCCACCGTGGATATGGAGCGCGAGGGAGTGATCCACTGTCTGGCGGGGTCCATGGCCCGCTCGATCGCCGAAACGGATCGCCGGTTAAGGGACGCCTGGCAGGTTGCGGGGTTTGGTCGGGGTGGGCCTGCCCATCCCGCAGTGCGGCCCATGCTGACGTTCGGCACCTGGGTGGGAGGCGACCGGGATGGGCATCCGCTAGTCACCCCGGAGGTTACGGAAAAGAGTCTTCAGCTTTACCGGTCTGCCGCTTTGGATTTGTTGGCCGCACGGCTCCACCTACTGGCCTCGCACCTGACCCTTTCCAGAAAATATCACGGAACTCCCGCCGAACTGGAAAAGTGGCTGCCGGAGTGGCGACGTTTGGCCGGCCCCAAGGCGGAAGAGGAGACGTCGGTTTACCGGGAAGAACCCTGGCGGGAGGCTGTCCTGCTGATGAGGCGGCGCCTTTTGGCGGGGCCGCAGGGCTACCGTCAACCGGATGACCTGATCCTTGATCTTGGGGTGGTCCGACGGGCGCTGCTGGATGTCGGGGCGGATCGTCTGGCGGCGGCGGAGGTGGACACGATGATCCGGTTGATCGAGGTGTTTGGATTTCACCTGGCTGTGCTGGACATCCGGCAGAACAGCAGTCGCCACGATGAGGCGATCGAGGAACTGCAGGCAAAATCCGGCGCTCCGCCGGATAAACCCTACCGGGAGATGTCGGAAAGCCAGAGGCGCTACCTTTTGGATCATTGGTGGGAAAACCAACCGTGGAATGCCGAGGAGGCGTTGGCATCCGGACCTGCGGCCCGGGAGGTGATCGGAACATATCAGGTGCTCGCCCGCCAAGTGGCGGCCCACGGATCCGATGGCATGGGCCTTTCGATTGTCAGCATGACCCGGGATGTGTCGGACCTGATGGCTGTTCATCTTTTTGCCCGGATTGCAGGACTGCGGGTTTCCGACGAGGAGGGGAATCAGGTTTGTCCTCTGCCGGTTACCCCTCTTTTTGAGACCCTGGAAGACCTGGAGCGGGCCCCGCGGGTGGTCTCGGAGTTTCTCCAGCATCCCGCGGCGAAGAAGGCCCTGCGGGTTTTGGCGCACCGGGAGAGCGAGATGAACCGGCGACGACGGCTTGCCCTGGTGGATCCTGGCGAAGGTACGGTGATTTTGCCCACGGAGCCACCGCCCGTTCTGAGGGTGATGATCGGCTATAGCGATAGCAACAAGGATGCGGGTCTGATTTCCAGCCAGTGGGCATTACATCGGAGCCAGCGGGGCATTCTCCAGGCGGCAAGGGATCAGGGTGTGACTGCACGGTTTTTCCATGGCCGGGGCGGAACGGTCAGCCGTGGAGCGGGACCCACGCACCGTTTTCTGGAGGCATTGCCCAACGGAACGCTTTCCGGGGACCTTCGTGTGACGGAACAGGGGGAGGTGATCGGCCAGAAGTATGGGACAATGGCCACGGCAGCACATAACCTGGAGCTCTTGTTGGCAGGAACAACCCTGACGTCCCTGCTTCCGGGGGAGACCGCGGAAGATGACCCCGCGCTGGTGGACATCTTTCATTTCCTCAGCCGGGAAAGCATGGCGAGGTACCGTCAGCTGGTGGAGACTCCCGGCTTTCTCGACTATTTCCGCCAAGCCACGCCGATTGATGCGGTGGAGCGAAGCACGATTGGATCCCGTCCGCCAAGACGGACAGGATCCAGCGACTTTCGCGATCTTCGGGCCATCCCATGGGTGTTTAGCTGGAGCCAGGCCCGGTTCTTTTTGCCGGGCTGGTACGGGGCCGGCGCCGCCGTGTGCAAACTCGCCAGGGAAGAGGCCAGGCTTTTCCGGAAATTGCGCGACAAGCTTTCGGCATGGCCCTTCGCCAAGTATGTCTTCAATAACATCGAGAGCGGGATCGCCAGCGCCGACCTGGAGGTCAGTCAAGGGTACGTGGAACTCGTGCAGAACCGGGAGATCCGCGAAGGGATGACACGGCAGATTCGGACTGAGTTTACTCAGGTAAAGCAGGGTCTGACCGAGCTATTTCGGAAGCCCCTGGCCGATCGCCGACCCCGGTTTCGATTCACCGTGGAGCGCCGGGTGGTGCCCTTACGGGCCCTGCACGAGCGCCAAATTCTGCTTCTCCGGAGTTGGCGCACCGCGGAAGAGGCCAAGGACCCCTCTGCGGAAGGGATTCTCGGCGACCTTCGTCAGTCCATTGCCGCGATTGCCGCCGGGCTACGTACCACCGGCTAGGATTCGTTCCTTGGCGGGAGCAGGTGGGGAGCTAGGGTACGGGTATGTTTTTGAGCGGAGCGGATTGGGTTTTTTTGCTTTCGTCCCTGGTCAAGGCGGCGGCGGTGGCGGGCGTGGTGCTGGTATTGGTGCCGGGGAGCGTGACGGCGGAGCGAAGGATCAGCGCCTGGATTCAGGACCGACTGGGACCGAACCGGGTGGGCATCCCTTTCACCAATATCCGCATTTTTGGACTGGGCCAGGCCCTCGCGGATGCCGCCAAATTTCTTTTAAAGGAGCAATTCGTCCCTGCCTCGGTCAACAAGTTCTACTTTAACCTGGCCCCGATCCTCGCCATGGTGCCCGCCCTGGTCACGGTGGCGGTGATTCCCTTTAGCCCGGGATTTGATCTCCGTCCCGTCGCTGGTTGGATCGCCCCGCATTTCCACTTGGACGCTTCCACGGTGGAGGCATTCCAGATCAGCGGGGTGATTGCCAACCTGGATATTGGCCTTCTCTTCGTCTTTGCGGTCATTTCCCTCAGCGTGTACGGCATTGTCCTGGCGGGGTGGGCTTCCAACTCCAAATATCCGTTCCTCGGCGGCATCCGGTCTTCCGCCCAGATCATCTCCTACGAAATCGCCATGGGCGCCTCGGTGGTGCCGGTGTTTTTGGTCACAGGAAACCTCAACCTCGGAAAAATCGTGGACTACCAGATCCATCACGGTTGGTTGGCCTTCCCGAGCCTTTCGGGAGGTATTGGAGGAATCCTGCTCGGAGTCTGCCTTATGTTCTCTTTCCTCGTTTTCCTGATCGCCTCCTTTGCGGAGACGAACCGTCTCCCGTTCGACCTTCCTGAGGCCGAGACGGAACTGGTGGGTGGCTACCACACGGAGTATTCCGGCATGCGTTTCGCCCTCTTTTTCCTGGGAGAATACGCCGCCATGGTCTCAGCCTCCGCCATCATGGTGACAATTTTCCTGGGTGGCTGGAGCCTTCCGTTGCCGTGGTTTGATGGGCAACCCATGCCCCAGGCGGTCTTCGGGTTGGCCCTGCCAAGTTGGCTGGCCGGGCAGGCCATGCCCTGGTGGTTCGGCTTTCTTTCGATAGGGGTGTTTTTGGGGAAGATTCTTTTCTTTATCGCCCTGTTTATCGTGATTCGCTGGACCCTGCCACGGTTCAAGTACGACCAGTTGATGAGTCTGGGGTGGAAGGTTTTTATTCCGCTGGCGTTCCTGAATATTTTTATTGTGGCGGCGCTGGTTCTTTTGAGAGGACACTCGGGCTAAATTTCCATTGAAGTTTAAGGGACTAGTAGTCATCGCGCTTGCAGCGCTAAGCGTTTCGCCGGTGGCAGCGGAGAATGGACCGACGATTGTGGTGAAGAAGGACGGGAGAAGGATCGCCGGGTTAAGCACCAATGGAATCACCCGGTGGACGGCTAGCTTGGGGCAGGAAGGCGATGAAGTCACGGGAGTTAACCAAAGCGGGAACGTTGCCATGATCAGCCTCACGAACCAAAAGAGCGGCAAAACCCGCATTCTGACCTACGATGCGGAGAAGGGGATTTTGAAGTTTTCGCAAACGGTGAATTAAGGATTTCGGTCTAAAATGGCGCAGACCTCTTCGTCGGTGACTTGGTCGAAGTTTTCGTAGGCCTGGCCGACGGCGTAGAAGAATTCCGGGGCGTCGAGACAGACCACTTTATCAGCCTCGATTTCCAACTCCCGGATAGAGGCGGGCGAGGCGACGGGAACCGCCACGACCACCTTGGCGGCCCCGGCTGCCCGGACCGCACGGATGGCGACTTTCATGGTTGCCCCGGTGGCAATGCCGTCATCCACCAAGAGCACAGTTTTACCTTTAAGCGTATGGGCATGTCGGTGCGACCGGTATAGCCGGGCCCGCTCCCGGATGATGCCCATCTGTTCGTGGACGATAGGTTCCAGTGATCCCGGTTGTTGCTTCACTGCGCTCCGAAACTCCTCATTGACGAAGACGCTGCCGTCTTCGGCCACTGCACCCACGGCCAGCTCCGGTTGGGCCGGGTACGGCAGTTTGCGGAGAAGAATCACATCCAAGGGTGCGCCAAGAGATTGGGCCACCTGTTCAGCCACTGCCACCCCGCCCCGGGGAAGGCCCAGAACGACGACCTCGCTGGAATTACCATAAGTCCGCAGGCTTTGGGCGAGCGATTGGCCGGCTTCCCGGCGGTCCCGATAGGCCGTCATTCGTACATAATACCAGGAAAAGAGGAGCTTGGAATCTTGGGGGTGAGGGGGAGAGTCTGTGGATGAAGAAAGACCGACTCAGCCGACTCTTGGGCGAGATACGAGCACTGGAAGAACAGATCGTCGAGGAGCTCCACGACAAAGAAAAAGAGTACGGCTACAAAATCCAGAAAACCAAGGTCCGCTTTGCGGACGAGATCCGGCGACAGCACCGGAAGCTCAGAATCAGACTACACCGTTACGTGCTGGGTTCCCGGTTCCTGGTCCTAATCACCACCCCGGTCATCTACGCCTGCCTAATCCCGATGGTTCTGCTCGACCTGGTCTGCAGTCTCTATCAGTGGCTGTGCTTTCCGATCTACGGCATCCCTTATGTTCGGCGAGGGGAGTATCTGGCCTTTGACCGGCACCATCTCCAGTACCTGAACCTGATCGAGAAGATCAACTGCGAGTACTGCGCCTACGCCAACGGAATCCTGGCTTACGTGACGGAGATTGCCGCGAGGACGGAACAGTACTGGTGCCCCATCAAACACTTCCGTTGCGTGAAGTGCGCCCACAAAAGATATCGGCACTTCTTTAATTTTGGGGATGCGGAGGGATATGCCAGAAATCTTGAGGCAATCCGGAAGCAGTTTCGCGACATTAAATAAGGTTTTACTCCCACGCTCGAAAGGCGCTTTTGTGTCCTTAACGAATAGGTCCTGTTTAGGACATGCCTTTCTTTATTTTTTCACGTAATTAATTAGTGGAGGATTATATTTTGGGTAAAGTGATCTTGGATGGATTTCCAATGAAAAGACTCAATCACGACTCCAATCCTAATCTCGAGCTGTTCCGCGGACCGCTCCAGGAACATCCTCTGGGCGCAATTTTGGAACGTTGGGCGGCTTACACCGATCTCTGTGTTGTCATTGCCGACGCCTCCGGCCGAATTGTCTGGGTCAACGCCGCCTTTACCAGGATGTGCGGCTACAACTCCGATGAGTTGATCGGCAAGAAGCCTGGCCATATTTTGAGCGGTAATTTAACCGATAAGTCCCCGCGCTCTGTTTTAAACCGGGCCATCTCCCAAGGCATGAAGGTCCACACCCGGATTGTGAACTACAACAAGGCCGGTCAACCCTACTGGGCGGAAGTTCATCTGGAGCCTATCCACGACTCCAAGGGTCAGATCTCCGGATATATTTCCATAGAAAAGGACGTCACCAAGGAGGAGAAACACCAGCACGATATCGGGGAACTTTCCGCCTCCATGTACGAGCAGCTTGTGGAGGCCCTCAACCATTCCGGCAACGGAGCGACTGGAAACATGAGTATTATGGATACAGCTAAGGATGTGGGCAGGGTATCCGAGAGCCCCGAGGAGTTTATTCGCCGGTGGCGATCCCAGACCTCCATTGCCTCACCGGATGTCCGGCCCCGTGGGATCTTTGATAGCACGAAGGCAGATTGAAGGCTTTTGGGGACCTCTACATGGGTGGAGGCATAAATTGGTCTAGTTTGAGAATTTTTTTAACCGCTGTGCCCTTGGTTATGGGGGAATTGTGGGCCGGCTCGGATTTTGAGAATGGGCTGGAGGCGGAGAAAAGCCTGCAACTCTACGAGGCCCGGGACCATTTCCGGGCGGCAGTGAAAGAGAGCCCGGATACGCCTGGTGTGGCGGAACACATGGCATGGTTCCTCCATCTGAACGGCTTTCACGACGAGGAGTGCGTCGCCCTTTTCCGGTTGGTGGGTCCCAAGGGCCAGGATCCGGCGGTCATGGAAATGGCGGCCAAGCAGGTGGAAAGGGAGTTGGGTCTGCGGGGGGCCATGAGCGAAGCGGAGAAAGCGGAACAAAAGTCCTTTCAGGAAGCCCAACTGCAAAAAGCTGTGATGGGATCCGACGCCGAGCGCGGCGGAGCTCTGGTTGATGCCGGAAAACTGGCCGAAGGAATTCAGCTTTTGGAGTCGGCCGTGAAAAGTGATCCGGAAAATCTTCCCCTGCAACTCAAGCTGGCCAGGGCCCTCTACTGGTCGGGAAAAAAGGCCGAGGCGGATCAGGTCTACGCCCGTCTTTTGAGGAAACAGCCGAACAATCCGGCGTTGCTTTACGAACGGGCGGGAGTGGTGGCGAGCGAGGATCAGCTGGATCGGGCGAGGAGCCTGTTGGCAGCGGCAGAGAAAGCCCGCCCTGGAGACACAAGGATCCTGCTGGAGCGGGCGCGGATCGAGTCGCTGGGGTATGACCGTGAGGCGACACTGGCGGCGTTGGACCGGATTCCGGCAAAGGACCAGGATTCCGCCCAAGTGTGGCTTGGTCGGGGTCGGGCGGACCATGGCCTAGGGCAGTTTGCGGCGGCGGCAGAGTCCTACCAGAAGGCGTTAGAGAAGGCGCCCCATCTGGAGGAGGCGGCGAATCGGTTATCGGAGTGTCACTTGCGTCGGGGGGATTTTGGGGCGGCGGATGAAATGATCTCTGACTGGCAGAATCGGGAGCGGGGACTCGACTGGACGATACGCCAGGATCTTTACGCCGAGCTGACCGATCCACGAATGGGGGCAAGTTTTGCCAGTTACTCCAACTCCGTCCAATACCTCGAGTTGGATTTTGGGCTTTACGGAAACTTTCGACCGATCCCGGAGGTGGAGATCCGGCCTTCGGTAGTGAACTCGCTATTCCAGCAGATCGGCTTCAGTAACATCGACCGGCAGGGGGGATTGGTGGAAGTGAACGCCCGACCGGACGACTGGGTGGCGGTGAGCGGCAACGTCGGCCTAAACGGCTACACCAATGACTGGTTGAGCACGGTCGGCGGTGTTTCTGCCGAGTTTTTTCCCGTGCACTGGCTGGATCTGGGGGTGGGGGTGAACTATTTCGACCTGATCGACTTTCAACCGCCTTTCGGCGTGGGAATTTACGATCTGGTGACGACGATCGGCGGGGTGGGGAACCGGGTCACCAGCACACAGGGGAATCTGCAGGCCCGCCTTCGGCCGTATGCGGGATGGGAGCTTTTTGCCCGCACCCGGCTGGCCTCCTTCTCCGATGCCAACACCTTTCAGGATAATTTGGTCCAGGCGGCCTACACCTTCCGCAACCAGCAACCCCGGGTCACGGCTTCCTACAACTACTACTACATGTCGCTACTCAACCCGGCCCGGAACTATCAGCCGATCGCGGGAGGCATCACCACCCCTTCGTACTACGATCCCGACGCATTGAACATCAACTCGTGGAAGGTGGAAGTGGTGGGGAAGCCGGCAGACTGGGTGGAGATGGGCGGGGAGGGGTACCTGTACAACATCATGGAAAACGGCGGCTTCGGCCAATCCGTCTTCATTTTCACCAAGTTTGAACTGGATGGACCCGAGAACACCCTGCGACTGGACGGGCGTTACTTCACCCAGAATCGTGGACTTACCAGAAACGATACTCCGGGAGGGTCCTTCAACGCCCTCAACTTCCTTTTGACCTATGAACACCGCTTCTGATTCCGGCCGGGCCCGCCGGTACAAGGACTCGATCCTGGCCCCTCTGCGGAGAAAAAACCGGATCCTCTACACCTCCACGATCCTTGTCGGAATCGTCTATCTGCAGTGGCTTTTTCGCATGCTGGATTGGGGGCATCCCGTCGCCGCCGGCTTTTTCGTTTTGGCTGAGCTGATCTGCTTTGTCTGCATCCTGGTCTGGGCCGACATGCTTTCCGAGGAACGCCTCCATCCGCGCCAGACCATGGAATGGAAGGGGAAACTGCCGGATGTCGATCTTCTGGTCACCGTCTGCAATGAGCCGATGGAGATCGTCAGGCCTACCCTCGAGGCGGTGGCTAAGATCGATTACCCGCACCTTCACGTCATGGTGCTGGATGACGGGCACTCGAAGGAGGTGAGGGAGCTCGCCCAAAAGCTGAAGTTCGGTTACAGCGCCCGCAAAGAGAGAACCGCCGCCAAGGGAGGCAACCTAAATCACGGGATGCGAATCACCCATTCCCCTTTCGTGATGACCTTGGATGCTGACCAGATTCCAAAACCAGAGGTGATCCACCGAATGATCGGCTATTTCCAGATCCCCAAGATTGGCTTTGTGGGAAGCCGCCAGTCCTTTCGGGTGCCACCCGGCGATCCTTGGGGCAACCGGGACACCGTCTTTTACGAAGCGATGCAGATCAGCAAGAACGCCCATAACGCGTCGATTTCCTGCGGAAGCGGAGTGATCTACCGCAGAAAAGCCATCGA
>DFCD01000118.1:20385-21319 GCA_002366885.1 Verrucomicrobia bacterium UBA3063
ACTCGGTCTATTACCCGTTTGCATTGACCGAGGGAACGGCTCCCAGCGACATCTTTGCGCAACAACAACAGAGGCGCCAGTGGGCCACTGATTCCGTCCGGATTCTTTTTTGGGACAACCCCTTTTGCCGGAAGGGGCTGGGCTGGCACCAAAAGGTTTCCTATTTCCATTTCGGCTACCACTACATCATGTTCGGAATCGCCTATCCGATATTCTTTTTCATGCCGATCTGGGCGCTTTTCACGGGGAACTTTGTGCTGACCGCCCCGCTTTGGCTGTTTCTTCTCTACCGACTGCCTTACCTCGGGCTGATGCGGTGGATGAACTCGTCCATGACCAATCAAAAGCAGGACATGCAGTCCTTTCAGGTTCAGGCAGGCCTGTGGTTCGTCTATCTGGTGGCCATCTTCACGGCCTTGGCTCATCCGCAGCACCGCCCGAAATACCGGGTCAACACCAAGGTGGTTCGGGACATCAACATCTTTGCTCGGGCCTTGGCCCTGGGGCCCAATCTTTTTCTGATCGGACTCTCCCTGTTGGCTATCGTCTACGGAATTCTCCATTACCCCATCCGTAACACTTATCTCTGGATTCATGTTTTCTGGTGTGGCTGGGCGATTTTTGCGGTTTCCCGGGCGACGCTGGTGGGCCTTTTTCCTGAATGGTTCGGCGGGCGGGTGAAAAAGGCAAAACAGGGAGGTTGATTGAAGCGTCCATTACGCCGTTCCGATTCCGCGTGTCGTCGACCCGTGGTGGAGTTGGTGGCGTTTGCCGAGGAGGAGCAGGACAACCTTTCCGGCTATTTGGAGAAGCTGGGTGTCACACCGTTCTGGTCCGGCAAGGACCCGCATGCCGCCAAGGCCGACCTGCAGGTGGTGCGCTGGGGAACCGGATCCCTTGCCGACAAAAAGGTGAAGGGCGGGTTGCCCATCCT
>DFCD01000117.1:0-4185 GCA_002366885.1 Verrucomicrobia bacterium UBA3063
ATGGTAAAGGCTGAACCATCGATGGCCTGGTACCACTGCAGGTTGCCCACGGTGTTGAGGGTGGAGTTTTTGGAAAGAACCGTACTCCCTCCGGCGTTCGTTGAAATTGCGATACGGCCAACTTCCCCTGCCGCGCCCGAGGTAAAACCGCCGTTTAAATTGATACTGTTATAAAGACTCCGGCCAGTGGTTGTGCCGAGATCGGTCCCGGCAGTGGAAGATTGGATCGTTCCACCTTCCAAAGTCAGTGTTCCTTTACCCAGAGCGTGGGTCTGCATCTGGTTGTTTGCGTCTAAAGTCCCGTTGCCCTGAATTCGGACGCTACCATCCTTTAGAACAAATCCTCCGGTCCAGGAGCTGTTTGTGCCAAAAGTCTGAATGCCAGACCCCAACTTTGTCACGGTCCCTGTACCGGTAATGTTGCCCGAAAAACTGTTGCTGGATGTGTTGTATCCAATCGTCAAGCTGTTGGCTGCAAGATCGATGGTAGCTGATGTGTTGCCCGTATTGAGTGCACCAACCGATTCGTTGCCCCCAAGGCGAATGGTGGATCCCGTTCCTGGGGAAAGAATTACAGAATTATGAATCCTCTCGGATCCTGAGGTAGTTACGGTGCCGCCATTAACCGTTAATACCCCGGTGAATTGATTGTCTGCCGAGAGAACAAGTTCCCCAGCCCCTGTTTTGGTAAGACCAGCACCATTGCCAGCCAAAGTAGAAGAGATCGTATTAATATTCCCGGTGCCTACTGAAATAGCGAAGGAGGTTCCGTTCAGTTGGCCACCCCCGGTGATCGTAGTGTCGGTCAGGGAAACGGTTCCAGCCGTGTTTGTAGTTCCGGCTAAGTCCAGAGTTGTTCCGGCGGACATGGTAAGCGAGCCATTCAGTACGCCGGAGCTGCCTGCTTTTAAGGTTCCCTCTGTTACGTTGATGCCGTTGGTAAAAGAGTTGCTCGCTGAATTTGCCAACTCAAAAACGGAAGATCCGGATTTAGTAATTCCTGCAGCATTGAGGGAGCCCCCACTAAAAGTGGTTTTGGCAGTTCCAGATACATTTACAGCTCCTGCAGTGACACCGGCGGCATCTATTGCAATGGTTCCCCCGCTAATTGCAACATCCTTACCTGAGACCCAGTTACCAAAGTCCCATCCGCCACTTCCGGTTGCCCAACTTCCATTACCTCCCACCCAAGTTCCCAAATTCAAGGAGGTAAGTGTGCCCAGAAGGGAAAAATCTTGGGTTGAGGCGACGGTGAAACGAGTGTTACTACTTGTGCTCGTACCCCCATATCCGGCCAATCTGAAAGTAATGGTTTTGCCTTCCCCAACTGAAATTGGGGCTGTTGCCCAGCCGTTGCCTATAGTTTTGATGTCGGTTCCGGGCGCTGCCGTCGCTGTAACCGTGGCGGAGCCAGCAAGAGTGCCGGCCGTGGAGAAATTATCTAAGCTGTAGTAAAGACCAAAATTCCCTGCTGATCCAGAGGCGCTTGATTTGTACATCGACAATGCACCGATTCCATCAAGTGAGAGCGCGTAACCGGTTCCAACCGTCACGGACCATTGATAATAGTCATTCGCTGCCAACGCGGTAGCAAATGAGGTAGTTGTTGTATCAAATCCAGAGGCACCCCATCCATTTGAGGAGGAAGTTGCAACAGCTAATCCGGAACCAATCGAGATTGAAGTGCCTGTTAAGCCTGTTAGAGCCGTGACCGTTCCGTTAGGGGATGTCGTGGAACTACCTGCAAGATCCCAACTAACAACGACTATGCCGGCGAACGAACCATGAAAAGCGATCAGCAAGGAAGACAAGATAGACGCAATGGTTTTTTTCATGGTGTTGCCTCCATAGACCGAAGTGGACAAAAGTTTGTTCAACTTTTTGAGCCCAAACGAAGAGTGGTTGAACCGACTCATCTTGTATTTAAATAAACACCAGAATCCCCATCTTTCAAGGGGTGAAATTTCCCAATGCGAAAAAGTTTGGAATAATTTAATTTTTGTTAAATTGTTTTTTATCAATGTTTTATGTAATTTATTATTTATAAATAAGTTTTTTATTTTTTATCCCAAAATCGATATTACGTGTATTGATCCAAGTTCTGTGAATTCGGCTGACCGATTTGTCCTTTGACCGCCGGAAGGAACGCCAACCCCGCCCCTAGCGGAACATCGCCAAAATTGCCGTGATCACCGCCGCGTTGACGAAATCCGTCCCGCACGCGCCCACCAGCGGGACCACCAGATACGCCCGCGGGGCCGGCCCATGTTGCCTGGTGATGGCATTCAGGTTGGCCATGGCATTGGCCGTTGTCCCCAACATGAAACCGACAAATCCGCCCCCGATGACGGCGGAATCATAGTTTTTTCCGAAAAACCGGAAGACAACCCAGGAGGCAAGCACCCAGATCCACGCCGCCTGCACCGCCAGGATGATCACCAGCACACTCGCCAACCCCGCCAGCTGTTTCAGCTGCAATGTCATCGTCGCCGTCACGAGGAAGTAGGACAGCGCGATCGAGCCCAGCTCCTCGATCCATTCGTGGGAAAGTTTTACCTTCTGCGCGCCGCCCTTGCCGAGGTCGTGCCAATTCCGCAACAGCGCAGCCACGATCATGGCCCCGATATACACGGGTAAGGTGATTCCCCTCGCCTGGATCCACTGACCCACCACCGCGCCCAGGGCCATCACCAGGAAGAAAAACTTCAGATGGTTCATCAGGCTGGCCGCGTCCATCGCAGGATGGCCGGCAGCGGTGATGGGTGTCTCGATGGGCTCCGTTTTTACCGCTTTTGCAGCCGCCGGATCGCCGCCTTTCAACCGGTGCCGGGAAATCAGCCGCGCGGCCAGCGGGGATCCAAGCAACCCTCCCATGATGATCCCGGCCAAGGCGCAGGCCGTGGCGATCGGTGCTGCCGCCTCCACCCCGGCTTTCTCAAATGCGGGGGCAAAGGCCAGCGCAGTTCCGGGCCCTCCGGCCATCGAGACCGATCCCGCCAGCGCCCCGATGAGCGGATCCTGCCCGAGGGCCTTGGCCAGCCCCATGCCGATGACGTTCTGGGAAACCAGAATGACCGCGCAGAGGAGAAAGAACTTCACCACGTCCGGCCCTCCCGCCTTCAGATTCCTCCATGAAGCCATCCAGCCGATGGAGAGAAAAAAGGCGATCATCAGCGGCGTCTGCAAGGTGAGGTCGAACTGCAACGGCTGGGCGCCCGCCATCTCCCGCAGGGTGAAGAGAACGCAAAGGAGCAACCCGCCTAAGACGGGTTCCGGCAGACACAGTTCCCGTAGAATCGGAAAAAGCCGTACCAACCCTTTTCCCAGAAGGATTCCCCCGGCCGCAATGGCGAGGGTTTCAATCAGGGAAAAGCTCATGCCGGGAGAGCCATCGTCCACGGCTGATCCCCAAACCGCAAATGTTTTCATCCCGTTAAAAATCCATCCCCGGTGGGGACGCCTACCCTGAGGCGTCCCTGTGGATCATCGGTCCTTGGACTATCCAAATGGACGCATGGGGGCATGCGTCCCTACCAAAACCTTGAACGAACGAACCACATTTTTGGCCCGATTGAAAAATCGCAAATCTGTGGTACTAAATATCATTCTTTGCTTAAAACCTCTCTTCGAAGCTGGCCTCGGGGTCTTTTGGAGAAAAAAACCTCCAAATTCTCAAGGATGGGGCTTTTTTCCTGTTTGGTTATTTCTTCCCGCTTGGTCACTTCTTGCGGCAGCAGCTTTGGGCCAATCTAGTTACGTCCCGGGTCAAACTTACTACGGCACCAATAACTACACGGAATACATCGCAGGAAACTTGCCCCTAATCATTACAGCCCCACACGGGGGCACCGATTCCGCTTCGGCTCTCCCCAACCGTACTTACGGGACTACTTCCACAGATTTAAATACGGCAGAGCTTTCCCGTGCGATTCGCACGGCCTGCTGGAACCGCTTTGGCAGGTGGCCTCACGTGATCATCTGTCGTGTGCCCAGAACAAAAATCGACTGTAACCGTGAAATCGTGGAGGGAGCTCAGGGGTTCCCGGCCACCGTCGCTCTTTGGAACGAATACCATGACCTCATCCGCATGGCCAAAAGCAACGTGACCTCGACCTACGGGCGCGGACTGCTTGTGGATCTGCATGGCCACGGCCACACCATTCAGCGGTGCGAACTGGGCTACAA
>DFCD01000117.1:4222-4389 GCA_002366885.1 Verrucomicrobia bacterium UBA3063
GGACCCTCCAGCCTGGGCGGCTTGCTGCAAGTCCGGGGGTTTCCCGCGGTGCCCAGTCCCCAATACCCGGCACCGGGCGCGGACGAATATTTTTCCGGGGGCTACATCGTGGAGACCCACGGCACGATGGAATCCAATCCCGGACAGATCAACGCCATCCAGATCGA
>DFCD01000117.1:4505-5771 GCA_002366885.1 Verrucomicrobia bacterium UBA3063
CCGCTCCCCCCGCCCTCTCGCGATCCGCGGACCAAATTCTGGCGGAGGACAACCCGCTCTCCCTGTCCCTTTCCGTGGACGACCCGGCCGCCGTCCTGGCAGCCACGGCCGAATCCTCCCCCTTTCTTGACACCGCCAGCCTTCAGACCGGCGGCAGCGGAACCCAGCGCCTTCTCACGGTGACGCCCCTGACCAACGCCTTTGGGCCGAACACCCGGGTCACCCTGACCGCCAGTAATCCGGCCGGCGGTGTCGCGGTGGAATGGTTCTATCTTCAGGTCAACCCGGTCAACGACCCGCCCGTCTTCAGCGCCCCCAGCAACCCGACGATCAACCCCGGTTTCGTCCTAATCCTCCCCAACCCGGCGACAGATGTGGAAAAGGATACCTTAACCTACCAGATGCTTTCCGGGCTTCCGACGAACGCCACCTTCCAGGCCAGCAATGGAACGGTGACCTGGCGCCCCACCATCGCCCAGGCCGGCCAGTCCTATCCGATGGTGATCCGCGTCACTGACAGCGGAACCAACCCGCTCACCGCCACTGTCACCAACACGGTCAAGGTGCTGGCAGCGGAAATTCCCGCCCTTTCCACCCTGTGGTCCAACCGCGTGACGGGCTCGAACACGGTCCCGCAACTGCAAATCTCCATCCAGGGCCAAAACGGCCCGGACTACATCGTGTCGGCCTCCACCAACCTGACCAACTGGACGATCCTCTCCACCAACACCCCGGGCAGCTTCCCGTTTGTCTGGACGGACACAAATGCCGGTCAGTTCCCAAGGCGCTTTTACCAGATCCGCCTGGGACCGTAGGCATCGGCAAATCTTAAAATCTTCCACAGGTAGGGCGGGCAATCCATTCGTGTAAGCGAAAATTTATTATCGCGGGACGCGGTGGAGAGGATGGGCGGGGGAAGGTCCAAGGGGGCCAGTCCCTTGCCCGCCTCGTTGGCGCTTTGAATGCTGATCGCCCAAGCAGGCGGCCGGAGGATCGGCCGCCCTACCTGAGCACAAAGGTTATCGACCTCCTAGGATAAGGTCGGACAACCTTTCCCTCATGCGCACGTTGCTCCGTCTTGGGATTTTGGCCTTCTCCTCCTTAGGATGGGCGGACGAACCCATGCGGATCGGCGTCTATTCCCACTCCACCGACGAAACCAAGGCGGCCGGCATCGTCCGCGTCTTCACCCAAATTCTTACCCCGGAGAAGGGATTCTCCGTGCAGCGGATCAAGCCCGAGGACATCCGCAACGGGATTCTCACC
>DFCD01000117.1:5877-7179 GCA_002366885.1 Verrucomicrobia bacterium UBA3063
TTGACCGGGAACACTGGGCCCGCGGGAAGGGCAACATCATCCTGACCCTATCGGATTTGGGACAAAAGGCCCTGGGACATCCGGAGAAGGAGGTGGAGGTCTACTACGGGCAAGGCCCGCTCTACGGCCGGGGCACGAACGACGCACTCCCTCCCTACGAGGAGCTGGCGACCTACAAAACCGAGGTGGCCAAGGAAAACGTCCCCCCCGGTGTTCCGATGGGAGTGATGCAGGGCACGACGGCGATCGCCCGCGGCGAATACGGGAAAGGTCGCGTGATCTGCTACAGCCCTCACCCGGAAAAGCCGTTTCAGCCCGTGTTCCATCTCATCGAGAACGGGGTGCGTTGGGCGGCCGGCCGGGAGCCGATCCCGGTCAGCGAAGAGGAATGGCAAAAACGCGCCAAATCCGGCGAGCCCAAGCCGCCCGAGACGGAAGAATAGGTTTTATTCCTCGGAATCGGCTGCCTTTTTCTCCTCCTCGGCGGCCTTGGTGGCTTCGACCTTCTCCGCCTTGCCGGGATCGCCGGCCGAGGGGGTGACGGTCACCCGCATGCCTTTTTGCAGGCCTTCCACCTTGCCGGCCGTCCCATCGATGGTGACTTTGGCACCTTCCTTAAGATGGAAGGCGACCACCTTGTTGGTTTTCTCTGACGTAACCACCCACTGGGCCTCGTCCAGGCGGACGGTGAAACGGTTATTCTCCGGCTTGGTGGAATAAATCTTTCCGGTGCGCACGTCCTTGGATTGGTTGAGCGGCGCCATTTTTTTCTTTTTGGCGGGAGCAGCTTCCTGGGCTGTCGCGGGCAGGACGGCGGCCAGCAGGCAGATCGAGAGTAGGTTGAGGATGGATTTCATGGGTTGGGGTTTCCTTGGGGTTAGAGCCGGGCGATCAGCAGCTCCCGCTGGTAGATCATCTCCTTCGGCAGTTCGTGGTAAATCTTCAGAAAAAGCTCGTTCTGGAAGACCAGCTCCCGGCGCCAGGCATCGGGGTCGATCTTCATCATTTCCGCAAATCGTTCCCGGGTCATCCTCTCCAGCCCCTCGGTGTTGATGTCCTCGTAGCGGGGCACCCAGCCGATCGATCCCTCGCGGGCATCGCTATGGCCGTGGCAGCGGCCGACGATCCAATCCAGCACCCGCATGTTCTCGCCGAAACCCGGCCAGTAGAACTTTCCCTCCGCATCCTTGCGGAACCAGTTTACGTGGAAAATACGCGGCAGAATCTTGATGTTTTTCCGCATCTCCATCCAATGGTCGAAGTAGTCCCCCATGTTGTACCCGCAGAACGGGAGCATCGCCA
>DFCD01000117.1:7313-7849 GCA_002366885.1 Verrucomicrobia bacterium UBA3063
ATGATCGCGTTGATGGGAACACCTTCGGGATCGTTCACCTCGGGGGCGAGCGCGGGATTGTTTGTCGCAGGGGCGGTGAACCGGCTGTTGGGATGGGCGGCCTTTTCCCCGCTGGCGGGGTTCCAGGGATTGCCCCGCCAGTCGATCAGGTTGACGGGCGGGGGGTTGTCCTTGCCTTCCCACCAAAGGTCGCCATCCGGCGTCCTCGCCACATTCGTGAAGATGGTGTCGTGCGACATGATCTTCATCGCGTTGGGGTTCGATTTCTCGTTGGTGCCGGGCACCACGCCGAAATAACCGTTCTCGGGGTTGATGGCATGAAGCCGACCGGTGGGGCCGGGCTTCATCCAGGCGATATCGTCGCCGATGGTGGTGAGTTTCCAGCCCTGATAGGACTTGGGCGGGATCATCATGGCGAAGTTGGTCTTTCCGCAGGCCGAGGGAAACGCGGCCGCCACGTAGCTCTTCCGCCCGTTCGGCTCCTCGACGCCGAGCACCAGCATGTGCTCCGCCAGCCAGCCCTCGTCCCGCCCCAG
>DFCD01000117.1:7909-8605 GCA_002366885.1 Verrucomicrobia bacterium UBA3063
TCCGGGAAATGGGCGATGTACCGCCGCTCGGGATCGCAATCGAGGACGGAGTGGGTGCCCTTGTTGAAGTTGTCCGAGTTGCCGAGATGGTCCCAGGCCACCTTCCCCATCCGGGTCATGATCCGCATGCTCAGCACGACGTAAATGGAATCGGTCAGCTCCACCCCCACCTTGGAAAGCGGCGAGCCCGGGGGACCCATCAGGTAGGGAATCACAAACATCGTGCGCCCCTTCATCGCCCCGGAAAGCATGCCCCGGAGCTTCTGCCGCATCAGGCGCGGTTCCATCCAGTTGTTGGTCGGTCCGGCCTCCTTTTCCCGCCGGGTGCAGACGTAGGTGCAATGCTCCACCCGGGCCACGTCGTTCGGGTTGGAGTGGTGGTAGTAGCAGCGGGGCCACTTCTTGGGATCGAGCGGGATGAGCACCCCCTGGCTGACCGCCTGCTCCGTCAGGTAGTTCTTTTCGCCCTCGGAACCGTCACACCAAAAAACGTGCTCGGGCTCGGTGAGGGTGACGGTCTCCCGCACCCAGTCCCGCACATGATCGTTGGCGGGCATCGCGCGACCGAACTCAACGGTCGGCGCCGTCGGCTGGATTTTTGTCACAATTCGATTGTCGGAAAAAGACCCCGGATGGCAAACAACCGGCAAAGGATATCAGTTCCCCTGCTTGGCCGGATCAGGGGCGCTTTTTTCC
>DFCD01000117.1:8627-9370 GCA_002366885.1 Verrucomicrobia bacterium UBA3063
GCGACGCCCGGAACTTCCAACTTTTTCCAGCCAAACGGCCACCCTTTTTCCCGGGCGAGAGTCTGACCGGCCTCAAAGAAATTCCTCCCCCGGTCCAACCGCTGCGCCCCCTGGAGGTTGGCCTCGGGGGTGGCGGGAAAATTACCTGCCTCGGTGGAGTTGTTGGTGTCGGCCTGGCCGAGCAACACCGTCAACGGTGCCGCCAGAAACCGACGAATGTTTTTTTCCCCATCCAGCTCGGCGGGAAGTTTGCCGAAGCCGTAGGGCCAGTCCCGGTCCGCGCGGGGGAAGACGTAGGTTCCCGGGTTGGCGACGATCACCCGCTGCGCCTGGCTTTCCTCCACAGCGGTGAAACGGACGAGAAATTGGCCCCCGGCGGAATGCCCAAGAAAAAAGTAGGAGCGCCGAGGATTTCCTTCCCGCGCCAGGACGGCACGGACCACCTCCGACCCGGCCGTGAAGGACCATTCTTTTTTTGGCTGCAGGCTGCCGTCGTCCCGCACGATCTTGCCCTGGGCGTACGCCGCCCCTGGAAAGACATCTTCCCCAAAGCAGGGAGCCGCCACCATCGCGCCCATTTTCTCGGCGAGAGGGATGGTGTAGTCGCGGTACTTGTCGGCATTCCGTTTCTGCCCGTGAAAGACAAACAGGACCGGACCGGAGGAAAAACGGGCCGGTTTGTAGGTGAAGACCGGCAGCGGGCCCTTGCCGGTCTTCACGGTGATTTCCCCCTTCCCCTTCGG
>DFCD01000117.1:9421-11487 GCA_002366885.1 Verrucomicrobia bacterium UBA3063
CCCCCATGTTTTTCCGGAGGGTTTCGGCCGAGACCTCGCCTTCCCAGCGGCTGATGGCAATGGCCGCCACCCCGTTGCCGATGAAGTTGACGATGGCACGGCACTCGCTCATGAAACGGTCGATCCCCACGAGGATGGCCAGGGATTCGATCGGGATCCCGGGCACGGCCTCCAGGGTGGCGGCCAGGGTCACAAAACCTGCCCCGGTGACGCCGCTGGCCCCCTTCGAAGTGACCATGGCAACCAGCAGAAGGGCGATCTGATGGGAAAGATCCAGAGGCGTGTTGGTCGCCTGAGCCAGAAAGACGGCCGCCATGGTCATGTAAATGTTGGTACCATCGAGGTTAAAGCTGTAGCCCGTCGGGATCACCAAACCGACCGTGGATTTCGCACAGCCCAGCTGCTCGAGTTTTTTCATGATACCGGGCAGCGCCGTCTCCGAGGAACTGGTCCCCAAGACCAGAAGGAGTTCGTCCTTGATGTGTGCAAGATAACGAAACAAGGGGACTCCCGAAAACTTCAGGATCAATCCCAGCACCAGCACCACGAAGATGCCCGAGGTCAGATAAAACCCCATCATCAGGGCCAGGAGCTTGTTGAGGGAAGCCAGGCCATAACCTCCCACCGTGTACCCCATGGCCCCGAAGGCCCCGATCGGCGCTGCCTTCACCACGATGCCCATCACCCCAAAGAAAAGTTTTCCCGCCTCCTCCACGACCTGGAGGACGGCCCGACCCCGCTGGGGAAGCAGGGTGATGGCCAGGGCGGTGAGGATGGCGATGAAGAGAACCTGCAGCAGGTCGCCCGAGGTGAAGGCCCCCAGGAAAGAGGAAGGAATGATGTTCAGGAGAAAGTCCGCCTTGTCGGTTCCGTGCGCTTTGGTGAGGTAAGCCTTCCCCACCCCGGGATCCAGCGTGCGCACATCCAGGTTGAATCCCTCCCCGGGCCGGAAAACATTCACCACCACCAGGCCGATCACCAGGGCAAGGGTGGAAACGACCTCGAAGTAGAGGAGGGTTTTCCATCCCGTCCGGCCCAACCGCCGGAGATCCCCCATCGAGGCGATGCCGTGGACCACCGTGCAGAAAATGATCGGGGCGATCATCATCTTGACCAGCTTGATGAAGGCGTCCCCCAGCGGTTTTAGCGATTTTCCGAAATCTGGAAAAAAAGCCCCAACGAGGATGCCGGCAGCCACCGCGAGCAACACCTGGACGTAGAGAATCCGATACCAGGGGGTCTTTACGGAAACGGAGGCGGTTTCCATCTTCCGTCAGACTAGGGGGGGAGATTTCGGGGGGAACTTATTTTCGGTTGGGCAACTGCTGCAGCCGCCGGACGGCTTTTTTCGCAGAATTTTGCGGACAAGGTAGGCCGCCGCCAGAACCACGGTGACCAACACCGCCGCCGTTTGCCAGAACTCCCCCACCCTACCCTCCCAGCATTCCGCCCACGGCCTGCACCAGCCAGGCACCGGCATAGGCGAGCCCCGTCATGTAAAACATCATGAAAGCGGGCCACTTCCAACTCCCGGTTTCCCGGCGCACCACCGCCACCGTGCTGAGACACTGGAGCGCGTAGACGTAAAAAACCAGCAGGGCCAAGCAGGTGAGCGGGGTGTAGATCAAGGAGCCGTCCGGCCAGGAGGCCGAGCGCATTGCCTGAACCAGCCCCTCCTCCTCGCCCCCGGCGTGGTAGACGATCGACATCGTGCTGACGAACACCTCCCGGGCCGCCAGCGAGGCGACCAGGCCGATGCCGATCCGCCAGTCGAAACCCAGCGGCCGGAGCACCGGCTCCAGGGCGTGTCCGATCTGACCGGCAAAACTTTGCGCCAGCCGTTCGGTGGGATCCTCCGCCGTATGCGGGAAATTGCAAAGGAACCAAAGCAGGATGGAGAGCGCCAGGATCACCGTTCCGGCCCGACGCAGGAAAATCACCGCGCGTTCCCACATCCGCAGGGCGACCGTTCGCAGGGAGGGTCTCCGGTAGGGAGGCAGTTCCAGGATCAGGGGCGGGGATCCCCCACCCATCATCTTTTTCCGGAACAACCATGCCAACACGAA
>DFCD01000117.1:11613-15720 GCA_002366885.1 Verrucomicrobia bacterium UBA3063
CAGGCCGAGAAAGAAAAACAGAATGAGGATTTGGGGAAGAAAGATGACCACCCCACCCACGCCGGCGAGGACGCCGTCCACCAGCAGGTCCCGGAAGAGTCCGGCAGGCATCGCCCCTTGCAGCCATCCCCCGGCGGCGGAAAAAGCGATATCGATCCACTCCATCGGATAGGCGGCGATGGAAAAGATGGAGGTGAACAGCAGGGTGAGGATTCCCGCGAGCACGCCCCAGCCGGCCACGGGATTCAGGACCAGCGCATCAATCCGGTCCGTCCAAGTCAGATGGGCCTGCCCGTGTCCCACCCCGGCCTGACCGAGCATCTCTTTGAGGTAGGCGTAGCGGGCCTGGACCACGGCCGCCGGCCAGTCATACGCCTGCTCGCGAAAGCGTTCCCGCCAGGCAGCCGCCAGTTTCCGCGCGCCTTCCGGCCCGTCCTTACCTCCGGCAAGCAATTCCAGGGCCCGTCCCTCGGCGCCCAGTTCGGCCGGAAGGGCGTCCCGCCAGGCGGCGGCAATCTGCCCAACGGCCGTGGCCAGTTGCGGGGGCATCACCCAGCGGCGTTCTCCCGGATCGGAAAGTTTCTGTCCCAGCGCGGCCCGCAGTTCCACCAGTCCCTTTCCCCTCGTGGCCACGGTGGGCAGGAACTTCACCCCCATCCGCTGGCTCAGCTCCCCGGGCCGGATCCGGACGCCGCGCGCCTCCGCCAGGTCCACCATATTGAGGGCCACCAGCACGGGGATGCCGAGTTCCATCACCTGGGTGACGAGAAAAAGGTTCCGCTCGAGGTTGCTGGCGTCGACCACGCAGAGAATGGCATCGGGTTGGGGAATGCCGTCGGATTCCCCCTGCAGGACCTTCCGGGCGATCTCCTCGTCGGGCGAGCGGGGCGAGAGGCTGTACATACCGGGCAAATCAACCAGTTCGATCGCCTCGCCATGCAGGGTGTAGGCGGTACCTGTCCGTTTTTCCACCGTTACCCCGGGATAGTTGCCCACACGCTGACGCAGGCCGGTGAGAGCGTTGAAGAGTGTGCTTTTGCCGGCGTTGGGATTGCCGACCACCGCAATCCAGCGGCGGGGCTGGTCCTGGCTCAAGGGGATTTAGGAGTTTCCGTCGACGGTCTCGACGAGGATCTGCCGGGCGAGCCGTGCGCTCAGCGCAACCCGGGTGCCGCAGACCCAGCAGACCAGGTCAGCCCCACCCCGGATTTTTCTGACCATGGCATTCTCACAAAAGCCCATTTCCCGGAGCCGCTGGCAGGTGCCGGGGGCGCAATCCAGCCGGCTCACCCGGACTTCGCGTCCAGCCCCCACTTGGGTCAGGTCCATTGCCTTCATTTTTCAGACATATTTTGGGCTTATTGAGACCGAGTTGCAAGTATGGGATAGCTTGGCTCGAAGTTCCGTAACCCCTGAATTCCGTTGCCACAACCCTTCAAACAAACCACTGGTAGAGCATCAGGTACACCAACACCCCTGTCACCGAGACAAACATCCAACTCGGCCAAAGCCACCGGGTGATTTTCTTGTGGCTCTCAAACTTTCCGGTGATGGCAAACCAGATCGCCGCGAGGAGGAATGGCAGGTTGACGATCGCAAGGATCGTGTGGGGGAAGAGGATCGAGAAGTAAACGGCGCGGAGCCAACCCTGCATGGGAAACAATTTCGGCCCAACGGTGACCTTGTGGGTCAGGTAGCCGGCCAGAAACAGGGCCGAGACCACGAAGGCCGCCGTCATCAGTTTCCGGTGCGCCTCCCTGTTGCCTTTTTTGATCTGGATGAATCCGGCCGTCAGCAACACCACGGTGATGCTGTTGAGGATGGCATTGGCCAGCGGCAGATCCTGAAAAGTCATGGACGGTTTCCCTCCCCCGCCTCGTGCATCAAGTCTCCGAGATCGGGCAGCGCCCGTCCCAGAAGTTCCCCGCCCGTGCCGTCATAATATCCACGGATCCTGCCCTGCGCGTCGACGAGGGCAACCTTGGTGCTGTGCAGCATTTTTCCGGCCTGGGGCACCGCCCCGGGGGGATTTTCTTCCACGGCAACCTTGAAGCCCTCCCGGGCGATCCGGAACACCTCCGGGAGAGGCCCGGTGAGAAGCCAGAAATTATCTCCCACGCCCATCCGTTTGGCGTATTCCCGCAACCGCTCGGGCGTATCGGTTTCCGGATCAACGGAAATGGCCACCACCCGTACCTTGCCCTTCGTCCGGGCGACCGCACGGGAAAGCTCCACCATCTGGCTGATCAGGGCGGGACAGGGCCCCCGGCAGTCGGCAAAGAAAAAGCCGGCAAACCAGATCTCCCCTTTCAAATCCGCGAGTGTGCGGGGTTGCCCGTCCCGCTCGATCAGGCGGAAATCGGTCAGTTGGCCCAGGACTGGCAGTTCACGGAAGTCGTGCCGTTCCGATGCCTGCCACATTTCCCGCATCCCCCCCAAGATGACCGCAAACAAACCGAGAGAGAGAAAGGTCCAGACAATCGTGGTGAGACGCCGGCTGGCGGATCGGGGGCCCGGAAAGGCCGGGGCCGGGCCGGTCACGAACGTCGGCTGACCTGGAACGCGCAGGCCATCACCAGCACCAGGGTGACCGTGATCACGATGGAAAAATCCTGGGACAGGTCGGCGGGAAGGGGCATGCCGGGCTGGGTGGCCAGCAAACCCTGCAGGGCGTTGTGGGCATAGCTGAGCGGGTTGTAGCGGATCAACACCCGCACCCACTCCGCCGCCCCAGCCGCCGGAAAGAGCGCCCCGCTCAGGAGCCAAAGCGGAACAAAGAGAAGGTTGATGACCGCATGGAATCCCTGGGTGGAATCCATCGGCCAAGCCAGGAGAAATCCGAGCGCGGTAAGACCAACGGCGAGCACGCTCATCACCGCCACGAGGTAAAACAGCACCCGCAGATCCGGGTGGTGATCCGCATAGGGAGCCACCAGAACCACGGTGAGAGCCTGCAAAACCGCCAGAATCGTCCCGCCCATCAGCTTGCCGAACAGGATCGCCGCCCAGCCGGACGGCGCCACCAGCACGCCCTGCAGGAAACCTTCCTTGCGGTCCTCGATGATGGAGACGGTGGAAAAGATCGCCGTGAACAGGATGATCAGCAGGACGATCCCGGGAAAGAAATAGGAAAGATAATCGATGCGTGTCCGCGAACCGGCCTCCATCAGGGAACGTCCCACCCCCGATCCGAGCACAAACCAGAAGATCACCGGGGTGGCCAGCGCACCGATCACCCGGTTTTTTTGCCGGAGAAAACGCATCACTTCGCGGAGGGCAAGGCTGTAGGCGGCTTTCAACATGGCATTAAATCTCCCCCGGGCTGGAGGACCAGGGCCGGCCGGTTTTCCGGATGAAAAGATCCTCCAAGGTGGGCCGGCAGAGGGTCACCGAGGTGACCTCCTTGCCATACTGCCTCCAAAGCCGGATTGCCAGGGGAGCGGCCGAACCGCGGACTGGCACGACCTTCACGGAGGCCGGCTCGGCGGTGGCCTCGATCTCCCCTTCCCGACGGATCCGGGCGGCAAGTTTTTTGGGTTGATAGGTTCCCAGGCGGACATACTCCTTGCCCAAGGAGGAACGCAGGTCCGCCACGGGACCGGAGGCCACGCACCTGCCCTGATCCAGCAGGAGGATTTCGTCGGCGGGTTCAGCCTCCTCGAGAAGGTGGGTGGTAAAAAAAACGCTCAGTTTCCGCGTGTTGCGGATGCCGGCGATGATGCTCCAAAGCTCCGCGCGGATGGCGGGATCCAGGCCGGTGGTGGGCTCGTCCATCATCAGGACGCTGGGCCGGGTCAGCAGGGCCTTGGCGATCTCCACGCGGCGACGGAGCCCGCCGGAGAGGTTCTCCACGAAATCCCCTCCCCGGTCTTCGATGCCGAGGGCTTCCAGATTTTTGGTGATTCGTTTTTCCAGGTCGTAGGACTCGAGGCCGTAGAGATGGCCGTGATGGCGGAGGTTCTCCCGGACGGTCAGCTTCATATCCACGGCGGGATTTTGAAAGAGAACCCCGATCTTGCGCCGGATGGGTGTGGGAAATTCACGAAGGCTTCGGCCGGCGATGGAAATCTCGCCATCCTGCAGGGCAAAAATGGTGGAGAGGATTTT
>DFCD01000117.1:15732-17504 GCA_002366885.1 Verrucomicrobia bacterium UBA3063
AGGGTGGTCTTGCCGCTGCCGTTGGGACCGAGGACACAGTACATGCCCCCTTCCTCCAGCCGGAAACTGATGTTGTCGAGGACGCGCTTGCGTCCGTAGGCATAGCCCACTCCTTGGGCCTCCACGGCCGCCATGTTTGCCGATGCCATACGACCGCACTCTGATCGGATGCGGCGGGAGGGTCAAGTCACCCGGAATACCATATGGGAAAAAGCCCGGAACAGATCCGATCCGGGCCAGGCGGATCAGCGGCGGACCAAAACTCCCGACCCGCCATTCAGGCGGGCGGGAACGCCCTGCTGGCGCAGGAAACTTTCAATCAAAAAGAGGGCTTGGGATGGAAGAGGAACCGAACCAAAGGAGCGCGACAGGGACAACTCGCACTGATGGGCGATTTCCTCGAATTCCATTCCCCGGGATCGCGCATGGCTGACGGATAGGGACAACCGGCTTTTCCAGTAATTCATGCGGTTATCCGCACACTGATTTTGCTCGGCATCAGAAACGGCCTGGGCAAACCCCCAAACCTCCCTCTGCAAGTCCTCGGCGATCCGGGAAGCATGAAGACCTGGATGATAATGGGTTATACGGGAAATCATAGCTCCTCAAATCATCGATTATTTTCATCCCTTTTACAATCAGGAATTTCCGTTCCGTCCAAATCCCCGAAGCTTTTGGGGGTGAACTTGTTAAAACAAAAAGCGCGGAAGGGATTCCCGCGCTTTTTGCCAAACACAAGGAGTAACTCGAAACTAAAGGTATAGACAGCCGACCCGCAAAAACGTTCAAACTATTTCCGCTATTTTAGCCAGCGGATGGCCATAAAGCCGGCCACCCCCAGAAGAAAAAGGAGGGTGACCGCCACTTCCAGGTATTTTTCGATATGGGGCCGGATGGACGGACCACCGAGACGGATGACAGCAGCCACCAGGAAGAACCTTCCCGCCCGGCCAAGGATGGAGGCGGAAACCAATGTGGCAATCGGCACGGCAAAAACACCGGAGGCCACCGTGAAAACCTTGTAGGGAATCGGGGTAAAGGCTGCCGTCAGGATGAACAAAAAGGCGTTCTGCCGGTAAAACCCCTCCACTTTCTGGAAGGTGTCCTCGGTGAATCCGGGAACATGCGTGAAAAACCACGGTGCCAACGCCTCCCAGAAAGCATGGCCAATCCACCAGCCAAAGACACCTCCCGCCACCGATCCCACCGTGCACCAAAAGGCAAAATGGGCCCACTTTTTCGGATGGGCAAAGCAAAGCGCCATCAACAGGACATCCGGGGGTATCGGAAAAAAACTGGATTCGATGAAGGCAATCAGAGCCAGCGCCGGAACGGCCTGGGGTGTGGCCGCCCAATGGATTGTCCAGGCATAGAGCCGCCGCAACAGATTAGGCTTGGTTGCCCCCCTCATCTCAATCTCCCCTCCTCCCCAGCGGATCCGCTTCCACCGATCTTTCAGCGCCACCGCCACAAAACCTCCCACCGCCAGTGCCACCAGGGGAAAAATTCCCCCGGGAGACAGCACGCCCTTCCAACCCAGAACCCCGGCCAACAAAAGGACCGCCCCGGCCACCATGGCGGCGATTTTCAAGGAGGCGTCACTCTTCCCAAGCATCGGTCATCAGCTTCGAAGAAAAGACCGGGAGAGACAAGTGTCTACGGCTAAGGGCTCCTGATTTGCAGCCGGAGGAAACGGCGGTTGGCAGAATTCATATCCTCCGTGTCCTGCACCGTGACCACCTCCGAGGCATTGGTTCCGCCACCGTAGGCGT
>DFCD01000117.1:17589-32727 GCA_002366885.1 Verrucomicrobia bacterium UBA3063
CATCTCCGGCAGGCCGTTGGTGGCGGGCGTGAGAACCTGGGGGATTCCCAGGGCATACTTGACCAGATTCGCGATGCCGTCTCCCGCCGGCGCGTGGGTATCGGCGCCGATGCCGCTATTCACGGATGATCCGAAATACTGTACCCGCCAGCTGTCCACCGGGGAAATGGTGGTGATGACCTGGGTGATGGTGTTGTTGGGTGCGTACGCGTCCCCTCCTCCGGCGACCGTAAAGGTGGGCTCCAGCGTGGCCGCCGCTTTGCTGGCGACCGCGAGACTCAGGGTCAGGACCGGGTGGTTCGAGCCGGATCCCAGACTGTCCGACCGGGTGCAACTCGTGCGGTTGGAATTCGCCGTCCAGCCGGTCCCTGACATTTCGGTGGCCGTCAGGCCATCCGGAAGATTGGCCGTCACGGTCAGGGGGCCGCTGGAGGCGGTCGAGCCGGCGTTGCTGACGGTCAGGGTGATCTGCCCGGACGCTCCCCGGATCCAAGGGAAACCCGCCGCGGAACTGTTGACCGCCAAATCCATTCCCGTGAAAAACGCGGTGTTGCCCCCGTAGCTGGTTCCGCCGTCCAGATTTGCCCCTGCTACACGGTAGTTGTAGACGGTGTTGGAAGACAGCCCGGAAAGACCATTACTGACCGCAACGGGAGTAATCCCGGTTCCCATTGGGGAGGAGCCCAGGACCTCCAGGCTGTCGAAGAGGAGGTCCTGGAAAGACCCGGTGCTATTCCAGGCGGCGAAACCAATGTGCGTGACATCGGTGCCCGTGCCGCTCATCGGGCCCGCCAACCTTTTAAAGTTGGCATCGGAGCGGAACTTCGCGCCCAACACGTAACGGCGGTTGAGCGCATCAAAATCCACCTGAAAATCGATGATGGTGTTGCGCACATCCGCCCCAAGATCCAAGACATGCTGCCCATCGGCGTCCGTCACCAAAATGCCGTTGTTGCCCCCCGCCGGCGAGACCCCAAAGGAAACCAGCTCCCCGGCACCAAATCCGCTCGAGCCACTTCCCGCGGTCGATTTCAGGTTGAATCCGGTGAACCCCTTGGTGTTGTCCACGTTAAACCGCGCGGACACCTTCATGGTACCGAACTGCCGCGTGGTGCTGATGGGGCGGCGGAAAGAAATGCCCGACCCGGATCCGGCATAAACACCGAAAGTCTTGGATCCGTCAATGGTTTGGTTGGAGGAATTGACGGCCAACCAGGTCCCGGAACCGGTGCCGGCGGTTCCAAACCTTGCGTAGGCTCCAAAGCCGGACCCGCCCCCGTTGTTTGGACTGGAGAAGTTGAAATTCCCGTAGGTCTCGCCGCCGTCCGCCGAAAGAACGCGGGAGGTGGATCCGTAGTTCGTGGACATTCCCCATTCAAACCAGGAGGAAGCGTAGGAGTTGTTCGGATTCACCGATCCCCGCAACTGGGCGCTGCTCGCCGTCAGGCCGGTTGGACGGAGCGTCGCGACCGAAGGAGGGGGATTCCCCGTGGTGAAACTCTGATCTGTTCCGTAGGAAACCCCGTAACCGTTGGAGGCCACACCCCGGTAATAGTAGGCCTGCCCGGAGCTTAATCCGGTTAGCGCGGAAGACAGAGAGACGCTGTTGGTTCCGCTGCCGGCATCCTGCACCGCCGTCGCGAATCCATAGGAGGGTGTCGGACCGTATTCGAAATAGAAACGGGTGGCACTGCCGTTGGGATTAACCGCCCCCTGCAGGGTAACCGCCGTCGGGGTGGCCTCCGAGATGCCAAGCGTGGTCACCGTGGGCTTCACGGGAGGGGTCTGAAAGCTAAGGGTGCCCCCGTAAATCTTGCTGGTGAGACCATTGCTCACGTTCACGGCGACTACCCGGAAAAAATAGGTGGAATCGGGAGTCAGGCTTCCCAGGGAAGCCGAATTCAGAAGGGCGTTGGTGCCGCTCCCGATCGACTGGGGATGATTGGAAAAGCTCAGCAAATCGGAACGGTCGCCCCACTCAAAATATACGGATGTCTCGAGGCCGTTCGGATTCACGTAGCCATTCAGGGTGGCGGCGTAGGCCGTGACATTTCCCGCATTGGTCGTGGTTACCGTGGGCAAGGGAATGGCGGTGGTGAAATTGAGGGTGTTTCCCGGGGTGTTTCCCAGCGAGTTGGAGGCCATCGCCCGGAAATAATAGGGGGTGCCGGCCTGCAATCCGGTCAGGTTGGCGGTCACCGCCACCGGCGAATTGCCGCTACCGATGCCCTGGCTGACCGTGGTGGCACCGAAGGCCGCGGTGGCGCCATACTCAAACCAGACGGAGGTGGCCAATCCGTTGGCCGTCACCGTCGCGTTCAGCGTGGCGGTGGTTTCGGCGATGCCCGCCGAAGACGCGCTGTTGATGGCCGGACGGGCCTGCAGGGAGGCTGTCCCGGTGGTGAAACGCGACTCGAACGCCCCCTGCATGGGAAGACCGTTGGTGTCGGCAGCCGTGCTTTCGATCCGGACACTGTGAAGCGTGCTACCGGCCATATTCGAGGACGGCGTATAGGTCATCACGGTATTTCCGGAGGTCCACGCAAAGGTACCGGTGGTGGCGGGAATCGTGGAAAAAGCGGCCTGCACGCTGTTCGTGTTCATCGCCTGACTGAAGGTCACCGCCAGGGCCGAGGAGACGGATACCCCCGTCGAATCGTGATTGGGGGTGATGGAGTTAACCACCGGTTGCAAGGCCTGGTACTGGCCCTGTGAGACAAACGCCTTGTAGGAAGAGGCGGGGATGGACATCGACGGAATTCCATCGACGCCGGAAACGACCGTGACGGTTTCGGAGGGGTTGAAAAGGTTGACCAGGACCGTTCCGGAAGGATGGATGGTGGGCCTCGCCACGATGGTCTGCGCCGTGGTCGCTGTATTCATGACCACATAGACCTCTTCCGTTGTGCCGATCCGGCGGGCATACGCCAACAAGCCGGGCGTGCTGTAGTTTGCCCAAAGCATGTGATGGGTTCCGGTCCGGAGGCTGGGATACAGCCGGCGCAGGTTGTTGAGTTTGGCCACCAGCCGGAAGCGCGGGTGGGTCATATTGAAGTTGTCCCCCAGCGAAGGCCCCTGCTCGAAGGCCCCGTCAAACATATCCTCGCGATTGTTGGGATCCGCCCCGCCGTTAAAATCCTGCTCCGTGCCGTAATAGAGGCTCGGGATGCCCCGGGTGGTGTACAGGAAGACCAGTGCCATCTCGAGCCGGGCCGTGGTGCTTCCGGTGGTGGCGAGGAAACGCGGGTTGTCGTGATTATCAAGATTGAGAACCAGGGAATCCAACGAAGTGGGATCATAATTCGCCGAAGTAAGGTTGTTGTATCGCGCCTCGATGGCCCCGGTTCCGCCGGACGCGGCGGCGAAGACGCTGTTCACCTGGTAGTACAGCGGGTAGTCCAGCACGCTTTCCATTTTGTAAACGCCGCTGCTTTTGGTTCCCGTGTAGGAACCGCATTTGCTGTCCGAACCGTCAAAGACCTCGCCGAACTGGAAAAAGTTCGGCTTGTCGGCTGCCTGGGCGGCTTTGCGGATTTCCGGGGACCAGGTGTCCCAGAAACCCATCTCCACGTGTTTCACGGTATCGAGGCGGTAGGCATCGAATCCCACGGCGTTGATCCAGTAGGTCCAGATTTCCTTCATTTTTTGGCGGACGTAGGCGGATTCGGTCCTGAAATCATCCAGGGAAAGCAGTTCCCCGTACTCCACCTGGGTTGCATCACCCCAATTCTGCGTGGTGCCGTTGTTATGGAAGATGTTGTTGAGATTGGTGTTTCCGAATTGGGCCTGTAGGGAACTGTTGTCGAACGGCGCGGCGTACTGCGGGCCGCCCGAGTTGTATTTCAGGTTGTAGCCCGATGGGGGGTAAACGAAGTTGGGCCAACCGCTGTCGGCACTGTCGACCCAGGTGCTGCCGTGGTTCACCACCACGTCGCAGATCACCAGGATACCGCGCTTTTGAGCCTCCCGGACCAGGCTCTGGAGATCAGCCAAGGATCCCATCCGCGGATTGACGGCATAAAAGTCGGTGGCGGCGTAACCGTGGTAGTCCCCGTTGGCGTTTTTTAGGATCGGGGAAATCCAGATCGCGGTGGCCCCCAAAGCCTGGATGTAATCCAATTTCTTTTCGATTCCCTTGAAGTCCCCGCCATGGGCCTGGCTGCCGTTCGAGGCATTGAAATTGGGCAGGCCGGAAACGTCGTTGTTGGTATCCCCGTTATTGAAGCGATCGGTGATGATCTGGTAGATGCTCTGGTTCCTCCAAAAGCCGGCGTTGGCCACCGGGGAAAAATTCGGGTTGCGGGTGAGGAGAATGCGATCGATATCCAGCCAGGAGTCGCGCATCCAGAGGTTGAGGGTGTAGGTCCCGGAGGACGGAATGGTGATGCTGACCGGGGCGGAAGAGCCCGCCGCGGTGTTCGCCCAAGCCCAGGTGTTGTACTGCTGAAGATCGATTTGGGAAGCCGTGGGACTGATGCCGTTCAGACCGATATACAGTCCGGCGGAGGAGGCATCTCCCGCATATCCCCGCACCCAGACATAGTATGTCCCGGCATTGGAAAAAGTGACGCTGTAATCGACCTGGGGACTGGTGGTTTGCCAGGACGACGAAACCGTCGTGACTGCATTGGTATCCGAGGCAACAGCCTCGATGTAGCCCGTTCCGGAATACCCCGATGCGACCGTGTCGTTGGTCCACGAGTAGGAGATGCCGCCGATCGTCCGCAAGACCCGGTTGGTGGAGGACTCCGCCTCAATTCGCACCACCCCATTGGTCTCGCGAAACTGACCCAAGCCCGTGGTTGCCCAAAAAATGCCCAGAAGCCATATGGGCAGAACACCACGGCAGAAAACCATATAAATATCGTAGCATCAATATTTTAAAATTCCAGAGGTCTTTGAATTCTGAAATTTAGGATAATTTTCCGAAGTATCCCGGAATGGACAGGGAAAACTGAAAAGAACCGGTGCGGATGGGCAACTCGATCGACTCCGAGTGAAGAAAAAGGGCTTTCGTTTCCAGGCTCTTGTTCCTGGAAAAGTCCCCATAGGTCCGGTCCCCCGCAATCGGCAATCCTCGGTTGGCACATTGAATCCGCAACTGGTGGGTGCGTCCGGTTTTTGGCTGCAGTTCCAGCAAGGCCATCGGCCCGGATTTCCCCGAGAACCGCTTCCGAACCCTCATCCTCGCCTCCGCCCAAATCCCAGCCCCCGCCTTCCCCCTCGCCCGCCCCCCCTCTTTCCTGACCTCGATCCGATCCCGCCAAACCGCCTCGTTCTCCTTGGGCCAACCAAAAACGAGGGCGACATACGTCTTCTTCACCCGGTGCTCGGCAAAAGCCTTTTTCGCCTCATCGGCTGTCTTTTCCTGGTCGGCCACCAGGATCACGCCCGAGGTCCCCGCATCCAGCCGGTGCAACAGCCACACTTTTCCTCCGCCTTTGTCCGGGGGAATGTGATAGGCCTCATCCTTCAGGGAATAGCTGCAGGTCAACAAAGCCTGGGGATCCTTGCCGCCCTGCTTGGGCTGGGATCGAATGCCGCTCGGCTTCCCCAAAGCATAGAGGCCCGCCGGGCCCTGCAGCAGGGCCTCCACCCCCGGCCCCAACGGCCAGCGGACGGCCGGCTTATTTTCCTCCGCCACCCTTCTCCGTCCTTTGTTTTTGGAAAAACTCCCGCAACAAATCCCGGCACTCCTCCGCGCGGATCCCGCCCCGCACCTCACAGCGGTGATTCATCCCCTCAAACTGCAGGATATTCAACGCCCCTCCCGCCGCCCCCATCCTCGGGTCCGCCGCCCCGTAAACCACCCGCTTGATCCGCGACAGCGCCATCGCCCCCGCGCACATCGGACAAGGTTCCTTGGTCACATAGAGGGTCGCCTCGTTCAATCGCCAGTTCCCCGCCTCACCCGCCGCGGCCGTCACCGCCAGCATTTCCGCGTGGGCGGTGGCATCCTTCAGTTCCTCCACCTGATTGTGAGCCTTGGCCACGACCCGGCCCCCCATCACCAACACCGCCCCAACCGGCACCTCCCCCTTTGCCCCCGCCTTGCGGGCTTGGCGAAGCGCCTCATCCATGAAATGTTCGTCGGTCACCCCCCGATTCTGATGAACCCGGACCTTCTTCAAAAGATCAAAGCACCCGGCGGCGCCTGGATGCCCGGGCCACGCACCCTGCTCAAACTCAGCGGCGAGGACCGCGTCCGCTTCCTAAACGGCCAGGTCACCCAGGACCTGAAAAAACTCCAGCCCGGCCAAGCCGCCCGTGCGGCCGTGATCACCGCCAAGGGCAGGCTGGAGGCCGATTGCCGGATCGGAGCCACTCCCGATGCCCTCTGGATCGAAACCGACGCGCCCCTCCGCGACCCCCTGCGCGCCCGGCTGGAAAAGTTCATCGTCGCGGATGATGTCACCATCACGGATGTTTCCGATGCCTACCGCCTTGCCCACATCCCCTCTCCTGCGGCTGCACCCGGAACCGCCCCCAAGGATGCCCTTTCTTTCTCCTGTGAGCGGTTCCGCGAGCCCGGACTGGATCTCTGGATTCCTTCCTCCTCGCCGTGGAATCCCGGGATCGCTCCCCTGGCTGATTGGGAGCCGCTACGGATCGCCCGCGGACTTCCCCTCTGGGGCGTGGATGTGGATGCCAACACCCTTCCTCCGGAAGCCGGTTTCGAATCCGACGCCATCAGTTCCACCAAGGGCTGCTATATCGGCCAGGAGGTGATCTCCCGCCTGCGCAGCGTCGGTCATGTGAATCGTCATCTTTGCATCCTGGCGACAGCTGCCTCTACGAAGCTCCGTCCCGAGGCGGCGACGGTGGGGGTCCGGAGCGAAGGAGGGCCGCCGTTGCCTTGCGTTGACCAAGCAAACAACCCCATCGGATCCCTTACCAGCATCGCATCGACTGATGGACACACCGTGGCGCTTGCCATGATTCAACGGAACCATGCGGCCCCGGGAAATTCGGTGTTGGCCGGAGGCATGACTTGGACCATTCTGCGGCATGCTGAATAAACTGACTCTTTTGCTTCCCGCCATCGGCTTTGCCCTTTTCACCGCCTCCGCGGAGGAAAAAGAAACCAACCAACCCAAGGATACCGCCGACATGAAAGACAAACCTGTGATTGTGGAAGAAGACATCGTCACCCTCACCACCCCGGAGGGTGTCATCGTGATACAGCTCGACTCCAAAGCCGCCCCCAAGCATGCCGAGAACTTTAAAAAGCTGGTGAAAGAGGGTTTTTACGACGGCACCACCTTCCACCGTATCGTTCCCCAATTCATGATCCAAGGCGGCGATCCGCTTAGCAAGGATCAGGCCAAGCGGTCGGAGCACGGTCATGGTGGCCCCGGGTACACCATCCCGGCGGAAATAGGCAAAAAGCACAAGCGCGGTTCCGTTGCCGCCGCCCGCCAGGGCGACCAGGTCAATCCCAAGCGGGAATCCAGCGGTTCCCAGTTCTACATCTGCGTGGTCGACACCGCCTTCCTCGACGGCCAATACACCGTCTTCGGCGAGGTGATCGAGGGCATGGAGGTGGCCGACAAGATCGTGGCCAAGCCGCGTGATCCCCGCGACAACCCCAAAGAGCCGGTCACCATCAAGGCCAAATTGGGCCGGCCCAAATCCTAACCCAGGCTCCCGCCAGCCCTCCAAGGGCGGCCTCGGCGATTTCCCCATGAAACGCCACGCGGCATCTCTTGCGGAAGTCCGTTCCGTTTATGCGGAGCTTGCCGCTCGCCCTATCCAGAGAAACTGCCTCCGCCGGACGGAATGTTGCCAGTTTCAACGGACGGGAAAAATTCCCCAATTGACCCGTGGGGAAGCCCTTCTCGCCGCACAGGCGTTTCGGGCCTCCGGCCGGAAATTCCCTTCCCTGCGGAAGGATGGAGCTTGCCCCATGCTTCAAAACGAAACGGGAAAGTGCCTGATCTATGAATCGCGGCCCTTTGGATGCCGGACCCATTTTTGTCAGGCGGCAGGCGGCCCCATCGGACGCCAGGAGGTCCTGCCCCTGATCCGCCGCCTGGAAAAGGTCGACGCCGAGCTGGGAGGAGACGGCCCCCACCCCTTGCCCCAGAGCATCACCCAGGCACTCCGCGAACTTTGAAGCCTTTCCGCATCGTGGTGGCGGGGGGTGGCGCCGCCGGGTTTTTTGGAGCCATCTCGGCGGCGGAAAAGAATCCCGGGATCCCTGTCGTTCTTCTGGAAAAAGGAGCCCACCTTTTGGCCAAAGTGCGCATCTCCGGAGGTGGCCGCTGCAATGTTACCCACGCCTGCCACGATCCCCGGGAGCTTTCCCGCCGATACCCCCGGGGAGGAAAAGCCCTCATCGGACCCCTCACCCGTTTCGGCCCGGAAGAAACCGTCGCCTGGTTTGCCTCCCGCGGGGTGAAGCTAAAGACCGAGACGGACGGGCGGATGTTTCCCGTGACCGACTCCTCCCAGTCCGTCATCGAATGCCTGACCCGGACCGCCCGGGAGGCCGGGATCAACGTGATCACGCGATGCGGAATTCAATCTGTGGCCACTCGCCAGGAAGGGGGGTTTGTCCTGGAATTGACCGACGGATCCAACATGGAATGCCACCGCCTGCTCTGGGCCACGGGAGGATGTGGCCGTGGTCCGCACCCGCTCGCGCCCTTGGGACACCGGGTGACTGCGCCGGTTCCCTCACTTTTCACCTTCCATCTGGCCGAGGACTGGATCCGCTCCTTGGCGGGCCTTTCGGTCGAGGACGCCAAGATCACCGTGCCGGATCTTTCCCTTCAGGAAAGGGGACCGGTTCTCTTTACCCATGAGGGACTGAGCGGTCCGGCGGTTTTACGGCTTTCGGCCTGGGGAGCTCGCCCCATGCATGGAAAAAACTACCGTTTCCCGCTGTCCCTGGACTGGATTCCCGGACAATCCATCGATAAGGGCCGCCAGGAAATTCAAAGCCGGAGACGAATTCATGGAGCCAAGACCCTGTACCGTTCGGGTTGGTCTCCCCTGCCTTCCCGCCTATGGGAACAGTTGTGCGGGCTTGCTGGTATCACCCCGGAGGAGCGTTGGTCGAAACTCCCGCGCGAGAAGGAAATACTGCTCCTTAGGGAACTTCATGACACCAAACTTGAGGTCGTGGGCAAAAGCATGAACAAGGAGGAGTTTGTGACCTGCGGGGGGATTCCGCTGGAGGAGGTGGACATGAAGACCATGGAGAGCCGTAAGGTTCCCGGCCTGTATTTTGCCGGAGAGACGCTGGACATTGACGGGATAACCGGAGGCTTTAATTTCCAGGCCGCCTGGACCACAGCCTGGATCGCCGGCCAGTCCATCAAAGGATAAGGCTGAACCGGCTTGAGCAAAGTCCGGGGCAAATCCTGCCAATAAAAAACCCGGCCCCACAAACGCAGGGCCGGGTTTTCGTTCTCCGCAAACCTTACTTCTTGTCGGAGGTGCTTTCTTTGGAGTCCTTGCCTTCCTTTTCCTCGGAAGGACAACCCCCGCAGGAGTCACCCGCACGAGCGACGGTGGAAAGACCCAACACGCATCCCAACACAGCAAGGCCAAGTAGTTTATTGATCATTGCTAATCTTTAAGCCACTTGCCGGGGGATGCAAGTCAGACCAGACAGATCTTTTGCAAAACCTTCTGGAGAAGGGAGATCCCGCTATCCTGACTTTTCTCCGGGTGAAACTGGAAGGCGGCCAGCCTGCCTTTCGAGACCCCGCTGGGAAACCAGCCCCCGTATTCCGTCTCACAGGCCAGCCAGTCCACCGGAGCCTTTTCCGGCCGGTAGGAATGAACATGGTAAAAATATCGATCCCCGCCGGCGAATAATTCCGCAGTTCGGGGCGTCGGTTTCACCTCACACCAACCAATCAGGGGAACCTTTTGATTCGATGAGTCGAATTTTCGGACTGTCCCGGGAATCACCCTCAATCCCTCGGCGCCCGGAGCCTCCTCACTCGCCTCCCAAAGGATTTGGAATCCCAGGCAGATGCCGAGATAGGGTTGACCTTCGCCGATCCAGTTTTTCAGGTGATCCCACAGCCCTCGTTCTTGCAGTCCCTGGATGGCGTCTCCAAAGGAGCCTTGGCCCGGCACCACCAGGCAGTCGGCACCGGCCAAGCCGGCCTTGGTTTCGGCACAGGCCACGTCCGCCCCGGCCCGGGCCAGGGCGCGTTCCACGCTGCGAAGGTTTCCCCGCCCGTAATCCAAAACTGCGACTTTCATGGATTTATCTTAGCCATCAGCTTTCCCTGAGGAATTCCTATTCCAGGCGGAGCGAAGCCAGGCTCTCCAACAGGACGAGACCACACTCCTTTAGGCGGTCAGGGCTGTTATGGCCACAGGGCACCAGCACGCAGTCCACGCCCATGGCTTTGGCCACCTCGGCATCATGGGTAGTGTCCCCGATCAGCAGCGTTTCCTCGGGGGAAACAGGAAGTTCCTCAAGCATTTTCAGCCCCTGTTCCACTTTGCCGGCCGCGAAGTGGTCCCGGTTTCCTGCCACGTTGCGAAAATGTTTTCTCACCCCGAAATACCCCAAAAACTCCTCCAGAGCGTGGTGCGAGTAGGCGGAAAGAACCGCCTGCGACCAGCCGCCCTCCGCGATTTTTTCCAGCAGTTCCCGCGCACCGGGCTGCAATCTGCATGCTTTCTTTCTTTTTTCATACTCCACGATGAACTCCGTGCCGGCTTCCTGGAAGGTTTCCCGGCTCCAGTCAAAGCCGACGGCCCGGTAATATTTTTCCACCGGAAAATCAAAGATCTCCTCATAACGCTCCGTAGAAATTTCCGGCAACCCCCTTCGCCGCAGTTGGCTGTTGATGATTTCACGGCACAACCAGGCATCATCCAGCAGGGTACCATTCCAGTCCCAGATCAGGTGACGGTACCGCTTCAGATCCATCCTCGCATTCTGCCAGAAGATATCCGCAAACCCCATCCTGTTTCCTGTTTTCCGCTTTGGGTGAAGCGTTAGCATGTTTTCATGACGGTCACGCTGACCCCCCGCGCCTACTACCCTTCGGGGTTCCGCGCTGCCCGCGGTCGGAACTGGGGCGCCCTCGGGGTTCTTTACGCCTCCTATTACATGGCTAGGTACAACTTCCGCTTCGCCACTCCGGGAATGGTCGAGGATTTCGGCTTCAACGTGGCCGACATCACCCAGATTTTCGTGGTCTGGTCCCTCGCCTACGGCACGGGCCAGCTGATCAACGGCCTTTTGGCTGACCGGATCGGCGGAAAAACCTCCATGCTGGTGGGGGCGGCCGGAACCATTGTCTGCAACCTCATCTTCGGCTTCTCCTCTTTCGTCGGCACTCTCGCCACCTTCGGCCTGATCGCCATTCTTAACGGCTGGTTCCAGTCCTGCGGGGCGCCCGGCATGATCAAGATCAACGCCGCCTGGTTCGCCCGCCAGGAAAGAGGCACCTTTTCAGGCATCTTCGGCATCATGATCCAGCTCGGGCAGTACGCCATCAACACCCTCGCCCCCTTCCTTCTCGGGGGCTTTACCGTGGGACTCTGGTTCTTCGGCACCTGGGTGGTCGAGCCCGGCACCTGGCGGATTCTTTTTATCATCCCTCCCTTTGTCACGGCCGCCGCCGCCGTGCTCATGGCCCTGACCGTGAAGGAGGAACCGGGCGCCGCTGGCTTCCCCAACGTGATCCGGGATGAGCTCGACGACACCGCCGGCACCCGCGTCTCCTTGAAGGAAAGTTTCACCACCATCTTTACCCACCCGCTCGTCTGGTTTTATGCCGCAGCCTACGCCTGCACCGGGGCCGTCCGGCACAGCTCGGACCAGCTCTCCGTCCTCTTTTTCACCCAACAGCTGGGCATCGATATGAAATCCAAACCTCTTTCGATCCTCATCATCCTGAACCTCATGACCACTTCCGCGATTTTGGGATCGGTCCTGTCCGGCTGGGTTTCCGACAAGTTCTTCGCCGGCCATCGCTCTCCCGTCGCCCGCTTCCTTTATTTGCTGGAGGCCGGGGTGATTACCATGGCGGCCCTGATGATGTTTTCCGGCCTGATCAAACCCGGTCTCCTCGGGGTTTCCTTGGCAGGAATCTTTCTTGTGCTCGTCTCCCTGACCGTGAACTCCACCCACTCCGTGGTCGGTGCCGCTGCCCCGATGGACATCGGTGGCAAAAAAATGGCCGGATTCGCGGCGGGGGTGATCGACTCCTTCCAGTATTACGGCTCGGCCCTCTGCCTTTTCGTCAGCGGCCATCTTATCCAGAGTTTCGGATGGGGCGCCTGGTACCCCGTGATGATTTTGTTCGCCCTTGGCGGCGCGCTCGCCATGCACCATGTCCGCAAGGTCCAGCTCCATCACAAGAACTCCCCCCACGGGGATCCCAGAATCAAAAACAGCTGATCCGGGCCGTCCATACCCCCGGGGACTTCCCCTCTCCCTTTTTTAATCAGGCCGCTTTTCCGGCGATTTTCCGCCTAGCCAATTCACCACCAGCCATCCCACCCCCACGCTGATGCAGGCATCGGCGATGTTGAACGCCGGCCAACTCCAACCCCGGACATGGAAATCAAAAAAATCCAGCACATACCCCAGCCGAACCCGGTCGATCAGATTTCCCACCGCTCCGGCCCCCACCATCGCCGTGACCACCTGAACAAACCTCCTGCTCCAGTCCCATGACCGCGCCATCCAGCCCGCAAAAAACAGGATTCCCGCTGCGAGAAGCCCGGTGAGGAGATTATTCCCTTGGGCCATGCCGAAGGCCACCCCGGTGTTGTGCACCCGGGTCAGGGAAAAGAAGCCCGGGATCATGGTGACACTCGCACCAACCTGGAGCGCCTGCTCGGCCCAAATTTTCGATGCCTGATCGGCAATCAGGATCCCCAGCGCCACCGGCCAGAAACACCCGCCGCCGTGCCGGCCTGACCTCAAGCCCTCTTTCCCTTCACCACTTCCAGGCACCTCCCGCAAAGCTCCGTATGGGTGGCATCCCGACCCACCGTCTCCTCATGTTTCCAGCACCGGACACACTTTTTGCCCCGTGCCGGCGCCACCTGGACGCTGGCCTCGGCCGGACCGGCTTGCAGCTCCCCATGACTCACCAGGCAGATCTCACGCAGCAGACCAAGGTCCTCGGGCGCCATTCCGCCTCCCCTGATTTGAACCTCCGCCTCAAGACTCTTTCCGATCCTTTTCGCCTGCCGTTCCTTCTCCAGAGCCTCATTCACTTTACCGCGAATAGCGAGAAGCTTTTCCCATTTGGAGCCTTCCTCAGCAGTCCAACCGGCGGGAGGGGTCGCCTCGCGGAAGGTCTGCAAGTGAACCGATCCTTTGGTTTTTCCGGTCATGTGTTCCCAGGTCTCCTCGGCGGTGAAGGCCAGCACAGGCGCGCTTAACCGGACCAGCGTGTCGAGAATCTCATGCATGGTCGCTTGGGCGGAACGCCTTGCAGGGTCATTTTCCGCATCGCAATAGATCCGGTCCTTGCAGGCATCGATGTAAAAGGCGCTCAGCTCCACCGAGAGGAACCGGTTCAGGCAGTGGTAAACCGCGGGAAAGTTGTAGGCCTCGTACGCCTCGCGGACATTCCGGGACAATTCGGCCAACTTAGCCAGGATGTAGCGGTCCAGGGCGGTTCTTTTCGTTCCGGGGACGGCATGTTTTTCAGGATCGAAATCCGCCAAATTCCCCAGCAGGATCCGGAAGGAATTCCGGATCAGCCGATAGCTGTCCCCGACCCGGCCAAATATCTCCAAGGAAAAAGGCACGTCCTCCTTGGCATCCGCGCTGGCCACCCAAAGCCGGACCACGTCCGCGCCATACTTGTCGACCAGTTCCATCAATCCCGGCGGTTTGCCCCGCGACTTGGACAACTTCTTGCCATCCAGATCGACCACAAAACCGTTGGTGAGCACCGTCCGAAACGGCGGCTTCCCGGTCAGGGCCACGGAAAGCAGCAGGCTGCTTTGAAACCAGCCGCGGTGTTGGTCACTTCCCTCAAGATAAAGATCGGCGGGAAACTTCACCCGGCCGTCCCCGGAAACGGCCGACCAACTGGAGCCGGAATCCACCCAAACATCCATGGTCTCCCTGCCCCTTTTCCATTCCGCCGGAACCCCGCAGCTTTTCGCCAGCTGTTCATCCGAATCGGCGAACCAGAATCCCGCCCCTTCCTTTTCCGCCCTATCCGCCACCCTGCGGATGATCTTGGGATCGAGGATGGAGACACCGTCCGGCTGGTAAAAAACGGGAATGGGCAACCCCCACGATCGCTGCCGCGAGATACACCAGTCGGGCCGGGCTCCCAAAGCCCCGCGGATCCGGCTCTCCCCCCAATGCGGCACCCACTTGACCTCCGCCACAGTCTGAAGTGCCTTGTCCCGGAGCTGATCCATGCGGATGAACCACTGGCGGACCGAGCGAAATACGATCGGGGTCTTGGACCGCGGGCAGTGAGGATAACTATGCTGGATCTTTTCCCTCGCCCAAAGTTTGCCTGCCTTTTCCAGTAGATCCGCCACCAGCGGGTTGGCCGCAAAGACGTTCTGTCCCTCGATCTCCTTGATCCCACAGTCGGGCATCAATTTACCGGCCTCGTTGACCGGAGAAAATGGCTCCAATCCGTGCTGCCGCCCCAGCACGTAATCCTCGTGTCCGTGGCCGGGGGCGATATGGACCATTCCCGTGCCGGATTCCGCCGTCACAAACTCGGCCGCGCGGATCAGACCTTCCCTGGCTACCAACGGATGTCGGTAGGCCCTTTGCTCCAACTCCTTGCCTTTCACCTCCCGCAACACCTGCAGGTCCTTGCCCCCGGCCTTGGCCACCGCCTCCAGCCGGCTTCTGGCCAACCAGATTTTCCGGCCGTTGCCGGAATCAGCCAGCACATAAATCATTCCGGGATGAACCGCCACCGCAAGGTTGGCCGGCAGGGTCCATGGGGTGGTTGTCCAGACCAGCAAATCCTCATCCTTGGCGTCCTTCAGTTCCATCCGGACATAAACCGATTCATCCTCCCGGTCCGCGTACTCCACTTCCGCCTCCGCCAAGGCTGTCCGGCATCCGGTGCTCCAATGAACCGGACGGAGCCCCTCGTAGACCATCCCCTTTTCCACCAAATCCGCGAGGATGCGGAGTTCGGCTGCCTCGTAGGCGGG
>DFCD01000117.1:32767-33008 GCA_002366885.1 Verrucomicrobia bacterium UBA3063
CTTTTGCCGGTGGATGAAATGTCTGGCCACCTCCTCGCATTTCTTGCGGATCACTTCCGGGCCCGCGCCGGCTAGTTTCTCCTCCGTCACCACCTTGTGCTCAATCGGCAGGCCGTGACAGTCCCAGCCCGGGACAAAAGGCGCCTTCCTGCCTTCCATGGACCGGCTTTTCAGGACGATATCCTTAAGCACCATGTTGAGGGCATGCCCCACATGGGCGTCCCCGTTGGCAAAGGGTGGG
>DFCD01000140.1:0-399 GCA_002366885.1 Verrucomicrobia bacterium UBA3063
AATCGGATCTGCACCGTGCATTGACCGGTGCGGTAGCCCATTTCTTCCAGTTTTTTTCGGCGTTCCGCGGGCAACACCCCGGCTCCCAGGCCCAGGCTAATGTGATGTTTGGCCACGCTGAAGCCCGCCACCTCTCCGCATTCGTGGTAAAAGGGGACCCCGTACCAAATCTTTTCGTGGGCTTGCGGAAGGATGGAGAGGATCCAGCGACGCAATTCGCGGAGCTTGGGCTGGGCCTCCCGAGGGGCTTGCGAGATGAAGTCGTCCACGGACAAAAACTGTTTCAACGCGTTTCTCCGACTTTTTTTCCTTACTGACCTCCGTGCACCGTAGAGGACTTGAACCTCTGACCTCCACCGTGTCAAGGTGGCGCTCTACCACTAAGCTAACGGTGCAAAC
>DFCD01000140.1:427-1136 GCA_002366885.1 Verrucomicrobia bacterium UBA3063
GGGCGGTGGCTCACAGGGATTTCAAAAACTTCACCAGGGCGACGCGGTCGCTTGCTGGCATCGTGCGGAAAATTTCCTTGGAGGCCTCGGCTTCGCCTCCGTGCCAGAGGATGGCTTCCTCGATTGTCCGTGCCCGGCCGTCGTGGAGATACCCTTCCCCTCCGCTGACACCGGCGCTCAACCCGATGTTCCAAAGGGGAGCCGTGCGCCATTCCGATCCCGAGGCTCCTTCCTCATCCATGTTGTCGGCCAGGCCGGGACCCATGTCGTGGAGAAGAAGGTCCGTGTAGGGGTGGATGGTCTGGTTGCGCAGTTCGCCCATCGGGTGATAGGCGCTGGTCGTGAGGGTGGCGGTGTGGCACTGCACGCAGGAGGCGGTGGTGAAAAGTTGTTTTCCCCGGGTCACCTCGGGATCCCCCAAACCGCGTTGGGCACTGACGCCGAGAAGGGCCACATAGCGGTTGAGCAGGTCCAGGTCCTGTTCACTGATCTCCACGGGTCCGGAGGAAGTGTCGCCGTCCAGAATGGGGAAGAGGGAGGAGGTGACTCCCATGTCGCGATTGAGGGCGTAGGCGATTTGGTGGACCACCTTGGCCTGGTTGGCCTTGGGGGTGAACCGTCCGAGCCGGATGGCGGACGGGTTGGTCGGATCCGGGACGTAGTGGGCCCGACCGGAGATGCCGTCACCGTTGGCGTCGAGGGGATCGGC
>DFCD01000140.1:1251-4639 GCA_002366885.1 Verrucomicrobia bacterium UBA3063
GGGGTGACCCCGGAGAATTGGTATTGGGGTTTGCGGAGGGAGTAGGGAGTTCCGTCCCCATAGGTGCCGTTGGTGTAGGTGAAGCCGGAAAGCGTGACTCCGGCCTCGGGAGTTCCGGTGGTGGATCCGGGATGCAACTGTTCTCCCAGTACCGGGTGGGGATCGCCGGCCGCGGAAGTGCCCACCTTGACGACGGCCATGGTCAGGGAGGAGCCCGGAGAGGGAAGGAGGGAGCGCCCGTTGTTGATATGGCAAGCCACGCAACTCTGGGCGACAAATTTGGGGCCGAGCTTGCCAACATGGTTGGTGAAGACGGGATTGCCGGCCTCGGAGTGCGCCCCGGTGAGAAAGTCCGTGTGATGGATGCGGCGGCCGAGCATGAAGGGCTGCCCGTTCTCGGGAGTGATGTTTCCCGCCATCTGTTTGAAGCGATTTTCCGGCTCGTTGGAGTACTGGTAAGGCAGGGTGGTCTGGCCGCCAAGCCAGGTGTCTTCGGGAAGGATGGAGGAATCGAAGGACGTTATGCCGGCCACCGGCGAGGATGCATCCTCCCATTCCTTGGCGTACCAAGGAACGATTCCCCTCCCGACGATGTAAAGGAAGGTGGTGCCGTAATAGTTGTTCCGGCCGTTCCTCGGCGCGAGGATGAACTGGCTGATTTCCAGCTCCATTTTGTCCCCGATCTGGAGCGGCCGGTTTTCAGGAACCTTGGAGGAAATGGTCGTGGTGTAGTGGAACTCCGTTTCCCCCGGAAAGCGGACGGAGGCGTTGGTGGAGACCAAGGTGGCCTGGACATTGTGATGGTAGGTGGCGAGGGCGGTGGGGCTGTTTTGGGGAAAAAAGAAGGCGCGGAATTCGGCAGGATTGAGCTCGGCGTAGGTGAGGAAGTTGAAGGTGATGGAATTTCCGCCCTTGGCGACCCGGTCGATAATTTCCAGTTCCAGCATGCGTTGCTCCCAATACCAGGTGAGATAGTGGTCGTAGCGGTAGGCATCCCCACGGACGATGCCCTCCCGGGCGTGGCGGTCGCGTGCACGATCCGCCCAGCGGGTGACTTTTGCCTCGGCGGTTTCCGTCACAGGATCGGGTTGCAGGGAGGTGGCGGCAGTGAAGAGGGGTTGGAAAACGGGCTCGGTTTCCGGCTGGGCCGTGAGGGTGGTTGTTCCGACGGGGCCGTTCCCGTCAACGGAGTAGGCAATCACGGTCAAGTGATAGGTTTGCCCCTGCGTCAGGCCCGGAAGGGTGACGGTCTGCACGTTCCCGAGATCGATCGACTGGTCCAGATTGCCGGGGGAGGTGCCGTAGAGGATCCGGTATCCCGTCACCCCGGGGGAGGCGGAGGAATCCCAGGCAACCGTCAGGGAGTCCTGAAGTCCGGTTGGCACGATCCGCAGGTTGGCGGGAGCCGCCGGCTGGAGAATCGGGCGGGCAACCCGGTAAAACTTGCCCGTTCCTTCTGCGGGGACGTTGACGGACATTTCCGCCCCGGTGCCGGTGAGCGGGGCGGAGAGGCCGGACCAGGCCGGTGTCCGCAGGGAGGTGGTCGCCTCCGGCTGATAGGAAACACCGGCGAGCGTCGGCCAGGTCAGGCGCAGGACCGGGCGGTTGGTGGAGGAAACTTGCCTCGTTTGGGCCGGCACCGCCGGGCCCCCGCTGGTCTGATATTCCAAGGCAACGTCATCCAGCCAAACCTCCCCGATGGCTCCGGGGACAGCCCCGGTGGCAAAATAAAAAACCAAACGGGCGCTGACGGCGTTGGTGGGGGCCGGGATGGGGCTCGCGGAAATTTTCGACCAGGCGGCGCTTCCTCCGGAAAAATTGACCCAGCCTGCCGTGGTGACGGCGCCGTTGGCGGCCAGCCACTCGATTTTGTAATACTGGACATAAGAGGTCCCGGCGCTGACCTGCTTGGCCCAAAAGGAAAAAGTGTAGGCACTCCCGGGAAGGATGGTGGGAACGGTTTTTACCAGTTGGGCTCCCGTGGCGCCGCCCGGAATGAGGCTCCGCAGGGAGGAAGTTCCGCTATGCGCATCCGCCGATGAGACCGTGTGCACCGATCCCATATCCCAGCCCAAGGAGCCGGACTCAAAGCCGGGATTTGCGGCGGACAAGGCGTTGGTTTGGATCAGGACCTCTCCCGATCCCGGGACGGTTTCCATGACGCGGTATGTCCGGAATCCGCTGCGGACCGGGTCCGTGCTGGTTTGCGAGGCTCCGTTTCCGACCGAGGGAGATCCCAGATCCGTCCAGGTTCCGGGGTTTTCCTTGGTGGAAAATTGGATCTGATAGCTGTTTCCGGAAACCGAGTCCCAGACAATTTCCGTTTGTGGCTGAATTTTCAGCTCCCACGCGAGGCAGGGAGCGACGGTTCCCAGAGCGGCGGCTAGGGACAGGCAAACAGGCCGAAAAAAGACGGATGGAAACGTCGAAAAATCCTTCATGTGAACGTGTTCAACAAAATTTAATCCCGTTTTCCGGAAAGTCTAGGGGGGCGGCCATCCATGGGGGATGGTTTGGGAAAGGTCCGCCTTTGCGCTTTTGGGCTAAAAGAAAATGGGGATGACGAGAATGGCGACGATATTGACGACTTTGATCATCGGGTTGATAGCCGGCCCGGCGGTATCCTTGTAGGGATCGCCCACCGTGTCGCCGGTGACGGCGGCGGCGTGGGCCGGGGAACCTTTGCCCCCAAAGTTGCCTTCCTCGATGAACTTCTTGGCGTTGTCCCAGGCCCCGCCGGAAGAGGTCATGGCAATGGCCACAAACAGGCCGGTCACGATCGTGCCGACGAGGACACCGCCGAGGACCACGGGGCCGAGGCCGGGCATGGCGGCCACGCCCACGACGAAAATAACGGGAAGCAGGGCGGGAATAATCATCTGGCGGAGGGCGGCTTGGGTGACGATGTCGACGCAGGTGCCGTAGTCCGGCTTGTCCTTATGCGTGAGAATGCCGGGCTTGGCGGCAATCTGGCGGCGCACTTCGCGGACGACGGCGCCGGCGGCCACGCCCACGGCATCCATAGAGCGGGCGGTGAAGACGAAGGGAAGGAGGCCTCCGATAAAAAGGCCGATGATCACCTTGGGTTCGACCAGGGAGAACTCGAGACTGGGCATGGCGGTATGCATGGCGAGGAAGTGGGCCTTGAGTTCCTGAACATAACTGCCGAAGAGGACCAGGGAGGCGAGCCCGGCCGAGGCGATGGCGTAGCCCTTGGTGACGGCCTTCATGGTGTTGCCGACGGCATCCAGCTCATCGGTGCGCTCGCGGACCTGCTTGGGCAGGCCGGACATCACGGCGATCCCCCCGGCGTTGTCCGTAATGGGGCCGAAGGCGTCGAGGGAGATGATGATTCCGGCCATGGAAAGCATGGCCATGACGGCGATGG
>DFCD01000135.1 GCA_002366885.1 Verrucomicrobia bacterium UBA3063
ACGTTTAGGCTTACGAAATCTTCAATTCTTGAGACAAAAATAAGATAACTCCATTGACCGCTGTTGCAGGGGATTTAACCTCACGCAACCCCCGAAAGATCACAAGGATGGAACAAATTTTCTTCTGGAGCCTGGCCGTCGGCCTGTTGGCGGCCGCCACGGCTGTGGTGACCCTCCGGAACCCTGTGACGAACGCCGTTTGCCTCGTTTTGGCGCTCGTTTTGCAGGCCGCTCTTTTTATCACCCTGGAGGCAACGTTTTTGGCGGCGGTTCAAGTGATTGTCTATGCGGGAGCTGTCATGGTTCTTTTTCTTTTCGTGATCATGCTGCTGGACGTGAAGGCGGAGGCTCGGAGGCCGGTGCCTTGGGCGAAGGCGGGGGCGGTCTTGGTCGGAGCTGTCGCGGTGGTGGCCGGTGTCCCCAAGCTGGTGGCGACGTTTCCGGCAGCCCGGGAACCGCTGCGCTGGTCGTCCCATGCGATGCCTTTCGGGGCCAAGGAGCTGGGAACACTCCTGTTCACTTCCTACGCGCCGCTCTTTTTGACCACGGGGGTTTTGCTGCTGGTCGCCACCATTGGGGTGGTCGTTCTTTGTCGCCGGGATCCGAGTCCATGATCCTCGGGGAGATTACCCTGGGTCATTATTTGGCCCTGAGTGGGCTGCTCTTTCTGGTGGGCCTGGCCGGGGTCCTGTTGCGGCGAAGCCTGCTGATCGTGATGATGTCGTTGGAGCTGTTGCTGAACGCTGCCAACCTCGCTCTGGTTGCCGCCGCCCGCTTCAAGGGCATTCCTGATCCACAAGTGGCGGTCTTTTTTGTCATCACCGTCGCTGCGGCCGAGGTGGCGGTCGGACTGGCGATTCTGGTGGCCATCTTCCGGCTGAAAAAGAGCACCTCGGCGGAGGATTTTTCCTCCCTTAAATTCTAAATGATCGCCTACGCCCCGTATCTCATCCTGCTGTTGCCGCTGATCTCGGCGATCGTGATCCGGCTTTTTCTTTACCCGTTTCCCCGGGTTGCCGTGCCGGTGTCGGTGGCCGCCTGTTTGGGTAGTTTTTTGGGATCTCTGCTGCTTCTCAATGCCGGCACGCCGGCCGGCGGCATGGCCGCACCGGCGGTTCCATGGATTGAACTGGGAGGCCTGAAGGCGGGGTTCGGGTTGGTGGCCGACCCGCTGGCCAGGTTGATGGCCGCGTTGGTCACCGGGGTGGCGCTACTCGTCCACATTTATTCCCTGGGTTACATGGCCAAAGACGCCTGCCGGGGCCGGTTCTTTGCGGAGCTGTCGCTCTTTGTCTTCTCCATGCTCGGAATCGTCTTCGCCGACAACCTCGTCACGATGTTTATCTTTTGGGAATTGGTCGGCCTCAGCTCGTACCTGCTGATCGGCTTCTGGCATGACCGGCCGGCCGCCGGGGCGGCCGCCAACAAGGCGTTTCTTGTCAACCGGATTGGGGATTTTGGTTTCATGCTGGGAATTCTTGGGGCCTGGTCGCTCTTTGGGACGATCAGCTTTGCCGATCTCCCGAGCCGGGCTGCGGCGGGAGCCCCTTTCTGGGCGGTCACCGCCGTCGGCCTGGGCCTGCTCTGCGGTTGTCTCGGGAAGTCCGCCCAGCTTCCTTTGCACGTCTGGTTGCCTGATTCCATGGAAGGCCCGACGCCCGTCTCTTCGCTTCTGCATGCAGCCACGATGGTGGTGGCGGGCGTGTATATGTTGATCCGGGTTTTGCCGATTCTCGAGGTGAGTGACGTGACGATGAACACAATCGCGTGGATCGGCGCGCTCATGACTTTGCTTCCGGCCCTGATTGCCTGCCAACAGAACGACATCAAACGGATCCTGGCCTATTCCACCCTGTCGGAAATCGCCTACATGGTGATGGCAGTTGGATTAAACATTCCCGGACCCGGCATGTACCACCTGGTCACGCACGCCTTTTTCAAATGCCTGCTTTTTTTGGCGGCGGGCTCCGCCATCCATGGATGTCATGATGAACAGGACATCTGGAAGATGGGTGGCCTGCGCAAGCGGATGCCGTTCACCTTCCTGGTGACCTGGGTGGGAACTCTGGCCCTGGCGGCGATTCCACCCCTGTCCGGTTTCTGGAGCAAGGACGCGATCTTTGCGGCAACCTCTGACCGCCCGGGATTGGCGGCCTGCTCCATGCTGGCAGGATTTTTCACCTCTTTCTTCATGTTGCGGATGATCCTGGTTGCGTTCGATGGCAAGCCGCGCACGGAAAATGCCAAGCACGCGCACGAGGGGCCGCCCGTAATGGTGGTGCCCATGTTGATTCTGGCGGTGCTTTCCGTGTTCGGAGGAATGTTCCCGGTGGCGGAGTTCCTCGGGATGAAACCGGAGCACCCCCATCACGCTTGGACCCTCTGGGTATCCCTGATCGTGGCGGTGGCCGGATTCTTACCCGCCCATTTTCTTTATCGGGATGTCATCAAGGATCCGCTCCACCTTGCCCTTCTTCAGGGGAAATTTTACGTCGACGAATTTTACCAGCGGGTTCTGGTGGCCACCCAGGATGGGTTGGGGCGCCTGGCGGATGCGTTTGAAGGTTGGGTGGTGCGGGGTTTTCTGGTCCGGGGCTCAGGCGTGCTGGCCCGCTCCGCGGGGCAGGGGCTTCGGTTGGTGCAGTGTGGGCAGGTTCAGTTTTACGCGGCGGTTTTCATTCTCGGAGTGATGGGAGTGATCGGTTGGCTGCTTTGGAAGGTGGCGGCATGAGCCTTTCCCTGACGCTTCCCGCGATTCTGCTCATTCCGCTGATCGGCGTGGTTGCCATCGCGCTGGGTGCGAAACCGAAAGCCACCGCCCTCGGGGCTTCGGTCTTGAATCTAATCCCCGGATTTCTGGCTTCGGGGGTCGTGCTGCGTTCCGGGGAGCTTCTGTTTGGCCCTGATCCGATTCCCGCCCGGGAGGTCTTTCCGGCGAAATTCATTCTGGGGCTGGATGGTTTGAGTCTTTCCATGCTGTGGCTGACGCTCGTCGTCACCCTCGCCGCCATCGGCTCTGCGAGAAAAGGAATCAAACGGGAGAAGGAATACTACATCTGCCTTCTGTTGATCGGCCTTGGGGCACTCGGAGCCTTCCTTTCCGTCGACCTGTTTTATTTCTTCAGTTTCCACGAAGTGGCGCTGATTCCGACCTTCCTGTTGGTGGGGATGTGGGGACATGGGGATCGCTCGGGAGCAGCCTGGCGGATGACCTTGTACTTGATGCTCGGGAGTATGGTGCTGTTGGTGGGTTTGATCGGTCTGTTTTTGGCCATGCCGGAGACGGCCCGGAGTCTCGACTGGAGGGTATTGTCGGAAACCCTGAAAGCCAACCCGCTCTCGCTGGGAACCCAGCATGGGTTGGCCATCTTGCTCTTGATAGGATTCGGCACTCTGGTCTCCCTCGTCCCTTTTCACAGTTGGGCGCCGGGTGGCTACGCCTCGGCACCGGCCCCGGCGGCGATGCTGCATGCCGGCGTCCTGAAAAAGTTCGGCCTGTATGGTCTGATCCGCGTGGCTCTGCCGATGGTGCCGGATGGATGGAAAGAAATCTCCTGGATCGTGGGATTGTTGCTGGCGGGGAATATTCTCTACCTCGGACTCGCCTCCTTGCAGCAAAGGGATTTCCGGTGGCTACTGGGATTCTCCAGCGCGATGCACATGGGAACGGTGTTCCTTGGGCTGATCAGCGGGACGCTTTTGGGCCTGGCGGGAGCGGTGACCCTGATGGTGGGGCACGGTCTCAGCGCAGCCCTGGGTTTTGCCGTTGCCGGGGAGATTAGTCGCCGCACCGGAACTTCCTGGATGCGGGATCTTGGCGGATTGGCGAAGCGGACGCCGCAACTCTGGTTTTATCTGGTGATTGCGGCGATGGCGTCCATCGGTTTGCCGGGTTTGGCGAACTTCGCGGGGGAAATCATGATCTTCTTCGGTTCTTGGACCGCCCATCCGTTGCTCGTAGGAGTGGCGGCGTGGGGTGTGGTGCTTTCCGCGGTGGCGATGCTCCGGGCGGTGCGGGCGATGGCTTTTGGACCGATGAGCCCGGCGGTCGAGGCCGAGGGGGTGACTGACCTTCATGGTTTGAGGGAAACGTGGCCCTTTGCATTGCTGACGTTGGCCCTGTTGTTGGTCGGCGTGATCCCCTTGGTGGTATACGGGCCGGCACGACCGGTGCTCGAAAGAATGGTGACTCCATGAGTAAATGGTTTTCCCCTGAAATCCTGCTGACCCTGGCTGGCGTTGGGTTGATCCTCGTGGACTCTTTGGCTCCGGAGCGAATCCGCCGCCGGATCCCGCTGCTCGCCTTGCTGAGCTCGCTGGGGATTCTCGTTTGGAGTCTTTGTCCCTCCAGCCGGGTGCTCCCACCCTCGTGGCTGCATTTGTTCGTCTCCGACGGGCTTTCGGCTGTCTTCAAACCATTCTTCCTGCTTTGCCTGGTTGTGGTGACCGGCATGGCCTCCCGTTACCGGTTGGCCGCGGATGAGATGGTGCGGGGGGAGTTTTTGGCTCTGCCTTTCTTTCCCACCGCAGG
>DFCD01000044.1:0-1403 GCA_002366885.1 Verrucomicrobia bacterium UBA3063
CCAACGAAATCATCATCGCCGCCGATCTCGGCACGCAAAAAATGGCCGTGGCCGTGGCGGAACTCACCGCGGACGGTTCCCTCACGCTTCTCGGCGTGGGCGAATCCGCTTCCGCCGGGATGCGCAAGGCGGAGGTCACCGACTTCGGACATGCCCGGTTGGCCGCCCGGATGGCCCTGGCCGACGCAGAACGGCGAACCCAGGCCGAGGTTTCCGAGGTTTACCTGAATTTGAGCGGAACCCATCTGGCCTCGCGCAATGAATCCGTCCGGGTGGCNNGCCCATCTGCCGCTGCCGCGCGATCACGCCGTCCTTCATGAGCTCCTCCGGGGCTATTCGCTCGACCGCGGCGTTGCCTCGGTCCATCCGCTGGGCGTCCACACGGAGCAGATCGAGGCCCACTACCACCTCGTCACCGGTAAACACACCCGCCTGAAGACCGGCGTCCAGTGCTTTGCCGACCAGAAAATCAGGGTGAAAGGCTGCACCTTTTCCAGTTATGCCTCCGGGCTCGCCGTCCTTCCGGAGGAAGGTCGCCGGCGGGGCGCCGTGGTCATCGATCTCGGCGCCGGGGTCACCGATGTGAGCGTCTGGAACGAGGGTGCGGTGATTCATTCCGCGGTGCACGGGGTCGGGGGGGATCACCTGACCCAGGACCTCTCGATCGGGCTGGAAATTCCCTATGCCCGGGCGGAAAAGCTCAAAAAGGAGTTGGGCACACTGGCGCTGGCTCCGGAGGAGGCGGACGAAAAAATCAACCTCCCGCGGGAGATCAGTTTTGACGGACGCACTTTTTACAAGCAGGCGATGGTGCAGGTTCTGCAGGCCCGCATGGCGGAAATCCTGGAAATGGTCCGGGACGACATCGGGAACCAGGGGCTTTGGGGAGTGGTGGAAAGCGAGGTGGTCATCACCGGCGGGGGGGCGCGGATGCGCGGTCTCGCCCGCCTCGCCTCGGAGATTTTCCCCAAACCGGTGCGCATCGGGCGGGCGCGCGATTTTCTCGGCGAGCAGGGGGATCTGGAACGGCCCGAGCTGGCCTCGGTTCTCGGCACGCTTCGTTATGCGGCGGAGCACGAGTTGCGGGAGGCCGGTCGGCCCCAGGGCCTGAAAAAATGGTCCCAATCCATCGGCCGGATGTTTTCCGCGATGCGTTTTTAGCAGGCAGCGAACCCACCAAACAAGGAGCCCAACACCATGAATACCCTCCACCACGAAAAAAGCCCCGTTGCCATCCTGGCCGTCGGGGGAACCGGAGCCGCCGTTCTCGACAACCTTGCCGTCAGTTGCGAGGGGGAGCACCGCACCGTCTGCGTGGACACCGATGCATTGGCCCTCCGCGCCACCGTGGCCCAGAGGAAAATTCTCGTGGCACCGGAACGGGTTCATGGCATGGGCACCGG
>DFCD01000044.1:1504-3480 GCA_002366885.1 Verrucomicrobia bacterium UBA3063
GGGACGGGTCCGGTTCTGGGGCCAAGCCTCGTGCGCAGATTGAAGGCACAGGCGTCCGAGGTGGTGGTGCTGGCGGTGACGCCGTTCTCCTTCGAGGGGAGTCGCCGCCGGGACCGGGCCACGCACTGCCTCGCGGAACTGCGGAAATCGGCGGATGTCGTGCTGACCTTTAGCTGTGACCGGTTGCTGGAAACGTCGCTGGCCAAGGATTTGAAGGAGGCCCAGCGGGCGATGGACAAGGCGATGGCCCGAACGATTCACGGGTTGGTTCACGTGATGCAGAAGGACGGGCTGCAGCACCTGGGCGCGGCGGAGTTGAAAGAGGCCGTCGGGCCAGGTGCCGATGCGGTCGGCTATCTGGAAAATGCCTGGGCTGGTGTGGCCGAGGCGAGCGGCGAGGGAAGAGAGGAGGCCGTCATCGAGGCGGTGGTGGAGGATATCATGCTGGAGGATGGAAAGGCCTGGAAACATGGCAACCGGATCCTCGTCAGCGTGATCACCGGGCCGGAGACGTCGCTGAACGAGTTCCACGAGATTCTCGAAAAGTTGCGGGCGAAGCTGCCGGTGGATCTGCCGATTTCCGCCGGGGCGGCGATCCATCCGGAAAAAAGCGAGACCCTGAGCATGACCCTGTTGGTGACGCGGCGGAGCGAGGAGAGCGTCCTGCCCAAGGCGCGAGCCGAGGTGAGAAAGGTGGAGACGCCGGTGGAGGGAAAAGAGAAGGTTTCCCGCCGGAAGAAGTTCATTGCATCCCAGAAGGAGTTTGAATTCGACAAGAACACCGGCCGGTTCGCCCAGTCGTCCCCGACAGTCAAGGGAACCGAGGATCTGGACCGACCCACCTTTCAACGGAAGGGGATCGTGCTGAGGGCCTGAAATTTACGTCAGCGGGAACGTTTCCCGGGAAGGGGGGTGGAAAGCGTTCTGGGACGACGGACTGGAATCCAGTAGGATCCTCCGGTCTCCCTCAGGGAGTTTTCGCCTGCGGGAAATTTTGCATTTGAGCCACTAAGTTTCCTTCTGTCTGTAAGTTATTCCTTGTCGTCCATCGCGGCATTTTAAGTCAAAGCACTGTCCATCAATTCCTTAAGATGTAACTGGATCGTCACATTCTACCCCTTGTAAAATGGACACCTTGTGGTTAGATAATCGAAATTCAAGGAACCACTCATTTATGAAAAAAATCTGTTCCATATTTGCCCTTTCCCTCTGCTTGGCAGCGATTGCGCCGGCTGCCGTGGTCACTTTTACCGGTGGCACTGCCTATGGAAACATGACGGTTTTTGATGTAAACTTTACACCAACTTCGGTGACAAGCGGTGTTACCGATGGAACCAAAACATTCCGCGAGGTAGACTATTACATAGAAAATGGTTTCAAATTTGACTACGTTGGAGGCTATGGTGGTTCGATTGGTAATTACTATGGTGGCTCTAACGACGTAATCCATGGCCATTGGGGAGTTGGAGAAATGACAAGCATTGAGATTACCAAGGTGGATGGGGGTACTTTCGATTTTAACTATTTTGTTCTCACGTCTGACACGGACCACCCAGGTGGAGCTGCCTCCGGGAATGAGATTGTATATGCTCAAGCTTGGCTCAATGGATCGCAGCAAGGTTCCAATGTGCAGCTCCCTTCGGAGGATTGGGGTTTGAATACGACCAAGGATGTTTTTTTCGATTCCTTTTTCGATGTCGTCGACAAAGTTGTGATCACCTCTCCCATGACCCAATTTTCTTGCTTCGGGATGGATGCTTTTTACATCGATCAGGCTGCGCCTGTTTCGCCTTCGGTTCCCGAGCCCTCCTCTCTCTCGTTGCTCGTGCTCGGTTTGGGCGGGTTAGTGGCGTTGCGGCGGAGGAAATAAAAGCCGCATCCCAATTGGCATGAGTCGAACTTTTGCGGCTCTTCTGCTTGGCGGGTTCCTCGTCAGCCGGGGCTTTGCCGTCAACCTCGTGACCAACGGGGATTTT
>DFCD01000035.1:0-164 GCA_002366885.1 Verrucomicrobia bacterium UBA3063
GAAAACCCTGCCCGGCGGATTCGCGCCACCAGCGGACGGCCTCCGCTGCGTTGGCGGCGACTCCGTAGCCCTGCAGAAGACACCCCCCTAGGTTGAATTGCGCCTCGGCATGCCCTTGTTCGGCCGCCTTGCGATACCAGGCCACGCCTTCCCCCTGATTTCTG
>DFCD01000035.1:299-9753 GCA_002366885.1 Verrucomicrobia bacterium UBA3063
CCCATGAGATTTCTCTTAGGAATGCTCCTTGTTGGCGGACTATCTCTTTGCAGCCTGCAAGCCCAGGACCGCGATGGCGACCAGGACGGCGGACGTTCCGGGGAGTTGACGCCGACCGCCCCTCGCAAGGTCACCATGGCGAATCCGGTGAAGCCCGACTGGTTGCCCCAGCCTCACGGAAAATAAACCCCTCAAGGCCGCTTCAGCGGCGGCTCGGGCATGCGCCCGGCGCGAAGGGCATCCAAAGTCGCCGGATCTCCCCAGCGATTCTGGTTCAGGCTAAAAATCTCCATCAACATCTTGGAGGGCTTTTGCGATGCCTCCCCCAAACCGGCTTGGGTTTTCGCCTTGAGAAGAGCCTCCTCGGGAGCCATGCCCCCGGTTTGAAGATCAACCAAGGCGGCCAGCCCTTTGCGCATCCTTTCCTTGGCGTCTCCTTCGGCATCCGGATTCACCGCCGCGGCAACCAACTGCAACAACGCATCCTGCCCTTGGGATTGACCCCAAAGGGTTCCCCACAGACATGCCCCAAGAATCGTGACCAAGAACAGCCTCACTGCGTCATCCTAGGCGTTCCGAAGGTCAGGTCGAGCCCTCATCCCGGTCGCCGGGGCATTGCCTCTTGCAGGATCCCCGTCACGGGGTACACGAATTCCCTGCCCTTTCCTGTCCCCCTCTTCATGCAACGATTTATCCCCACAAGGAATTCCCAGGAGAACTGATGGGGCTATTTCGCTATCTCCTGGCTGCCGCCGTTGTGTGGACCCACGCCCACAACCCGTCCTATCCCGGCCTTTTGAATGCCGGTGTCGCGGTAACGAGCTTTTTCATGATTTCTGGCTTTTATATGGGGCTGATTCTGGAAACCAAGTATGGCTCCCATACCAGGGTCTTTTACCTCAGCCGTTTTCTCAGAATTTACCCCTTGTATTACCTGACCTTGGCCTTTGCCCTGGCCATCCTCGTGGCCGCTTCCCTCTGGCAGGGAAATTGGGCCGACCGGCTCGCTTTTTACGCACACGCCTGGGACGCGGGGCACGGCTTTCTCGTTTCCCTGCTGGTCCTCGTGCAGATGGCCCTGGTGGGAATCGATTTGCCGTGCCTCTTTTCCTACACCGAAACCGGCCCCCGTCTTCTTCCCTTGGGGGGTGACTTCGGCGGAATCCTTTTGGAACGCATGCTTGTTTTGCCCCAGGCTTGGACCATCGGATTCGAGGTCCTTTTTTATCTTTGCGTCCCTTGGATTCGCCGCTGGCGAACAAAAACCCTCCTTCTGGTGGCGGCCTTCAGTTTTGCCCTGAAGATGGTTTTCAGGATCCTGAGCCCGGAAGGGGAAAGCTCCAAATGGGAATACCAGTTTTTCCCTCCCCAGTGTGTCTTTTTCCTCCTGGGCTTCCTTGCCTACCGCCACCGGGAGTGGATTTCCGGAAAAATGCCGCCGGCCCGACTTCTCGCCGGCCTTTTGGTCCTGCTCGGCATGTTCTTCGCCTGGCCCCAGCTGCCGGCCGCCGGCACCGATCTGGTTTGGTGGGGATTGGTCTTTTTCGCCCTGCCGGGTCTTTTTCAGGCAACCCGATCCTCCCGGTTGGACTCCTTGCTGGGATCCCTTTCTTACCCCCTCTATCTGATTCATGTCCCCATCCGCTGGCTGCTGCTCGGTCCTGGCGGGAGCTATGGAGCCGCGCTTTCCCCCCTTCTTCTTCTCCTTGTCTCCACCTTGGCGTCCGTGGGCCTTGCCCTCGTTTTTGAAAATCGCCTGGAAAGCTGGCGGGCCCGGTCGGTTCAAAGGCTCCTCTCCTTGCAGCGCCCGGCCAACCAGGAAAACTTCCTTTTTCCGCGAGCACCGCTTAAGACAACAGCGTCCCATGGAACCCGACCCTATTCCGACATCTCCATGAATCCCCCGCGTCCATCCCCCGTTTCCGCGGACTGGCCCACCCTGATCCGATCCGTCCCGACCATGGGCAGGGATCTGCTGACGTTCCGTTACCGAAAATGGCCGACCGGAACCCTGCTGGGCGCCTTCCTGGGCGTTGCCTATCTGGTCAATCCCCTCGACCTGATTCCCGACGCGCTCCCCGGCATCGGGATCATTGACGATGCCTTCGTTTTCGGGGTTTTTCTAACCCTGCTTTCCCGAGACGTGAAAAAATACCTCACCTGGAGGAACGCTAAGGGGGAAAGCAACCACCCATCCTGACCAAGCACCCCGCCGCCTTCTTTTGGCCCGCGGCGGGTACTGAGCGCGAGCCGCAAAACCCGTAAGGATCCCCGGCGACCTATTCCGTCTCCAGCCAATCGCCAATCTCCCGGAAATCCTCGTCCCGAAAAATCACCTCGATTTTTTTGTGGGGGACCGGATTGAAGGGGCGGATGGCCCATGCCGGCTGGCCGCTCCTTTTTCCTCGGAGGACGATTCGCAGCGCACCCGGGGGAGCCTCGGCCACTTTTCCCTCCACCGCAATCTGGGCAAGACTCTCTTCCAGCGGGATCCTCAGACAAAGAAAAGACTCGGGAATCGTGTTCACGTCCTCCTCAAAAGGTCCTTTGGCCAAGGACTCCTTTTCCCTCAAATCCTTGAGCCTTTCCTCGTACTCCTGAATTTCCTTTTGGATCATCTGGGAATCCCCCCGGAACCTGTCCAGCTCCCGGGCCTGGAGTTTTTTCTGGTCCTGCCTCAGTTCCGGATTGTCCCCCCCGGGATTGCGGAGCTTTCTGGCCTTGGCTCCCAGCCCCTGGTACCGGGTCTTCCATTCCTTTTCGAAGCGGTGCCACTCCTTCAGTTCCTTCTCGATCCAGGCAAACTGCTCGGGAAGCCGGATGCTGGGCGGGGCGCGGTACAAAGCCAGACGGAATTCATTCGCGATGATTTCCGCCTGCTGCAAATCCTCGTCCTCCTCGGGATGGTAAAAAAGACCCAGGTCCCGCGCCCTCCCCTCCACCTTTTCCAGAAACTCCTTCAAGCGGTCATCAAACTCCTGGTCCAAAAGACCAGCCTCCTCGATCCAAAGGCGCCGGACGGAAGCCTGATTCTCCTCGACCGTCTTCAGGCTTTTTGTTTTTTCCTCTCCCAAAGCCTGCTCCATCATGCGCATCTTTTCCGTGGTGCCGGCCGCATCCGCCTTGGCAAGGATCAGCGTCTTTTCAATTTCCCGGATCTGGGGTTGTAACGGCGCCAATCGCCGCCCGTAGTCCCGGCGCAATCCCGCCAGCCGCTCGCTGAAATCATACAGCACCAGCACCTCGGGTTTGTCCCCCAGTCGGACCTCGTTCAACTCCACCTTCACCCGGACCACCGTCTTTCGCCACTCGGTCCACACCCCGTACAAAACCATGATCCCGATTGCCGCCCCGATCCCGATCCAAACGTTCCGGCTCCACCCTTTCGCCACCCCCCAAGCCTTCCGACCCAGCTCCCGGAAAATCCGGCCCGCCCCAACCCGCTTTTCTTCCGTTGCCGGGGAGGCTCCCCCGGTCCCGGGCTCGGCCGCGGGCTTGGGCGCCAAAATCCTCCGACGGACCCGCGGTTTGTTCTCCTCGACCCGCGTAACCTTGAGCCGGAGCTTTTTCTTGGCGGTATCGGCCTCGCCGCCCGCCGGAGGCGGAGCGTTTTCTTCGGCCATGGTCAGCGCTCTTCCGGATAACTGCCCAAGACGCGCAGGCCTTGCGTCTGTTTCCGCAAGGCAGCCAGCGCCCGCTGGAGTTCCGGGCGGTCGGCGTGACCACGCACATCCACGAAAAAGACATATTCCCAAGGCTTCCCCGGGGCGGGCCGGGACTCCACCTTCAGCAAATTCAGTTTCCGCGCCGAAAAAATCCCCAACGCCCAGTGCAAAGCTCCCGCCCGGTGCGGCAAACTGAATACCAGGCTGGTTCGATCCTTCCCCGTCGCCGGCACCGGGTCCTGCCCTAGAACAAGGAATCTCGTGGTGTTCCCCACCCGGTCCTGCACATCCCGCTGCCGGATCTTCAGCCGATACAACGTCGCCGCCAGCGGACTCGCCAAGGCCGCCGCCCCACCCTCCTTCGCCGCACGCCTCGCCCCTTCCGCCGTGCTCGCCACCTCCACCAACTTCGCCTCCGGCAGATGCGTCGCCAACCAGTGCCGGCACTGAGCCAATGCCTGCGGATGACTGTAGACCACCCGGATCGGACCCTGCGCCGTTCGGCTCAGCAAAGCATGCCGCACAGGGAGATAAATCTCCCCAGCAATCCATGCGCACGTATCGAGCAAGGCGTCCTGCGTCGCCCCCACCGATCCTTCCCCCGAATTTTCCGCCGGCACCACCCCGGCATCCACCTCACCCCGATCCACCGCCGAAAAAATCTCCGCAATCGTCGCGCACGGCACCAACTGGGCCGAAGAGCCGAACCGCGACCGCGCCGCCTGGTGGCAATAGGAGGATTCCGGCCCGAGATAGGCGATCCTCACACCCCCCTGCGCCTCCCGGGCGCAGGAAAGGATCTCGCGGTAAATCGAGGAAAGGGACTGCCGGTCCAACCCTTTTCCCGCCTTCACCTCCAAACGCCGCAACAGGCTCGCCTCCCGTCCGGGCGCGAGGACGGAAAAGCCGTCCTGCCGCTTCAACCGGCCGATTTCGCGGGCGATCCGGATCCGATCCGCTAGCAGGCGGACCAGTTGGTCGTCCAGGCGGTCAACCTTGCGTCGCAGGCTCGCCAACTTCACGGATCAGCTCCTCCTGTTTTGGCCCCGCCGGGTCGGCCGGGGCCGGCAATTTCACGCGCCGCAACTCCTCCGAGTTCGGCAGCTCCTCCAGATCCTTCAATCCAAAATGTTCGAGGAACAAATCGGTCGTGGCATAGAGGATCGGCCGGCCAGGCGCATCACTCCGTCCCACGATCTTGGCCACGCCTCGTTCCACCAGCGTGTCGAGAGTGCCGCTGCAATCCACCCCGCGCACCGCCTCAATCTCCGCTCGGGAAATCGGTTGCCGGTAGGCGATCACCGCCATCGTCTCCAGCGCCGGCGGGCTCAAGCGCGGAGGCCGCACCACTCCCTTCAGCTTCGCCACCCAGCCGGCAAGCTCCGGGGCCGTGCCGATTCGGAATCCACCCGCCACTTCCCTTAAAATCAACCCCCGGGCCGGCAGCGCCTCCGCCAACTTGGCGAGCTCCTCCCGCACCTCCGTCTCCTTCACTTCGGGAAAGCCTTGTCCGCCCTCCGGCCCCTCGCGCAAAAGGGCGGCCAGCCGCTTCGGCTCCAGCGGCTCGGTCGCCGCAAACAACAAAGCTTCCAGAACTCGGGACCACTCCATAAATCAGCTTCCTACGCTGGGGATTCGCCGGCCGGTTGACCAGTCTCATCCCCTTGTTCCCCCTCGTCCAAAACCGGGGCCGGCCAACCTCCCTCCGGCGCCCGCTGGATGAAGATCGGCTTGAGCGGCCCCTCCTGCCGGGCCATCAACTGCCGCAGCCGGATCAGCTCCAGCAGGGCCAAGAAGGTCACCACCACCTCGCCCCGCGAAGACATCGTCCGGAACAGGTCCTCAAACGGCACCTCCTCCCCGATCGGCACCCGGTCCAGCAGGAACTCGATCTTCTGCCCCACCGTGAACTCCTCCTCCACAAACCGTCCCGCCCGCGCCCGCTCCTCCACCCCGCGCAGCACCTTCTGAAACGCCCACACCAGGTCGAACATGGAGACATTGCCGGGACCCATCATGCCGGGGGGGGCGGCCACCCTTTCCGGCGTCCGTCCGAAAATTTTGGAATGCAGGGCCTCCCGATCCCCCAGTTGCCCCGCTGCATCCTTGAACTTGCGGTACTCGATCAGCTGCCGGATCAATTCCCACTTCGGATCCTCCTCCTCCACTTCCTCCGGCGGCCGGTCCTGCACCGGAAGCAAAGTCCGGCTCTTCAGATAAAGCAGGGTTGCCGCCATCACCAAAAATTCCCCCGCGACCGCCAGATTCTCCTCCTTCATTTTGTCCAACCGTGCCAAGTACTGCTCCGTAAGTTTCTCCAATCGGATGTCGTAGATATCCATCTCCTGCTCCTTGATCAGGTGCAGAAGCAGGTCGAGCGGCCCTGTGAAGGCGCTCAGTTCCACCCGAAGATTCTCGTTCGAGGGAATTTCCAGCATCGGGTTCATGATTTTGTCCCCACTGCGGCCCGCACCCGAGCCAACACCTCATCCGCCGTCTTCCGCGCCTTGGCTGCACCCTCGCTCATCCAGCAGGCCACCTTCTTCGGATCCGCCGCCAGCTCCTCCCGCCGCTTCCGCAACCCGGCAAACTCCTTCAGCACCATGTCCGCGAGCATCTTTTTCAAATCCCCGTAGCCCGTCCCACCCTTTTCCATCTTCGCCCGGAACTCCGCCCGCTCCCCCTCCGTCCCCATCAGGCGGGCCAACCCCCACAGCGTGCTCCCCTCCACCGCCTTCGGCGCCTCCACGGGGGTCGAGTCGGTCTTGATCCCCATAATCGCCTTCCGCAACTCCTTCTCCGGCGCAAAAATCTCCAGCGTGTTGTTGTACGACTTGCTCATCTTCTGCCCGTCCACCCCCGGCACCACCCCCGCCTCCTCCCGGATGATCGACTCCGGCAGCTTAAAAACCGGACCAAATTTGTCGTTGAACTTTCCCGCCACGTCCCGCGCCACCTCCAGATGTTGTTTCTGGTCTTGCCCCACCGGTACGCGATCCGCGTCGTAGAGCAGAATGTCCGCCGCCATCAGCACCGGGTAGGCAAACAGCCCGTGCGAGGGAGAAATCCCTTTGGCCACCTTGTCCTTGTAGCTGTGGCACCGCTCCAGCAGTCCCATCGGCGTCACCGTGGAAAGATACCAGGCCAGCTCATGCACCTCCGGCACCGCGCTCTGACGGAACACCACCGCCTTGTCCGGGTCCACCCCGCATCCCAACAGATCCAGAAATGTCTCCTGCACCAGCCCGGGGAGCTGACCCGGAGAAGCCGCCCCCGTCAGGGCATGGTAATCCGCGAGGAAATAGAAAGCCTCCCCCTTCGCCTGGAGCTCGACGGCGGGCCGGATCATGCCGAAGTAGTTGCCCAGATGCAGCCGGCCGGTCGGCTGAATCCCCGAGAGGTAACGCATCCTTGATCGTGGCCTCGGGAAGCCCTTGTCGGCCAGAATTTTCCTAAAAGTTGTTCAGCTTCTCCACCGCCGTACCAACCCCACCAACACCCCCTGCACCTGGAGGTCCCGCCGAGGGGTTAAATCGGGGTAATTGGGGTTTTCCGACTTCAAAAACCAGCCCCGGCGCTCGTTCACCAACCGCTTGAGTGTGACTTCCCCATCCACCAAGGCCGCCACCACATCCCCCTCCCTTGGTTCCTTCCTCTCCAACACCGCCAGATCCCCGTCCCGGATGCCGGCGCCTTCCATGCTGCAACCTCTCACTTTCACCACGAACGCCCGGTCCGGAGAGCGCAGACCGAACAGGCCCGGCTCCACCGCCACCTGCCGATCCGGTTCCGACTCCGCCCAATCCGCCCTCCCCGCAGGGATGGCGGAAAAAAAGGGTAAACACGCGACTGTTTCCGGTTCCGGTCGGGACAGAGCCGCTCCAGCGAGGAAAATTCCGCGGGATCGACCCCGCCGAACGATCCGCCGAGCCTTTTCTAATTTGTCGAGGAAGTAGCTCACCGCCCGCGGGCTCTTGAACCCCACCGCCCGCTGAATCTCCCGCACCGTCGGCGGCCGCCGATGCTTCTCCGTGTAGCTACGCAAAAACCTCAAAATTCTCTCCGCAGAGCTCATTACACATTTGTATAATGAGACTTTGGGGTGACAAGCCAGGACTCGGAGCTCTTCTTTTACGTTGACGATTACCTTTACGGGACCGTCGGCCCTAGGAACTTCGAAACGCAACTTCTCGTGAACCCATAGGTAAAAGTAAACGACACGTCCAACCTTCTGAAATCAAGCCCCAAGCCTCGGATCCTTTCTCGCCCTTTTTACGCCTTTTTGCCAAAATACGACGATGCAGACGGCTGAGGCTATTCCCGCCCAAGCGGCAGTTCCCGCGCCCGATCCATACGAGGCGTGCACCCGCTTGGCCCGGGAACATTACGAAAATTTTCCCGTCGGTCGTCTCGTCCCCAAGAAAATTCGCCCCCACGTCCATGCCGTCTATGCCTTCGCCCGGGTGGCCGATGACCTGGCCGACGAAGGGTACGCCGATCCCCGTCTCCGCAACGCCTCCTCCTCCGCCCCCACGGAAACCGAACGCCTCGCCGTTTTCCGCAACTACCGCCAGGCCTGGCAAAACGCCCTCGCCGGCAAACCGCACGATCCCCAATACCAATGGATCTTCACTCCCCTGCTCCGCACCAAGGCGGAGTTCCACCTGCCCGACTCCCTCTTTCTCGATCTCCTCAGCGCCTTTGAGCAGGACATCGTCCAACGCCGCTACGAGGACTTCCCCTCCGTCCTCGACTACTGCCGCCGCAGTGCCAACCCGATTGGCCGCCTGGTACTCCTTCTCCACGGCCATCGCGAAGAGGAGCTCGCCAAGCTTTCCGACGCCATCTGCACCGCCCTCCAGCTAGCCAACTTCTGGCAGGACGTTTCCGTCGACCTCGGCAAGGACCGCATCTACATCCCGCAGGTCGACCTCCGCCGCTTTGACGTTCCCGAGGCCGACCTCTTTGCCGGCAAGGCCACGCCCAACTTCCGCAACTGCCTCCGCTACCAGGTCGAGCGCGCCTGGGATCTGTTCCGCGAAGGCGAACCTCTTCCGTCCAAATTGAAGCGGCCCCTTTCGTGGGAGATTCGCCTCACTTGGCTCGGGGGCACCAAAATTCTCCAAAAGATCGAAGCCCAGCAGTACGACACCCTCTGCCGCCGTCCGGAAGTTTCCAAATTCGATTTCCTCACCCTCGGCGTTCAGGCATTTCTGGGCGGATGAGTTCGCAGCCCCTCCCGGGAGGCACCGGGGAACGCATCACCCGCAAGAGCGGCTCCAATCTCGCCCTCTCCTTCATCTGTCTGCCCAAGGAACAGCGCCGGGCGATGTCCACCTTCTACGCCTTTTGCCGCACCGTGGACGATGTGGTCGACGAAACCACCGCCCCCCAGCCCATGCGTCAGGCCAAACTGCACAAATGGCGCGACGACATCGCGGCCATCTACCAAGGCACCCCGGAACAACCGCTTGCCAAGGAGCTGGCCCCGGTGGTCCGCAAATACCTCATCCCGCCGGAACCCTTGCTCGAAATTCTCGACGGCGTGGAGATGGATCTCACGAAAAGCCGGTACGAAACCTTCGGGGAACTCCGCAAATACTGTTACGGTGTGGCCTCCGCCGTCGGCCTCGTCTCCATCAACATCTTCTGCTGCCAGACCCGCGCCGCCCGCGACTACGCCATTGCCCTCGGCATGGCCTTTCAGCTGACGAATATTCTCCGCGACGTTGCCTACGACCTGAAACGCTTCGGCCGTATCTACATTCCCCGTTCGGAGTGGGAGGCCT
>DFCD01000156.1 GCA_002366885.1 Verrucomicrobia bacterium UBA3063
CTCATCCTTCCTTTGCCGTCCGCGGACCTGAGCAGATTTTTGCGGCCGGGGCGACGCCGCTCTCTGTCAACGGAGTGGAGGTCTCCTGGAATGCGGTGCCGGGACATTCCTACACCATTTACCACAGCACGTCCTTGACCTCGCCTGCTTGGACTTATCTGGGAACCGTGCGCTGTAACTGGACAACCGGGTACTTCACGGATCCCGACTCGGCCCATGCCTCGGGTCCGACGGGATTTTACAAAATCACCTACGTTCCCTAGGGAATGTCGCCGCCGGACGGCTGCGTGTGGACCGATTCTTTCTTCGCCGACCTGGTTTTAACGGGGCGGTCGGGGGCGGTCCTCGCGACGATCGAAGGTCTCCTTGCGGATCGTTTGGTTGCCCTTGCGGGTTTCGATCATCAGTTTTCCATTCCGGATGGAATAAAGGAGATGCCAGCTTTCTCCCCGGAGCCGGTAGGTGAGTTCGTAGGCATCCGGTCCTGTTTTTTGGAAGTCGGTGATCTCGGCCCCGCGAAGGGGTTCGCCCGCGGGCCGGAACGGCTGGGCACGGGGTTGGGGATCGACCTGATTCTCCCGTTCGGTGACCTCGCCGTGAAAACCGCCCAGCACATACGGGTAACTTTTTGAGGCATGGTAGTGATATCCCAGTTCCGGAGTCTCGTGGCCATGACAGGCATCCAGATCTTTCGGGCTCGTGCCATCCGGATCGGTCAGGCCGTAGATGGGGTAGCCATCCAGTGCCAAGGCGACGGGCTGGCCTGAACCCACCTTTTCCTGAAGATGGAGGGGAGCGACATGGTAGTGGTAGTCGTCCGCCCGGCCGCAGTGGCCGCCCCATTCGTCCAACTCGCCGATTTCCAGGGCAATTTCGCCCCGGTTGTTTTGGGGATTGAAGATCGGCACCCCGTTGGCCGCCAAGGCGATGGCCCCGCGAAGAAAACGGCCCCGAATCATGGCCGGGGAGGAGGCAGGAACGGGCTGCAGGGGGAGTCTCCAGCTGTTTTGTCCCGAGTAGTCCTGCGGGATGGGTATCTGCTGCTGCCAACTGCGGATGCCCTTCATCATCGGGTGGTCCGGAAACCCGGTGCTATTGACGTAGAGATAGGAGCCGTCCTCGCGGGTGGAAACGGCCGGGGCAAACGGGGCAAAGATCCAGGCAAGGCCGGTGGAGGGGGATGAGTTTGTCCCGGCCGAGGCGGGGACCTCCGGAGGGTGGCCGTGGGGATCGTATCCCAGGCCCGAAAGGTCGTGGGCCTGGAGGCAAGAAACAAGCCCCCCAAAAACTAAGAACAAGCGCCTTAAAAAAACTACGGTCAAGGCTGGTTGGCGGGTTTGGTGAGAAGGTCGAGGGCTTTGGCGGCGGCCAGTCTGACCTCTTTCGGTGACGAAGCATCCGTGGAGAATTTTTTGAAGATGCCGGCGGAGTCTTTGTCCTTGAGGAGGCCGAGGGCAATGAGGGAAACGACGCGAATTTCCGGATCTTTGTCGCCGGTGGCCGCACGTAAAGCAGGGGCCACGCGGGGATCGACCAACTTGGAAATGGCTTTGACGCACTCCACCCGCTCAATGCCCAGCGGGTTGGAGATTTCGGACAGAAGGACTTCCGCACCCCGACCATCGTTCAATCGTACCAGGGCGAGAGCAGCCACGATCTGGGTGGTGCGGTCCTTGGAGCGGAGCGAGGGAAGATAGGCATCCGGCTTGGCCTTATCGGCGAGTTCGAGAAGGGAGCGCCGGGCAAAGCGGCGGACATAGGAATCGGCGTCCTGAAGCATCGGGAAAAGGTCGGGAATGAGGGAGGGGTCGCCGCGCTGGCCGAAAAGGCGGGCGGCGGTGGCCCGGGTGAGCCAGTCGGAATCCCTGGCGGCGCTGCGCAGGAGTTTGATGGCCTCCCCAAGCTCGAGAATCCGGGTGGCTTCAGCGGCCTCCCGGCGGACGGTGGGATCGGGATCCTTAAGGCCCGCCTTGATGAGGGTGGCGGGGCGGGGGCGATCCAGGGGGTCCAAGGCGAGGGCCTTGAGGGCATTGGCCCGGACGGCGGGCAGGCGGTCTTCCAAGGGGCGGCGGTAGGGCTGGGCCTTCGGGTTGAAACGGAGAATCTGGCGGGCTTCGGCGGCGGCGATTTCCGGTTGGCCGAGCAAAAGGGCCAGATGCATCCGTTCCTGCCGGAGGGTGGCGCTTTCGGGGGTTTCCTTCAGCGAGGTGTCGATGAGGGTGCGGGCCTCCTCGAAGCGACCGGCCTCGAGGAGCTCATGGGCGCGGCGGGCGGCGGAGTCGCCCGGGCGGGAGCAGGCGGCGAGGCTTAGGACCATCAGCAGGGAGAGAAGGGTCCGAAGCATGTGAGTCAGATTAGGATTAGGATGAGGATTAAGGAAGGCTGGATGGAGAATTCGGCCTGCCCGGAGGTCAGGCCCTATCTAGCGAAGATTTGGTCGGGCCTGATGTCCCGGCGGGCCGGGATCAAGAAGGCGGCAGGCCGAAGAGGGCGAGGGCGGGGTTTTCGACGAATTTTTTAATCTGAATGAGGAAAGTGACCGCTTCCTTGCCGTCGATCAGACGGTGGTCGTAGGAAAGGGCGAGGTTCATCAT
>DFCD01000175.1 GCA_002366885.1 Verrucomicrobia bacterium UBA3063
ACACGGCGGCGGCGACGGTGCCGGCGAGCGTGACGATCACGAACGGTCAGACCAGTGCGACCTTTGCGATTGCGGCGGTGGCCAACACGAACAGCTATGCGGATGCGACCGCAGTGATCACCGCCAGTCAGGCCAACTACAGTTCCGCCAACGCCACGTTAACGGTAAGCAATGTGGACGCTCCTATGCCCACCTATATTTCGTTGACCAACACCAACGCCAACAGTTACACGCAGAACTTCAATTCCTTGGGCACGAATTCCTATGCTGGGGCGATCCCTGGGGGAAGTAATGGAGCGATTGCCAACCTTGGGCCAAGCACGGGGTTGAATTCCATCAACGGTTGGTATGCCAAGCAGATTGCTGGCACCACCACTACGGCCGCTTCTTTGGGAGCGGATACGGGGTCTAGCAATGGCGGGAATCTTTACAACTATGGAACTTCCGGCGATGCAAACCGCGCTTTGGGATGTTTGGCCTCAGGCGGGCGAACCATGGCATTTGGGGCGCTCGTTAAAAATGACACCGGCGGGGTTTTGAACGGGGTTAGGCTGACTTTTAAAGGTGAATTCTGGCGCTCCTCCACCTCCGTGACGAACAAGCTGACGTTCGGGTATGGGCTGGTGGATGGAACAGTGGTGACAACAGATAATTTCCTCTCCGCTCCTGCCAATGGCCTTTCTGCCCTGAACGTGGTTGGACCTGCTCCGGTCACATCCAACGGACTGCTGGTGGGCACCAATTCGACAAACCAGTCCACTTTCACGGACGTCTACGTGGGTGCGGCGATTCAACCGGGGGCGGTGCTTTTCATCCGATGGAGCGACGTGGACGACTCCGGCAACGATGCTGGCTTGGCGATCGACGATCTTTTCATCACGGCAAGCACCGGGCCTTTGCCGGCTGACGGGGTCGGTTCCCTGAGCATGGCTAATCCCGATAGTGCCTATAACTCCCTACCGGTTTGGCCCCGGGGAGCAACCAATCAGGTTCTCCGCCTGAGCGTCAAAGGTACAGTGACATCCGGAACGATCAATTCCGCGGAGATCACGGTGCCACCGGCTTTCACCAGCGGTTTGACGACCAGCCAAATCACGGTAGAGGGAAGTGGCAGGGGAACCCCCGTGGTGGGGTTGGTGTCCAATGTTTTGACGGTGAGCGGTCTTCAGGCTGATGTTATCAATCCGGCCACGATCGTCCTTTCCAACGTGACGATTCCGCAGACGCAGGGGAACATCTCCAATGATGGCAACTATGTCTTCGCCGCCAAAACACAAACTGGGGAGGGGGTTTTGCAAACCGTCGGCAATTCGCCGGTGGCCTATGTAACGATCCCGTTGGCGAATCTAGGGGATGTGGACACCAACGGAGTTCCCCTGGATAGCAACAAAATGGTGGCGGTCAGCGGGACCTGCACCGAGGAAAACTTCAACTCATCAGCCTCCACCTCGGCCTACATCCAGGACGGACAACCCGATGGGACAAACAAGGTGGGCATCAACGTTTATTCCACCCTGCGGAACCTTTTTGCCCGCAGCAACAGCTATGTGGTCCTCGGTTCGGTTCTCAACTATAACGGTTTGACGGAGGTGGTGGTGGCCAACGCCAACCAGGTGGTCAACCTTGGGGCTTCCAGCAACCAGCCGACACCGGTGACGCTGACGATCGGGCAGCTGACGGCGGCGCACGAGGCCTACGAGGGAAGCTTGGTTCGGGTGACGGGTCTGAGCAAGCCAACCAACGGCGGGACATGGGCCTTCACCACCAACACCAACGGCACCGTTTCCGGGGCAAACATCACGCTGCAAAATGGCGGCAGCAACCTGACGGCGCGCCTGAACGTGGGTAGCACGGCCACCAACGAGCCGATCTACCCGGCGGCAATCACCGGAATTTACGGCCAATTTGCCGCTGCGGCCCCGTTTGTGGGCGGGGGTCAGATCCAGCCCCGGGATGTGGCGGACATCGAGGATGCGCCCGGCTTGCGGCTTTCCACGGCAACTGCCTTCCTTTACGAGAGCACCAACGGTCCCACGGGGGGTAGTCCGACCTCCGGGACACTGACGGTGGCGCGGACGGGAGGGGACAACACCGCAGAGCTGGTGGTGGCGCTGGATTTCTCGCCGACGGGCGTTCTGCAGGGGCCGGCCACGGCGACGATTCCCGCGGGGCAGGCTTCGACGGATGTTTCCATGACGGCCATCGACAATTCCGGCTACGTGGCCGCCGGGTTCACCGAGGTGACGGTGACGGCGTCCGCCTCGGGATCCGGGTTGGTCTCCGCGAGCCTGAAGGTCACGGTCCTCGAGGATGATGCCTCGGCTCCAGCGGGCGCCACTTTCTCCGGTTGGAGCGGTGGTTCGGCGACCAACGGCGAACTGGTGGCCAAATATGGAATCGGCGGGGCCACCAATGCGACCGCGGCCTCGGAGAGGCCCGTTGCGCTATTGGAATCCAACGTCCTCTCGTTGACGGCAATTGTGCGGACCAACGACCTCAAGTTGTCCGTCGTCGGGGAAGCCGGGGACAGCCTGACGAACTGGAGCACCAACGGGGTGACCAGCCTTGCCTCCACCAACCAAGGTGGCGTCCCGGATGGGTGCCAGCGGCGCGTGTATTCCGCCGATCGCACCAACTCCCCGGCCAAACAGTTCCTGCGCCTGAAGGCGACGCTGGCCCCGTAACCATCCGCGAAATCAGCGGGAAACCGTCCCGCGGGCGGAAATGGGGCTTGTGGAAGCCTTGGGATGGGAGGAGAACAGGGTCATGGCCGCACAGGGCGATGCTCCCAAGGGGCTGTGGGTGAGCGTCGACAGGGTGGAGTACGTTCCCGGAGCTTCCGGCCCCCCGGACCGGCCCCACCAGTTTGTTTACTACATCACCATCCACAACGAGTGTCCGTATGCGGTGACGATCATCGGCCGCAAATGGGTGGTGAAAAACGCCCAGGGGCACCGGACGGTGATCGAGGGGGACGGGGTGGTGGGGCAGTTTCCCCGGCTTACCCCGGGAGACCAGTTTCATTACAACAGCTACCACCTGGTGGACAGCGACAGCGAGGCGGAGGGTGCTTACACGGCGAAGGACGAGAAAGGCAACGCGCTGGTTGTGCGGATCCCCGCCTTTGAGCTAACCATACCCATCG
>DFCD01000158.1:0-4172 GCA_002366885.1 Verrucomicrobia bacterium UBA3063
CTGGAACTCCGAAACGCCCAGGGTCTTGGCGATTTCGGCGAGGGCGGAGCGCGCCTGGTAGGTGGAAAAGCCGCCGACCACGGCACAGTGGTCCGAGCCGTGCCGGTGAAAGAGGATCCCGATGACCTCTTCGCGGCGGTCATGGGGAAAGTCGATATCGATGTCCGGCAGTTTGTGCATGGCCATGCGGTCGCGGTTGAGGAAACGGCGGAAGTAGAGGTCGAAACGGACGGGGCAGACGCCGGAGATACCAAGGCAGTAGCAGACGAGGGAGTCGGCGGCGGAGCCGCGGGTGATCCAGTCGATTCCGCGGTGGCGGCATTCCTGGAGCAGGTCCCAGACAAGGAGGAAATAATCAGCGTAACCCACCTCGGCGATAATTCGCAGCTCCTCGGTCAGTTGGCGGAGGACCCGGCGATGCAGGGAGGGCTTGGCGCCGTAACGGCGGCGGGCTCCGTCGACGATGAGACGGCGGAGGAAGGCGGCGGGAGCGGAGTTGTCGGGCGGGGAGAAGCGGGGGAAGCGGAGGCCGCCGAGATCGAAGGAGAAGGAGCACTGCTCGGCGAGGCGGAGGGTCTCGCGGAGCGGGCCGGGATCGCCCCCGCAGCGGCGGAGGGCTTCGGCGGGTGAGGGAAAGGAAAAGTCTCCCCGGCGTTTGCGGGGATCTTCCTGGCCGGTCCGGGTAAGGGTGCGGATGGACTGGATGATCTCGTAGGCGGCACGGTCCCGGGAGTGGAGATAGCGGATCTCGGGGAGGAAGAGGGGTGTGGGGGAGGAAGGGTTTCGGGCCCAAGGCGGCCGGCCGGGGGAGGGTATCGGGATCAGGCCGGAGGCGTGGTCACGGAGAAAGGAGCGGCTGGGGCGGGGTTCGGAAAGAATCTGGCAGAGGTTGGCGTAGCCGGTTTGGTTTTGGACGTAGAGGAGGACGGGTCGGGGGAGCGGCGCGCCGCGGTCGGGTGCCGGGGTGACCTCGGCCCCGAGGACGGGTTGGATCCCGGCTTCCCGGGCGGCGAGAAAGAATTCGACCGAGGCGTGGAGATTGGGATCGGTGAGGCCGACGGCAGGGAGGCCTAGTTCCCCCGCCCGGGCCACGATCTGCCGGACCGAGAGAAGAGAGTCATGGAAGCTGTAGTGGGAGCGGATGTTGAGCGGGGCGTAGGAAAGCATTTGTTATACAAATGTATAATAACCCACCCAAGAACCACAAGCGGGGTTTTGGATTGGGGGAATCGGGGGCTTGGGGGAGAGTGGTTATGTGAACTTGGAATTTTGGAAGCATGCGGCGGCGGTGATGGTGGGGGGAGGAATGGGCTCGTTTCTGCGTTTTGCCGCCGGGGCGTGGGTGGTACATCACCATCCGGCAGCCAAGTTTCCCTGGGCTACCTTGGGGGTGAACTGGCTCGGGTGTCTGCTGATCGGGATGATCTATGGCTGGGTGGAGAATCGGACGATGCTGGGGGTGTCCCTGCGGTATTTTTTGGTCACAGGATTCCTGGGAGGCTTCACCACATTCTCCGCTTTTGGGATGGAGACAATGTATCTGTTCAAGCGGGGGGAAGGCGTGATGGCCTGGATTTATATTTTGGCCAGCGTCGCGGGAGGTTTGGCGCTGGCGTGGCTGGGGGAAAAGATTTTGAGGTGAGGATGGTGGCCGCAGGGCCGCCTTCCGTGGAAAAAATAGTCAGACGCGATGGGAGCGGCGCTTGTAGTCGTTGATGAGGAGATTGGTGGAGGAATCGTGGGAGGTGACCGGGCCGGTATTTTCCAGCTCCGGTTCGATCTTTTTGGCTAACTGCTTGCCCAGCTCCACGCCCATCTGGTCGTAGGAGTTGATGTTCCAGACCGCACCTTGGACGAAGATCTTATGCTCGTAGAGGGCGATGAGGGCGCCGAGGGTCTTGGGGTCAAACCGCTGGACGAGGATGGAGTTGGTGGGGCGGTTTCCTGGAAACACTTTGTGAGGGAGAAGTTTTTCCAACGCCTCTCCCTTAAGTCCTTCTTTTTCCAGCTCAACCCGGGCTTCGGGCTCGGTCTTGCCCTTCATGAGGGCCTCGGTTTGGGCGAAGAAGTTAGCCAGGAGGATGTCATGGTGTTTGCCTATCGGGTTGAAGGTCTCCACGGAGGCGAGAAAGTCGCACGGAATCAGTTTGGTTCCCTGGTGGATGAGTTGGTAGAAGGCGTGTTGGCCGTTGGTGCCGGGTTCACCCCAGATGATCGGACCGGTGTCCCACGCGACCGGTTTTCCATCCCGGTCCACCCGTTTGCCGTTGCTCTCCATGTCACCCTGCTGGAAGTAGGCAGGGAAGCGGTGAAGGTATTGGTCGTAGGGAAGAATCGCGTGGGTCTGGGCCCCGTGGAAGTTGTTGTACCAGATCCCCAGAAGGGCGAGGGTCATGGGCAGGTTCTGTTCCGCTGGAGTTTTCAGAAAGTGCTCGTCCATGGCATGGGCTCCGGCCAACAGCTCGGCAAAGCGCTCGTAGCCAATCGAGAGGGCGATGCTCAACCCGATGGCGGACCAGAGCGAGTAGCGGCCACCCACCCAGTCCCAAAACGGAAACATATTCACGGGATCGATCCCGAACTTCCGCACCTCCGCCTCGTTGGTGGACAGGGCCACGAAATGTTTGGCGATATGTTTTTCCTCCCGGGCCTCTTCGAGGAACCATTTCCGGGCGGAGTGGGCGTTCGTCAGGGTTTCCTGGGTGGTGAACGTTTTGGAGGCGACAAGGAAAAGGGTGGTGGTCGGGCGGCAGGTGCGGAGGGCCTCCACCAGGTGGGTGGAATCGATATTGGAGACAAAGTGAAGCTTCAAGTCGCGCCGGGCGTAGGGCTTCAGCGCCTCCGTGACCATGACGGGACCTAGGTCGGACCCCCCGATACCGATGTTGACGATGTCGGAGACCGGTTGGCCGGTGTAGCCTTTCCATTCGCCGGAGCGGACCTTTTCCGAAAAGGTTTTCATCTGGTGCCGGACTTTCTCGACCTCCGGCATGACGTCCCTCCCCGCAACCTTCAGGGGTTGGTCGGTGGGTCGGCGCAAGGCGATGTGGAGGACCGAGCGGTTTTCGGTGAAGTTGATGGTTTCGCCGCGAAACATCCGGTCGCGCAACTCCCCGACTTTGGCCTCCTTCAGGAGTTGGTGGAGCAGGGAGAGGGTTTCGGCGGTGATCCGGTTTTTGGAGTAGTCGACCAGGATATCGTTCCAGCGAAGGGAGAAGGTTTCGGCGCGTTTCGCATCTTTGTCGAAGAGATCGCGCATGTGCGTTTCCCGCAGGGCGGCGGCATGGGCCTGCAACGAATTCCAAGCGGGAAGATCGACGGGGAGACGCATGGGGAACTTATGGAGAAAAAGCCGGGCAAGGGGAAGGTTTAGGATCGGATATGGTATATGGGATATTGGATAAGGGGTTGGGTGGAAGGATGAGGATTAAGATTAAGAGGGAGTCGAAAGTTGGAGCCTGAAGATGACTTAATCTTAACCTTTCCATTTGATCTAACCCAAGGCGTGACGGTGGAGGACGAAAAGCCTAGGATTCCGGATGGTCCGCGCGGGAATCGTTGGTTTGCCGAATGTGGGGAAGAGCACGCTCTTCAACGCGGTGACGCGGACCCGCAAGGCACAGGCGGCCAATTACCCTTTCTGCACGATCGAGCCCAATGTGGGCGTGGTGACCGTGCCGGACATCCGGCTGGATTGGGTGGCCACCATGTCCAAGAGCGAGAAGGTGGTGCCGGCTTCGATTGAATTGGTCGACATCGCCGGACTGGTCAAGGGGGCCAGCCAGGGTGAGGGTCTGGGAAATCAGTTTTTAACCCATATCCGGGAAGTGGACGCGATTGTCCAGGTCGTGCGCTGTTTTGAGGATGCGGACATTCATCACGTGGCGGGTTCAGTGGATCCATTGCGGGACATTGAGACGATCATGACGGAACTGGTTTTGGCCGACCTTGGGGCTGTGACCAAGCGACTGGAAAAGCCGAGCAAGGCGGCAAAGGCGGGGGATGCCGCCGCCAAGGCGGAGCTGGCCCTGTTGGAAAAGTTGAAGAAACACCTGGATGCGGGCTGCCCGGCGCTGACCCTGCCGATGACCGATGAGGAGGCAAAAATTGCGAAAGGCTTCTTTCTCCTCACCTCCAAGCCGACCCTTTTTGCCTGCAACGTGAAGGAGGAG
>DFCD01000158.1:4184-9158 GCA_002366885.1 Verrucomicrobia bacterium UBA3063
GCGGTGGTGGTGAGCGCGCAGATCGAGTCGGAACTGGTGGACTTGCCTGAGGCGGAGGGAAAGGAGTATTTGGCGGGGCTGGGCGTGACGGAGTCGGGTGTGGGGGCGTTGATCCGGGCGACATACGATTTGCTCGGGCTGCGGACTTATCTGACGACGGGGCCGAAGGAGAGTCGGGCCTGGACGATCCATGCGGGGGACCGTGCCCCACAAGCGGCGGGCGTGATCCACACGGACTTCGAGAGGGGATTTATCGCGGCCGAGACGGTGGCGTTTGCCGACCTCAAGGCGGCGGGCACAATGGCGAAAGTGCGGGAGGCTGGAAAACTGCGGGTGGAAGGCAAGGAGTACGTGGTCCAGGATGGGGACGTGATGGAGTTCCGATTCAACGTCTGAGGTATTCATGACGAAAGCCAAGATTCACGTCATCCGACACCCCGTGGTGCAACACAAGCTGACCTTGATGAGGGAAAAAGGAACCAGCGTGACCGAGTTCCGGGCGTTGGCCAGCGAAGTGGCGATGTTGATGGCCTACGAAGTGACCCGAGATTTTCCTTTGGGTAAAAAAACCATCACCACCCCCATGGGCAGAATGAATGCCCCCGTGCTGAAGGGGCAAAAGATGGTGTTGGTCCCGATTTTGAGGGCCGGCATGGGATTGCTGGATGGGATGCTGCGGATGTTTCCCTCCGCCCGGGTGGCCCACATCGGGATCTACCGCGATCATCGTACGCTGGAACCGGTGGAGTACTACTTTAAGGCTTCCAAGACCTTGCGGGACCGGGATCTGATTTTAATGGATCCCATGCTGGCGACCGGGCATTCGGCAGTCGCGGCGGCGGACCGGTTGAAGGGGGCGCGGGCAAGAAGCATCCGATTCATGTGTCTGCTGGCGGCAAGGGAAGGAGTGCGGAATTTTCACCGGCACCATCCGGACATCCCAGTGTTTACCGCAGCCATCGACCCCAAGCTCAATGATCACGGGTACATCGTGCCGGGGCTGGGGGATGCGGGGGACCGGATCTTCGGGACGCTTTAAGTTTGGGCGGATGCGAACCGCAAAAGGAAGGTTCCGCCGATAATCATGAGCAGTCCAAGGATTTTGAAGGCGGTGACGGATTCACCAAAGGCGAGGATGCCAACGACGGCGATCAGGGCGGTGCCCACTCCGGACCAGATGGCGTAAACAACGCCCACCTCCATGGTTTTGAGGGATTGGCCCATCAGATAAAAACTGCCGAGATAGAAAATGACCACACCCAAGGATGGGGCCAGCCGGGTGAAACCGTGAGAAAGCTTCAGGCAGATCGTTCCGGAAAGTTCGAGTAGAATTGCAACGGCCAGGATCAACCATGGACTCATCAGGAAACCCTACCGGTCGGGAAAAATTAGAGAAACGTAATTCGCCAACCCACGCTTTGGGCTTATGATGCAAGGCCAATGAAATGTTGGTTCCTAGCCATTTTGGGCGCGGTGATTTCAGGCTGTGCCAAGGACGGGCAACTCCACGAGGCGAAGAAAAACACGGTGATGGTGGAGGTGACGTCCCAAGTTTGGGACTATCGCCTTCCCTGGAATCCCGGGACGGTTTCCTCGGGTCGTGGAGCCGGCTTCATCGTGGCGGGAAAAAGGATCATTACCAACGCCCACGTGATCAGTGGGGCGCGTAACATCACGGTCCAGCGGGAGGCCGACCCGCGCCGGTACGCGGCAAAGGTAAAGTACGTGGCCCACGATTGTGACTTGGCCATGCTGGAGGTTGAGGATCCGGCCTTTTTCAAGGGCACGACGCATCTGGATCTGGGCGGAATCCCGGAATTGGAGTCAGTGGTAAGTGTCTACGGCTTTCCCATTGGGGGAGACCGCCTTTCCGTGACGCGCGGGGTGGTGAGCCGCATCGATTACAACGCCTACACGCATTCGGGCAGGGAGTCGCACTTGGCCATCCAGATCGATGCGGCGATCAACCCGGGCAACAGCGGTGGCCCGGTGATGCAGTCAGACAAGGTGGTAGGGGTGGCGTTCCAGGGTTTTCGCGGGGACGTGGCCCAGAACGTCGGCTACATGATCCCGACGCCGGTGATCCGGCGTTTCCTCAAGGATGTGGAGGACGGCCGGTACGACTACTATGTGGACATCGCGGTACGATGGATGCCGCTGGAAAACCCGGCGATGCGCAAGTATCTGGGGCTTGCCAATGACGGGCGCGGCGTGGTGGTCACCGACGTCTTTTCCGAAGGTTCGTCCGATGGGTATTTAAACAAGGGGGATGTGCTGCTTTCGATCGACGGGCATCCGATTGAGAGTGACGGGTCGGTTCGGTTGGAGGGGAAACCGGTGCAGCTTGAGGAGATCGTGGAGCGGAAATTTTCCCGGGAAGAAGTGAGACTGGAGGTATGGCGGGGCGGCCAGACGGAGACGGTCAACGTGCCGCTCAAGCCGGCGGATATGTTTTCGATGTACGAGATTTTGTACGAGCCTCCCCCCCGGTATGTGTTGTACGGGGGGTTGGTGTTCCAACCCTTGACGGCAAACCTGATGGCGGTGCTGGCCGGCAGTGCGGACCTGCGGCTCAAGCAGAAGTACACGATGTTTGCGACCGACCAGATGTACAGGGAAACGCCGGAGCCGGTGATTTTGTCCGCGGTCCTGCCCGATCCATCCAACGTGTATCTGCGGGGGCTGGCTGGACAAATCGTCCGCGAGATCAACGGCCGGAAGATCCGAACGTTGGCGGATGTGGAGCCGGCGCTGGCGGCCAACGGGGAACGATCGGTGATCAGGTTTGAGGGAGATTCACGGCCGGCGGTGTTGAAGCGGGAAGAGGTGGACCGGTCGACCCCACGCATCATGGCCCAGTACGGGATTTCCGAAGCGAGCCGGACCGAAGTGGGGAGCCGACGTTTGGCGAAGGGATCGTATTCGCAGGAGGAAAAGAAGTGAGGGCTTGGGCGATGATCTTGGGGTTGTTCCTGGCGTCGGCCGCTTGGGCCGCTGAGCAAGACGAAGCCCAAGGTTCGGTGGTACGGGTACGGGCGGCGATCCAACCTTATGACCAGTTCCGTCCGTGGCAGAAGAAGGCTCCGTACGGGCTGAACGGAATCGGTGTGGTCTTGCCGGGCGGGAAGGTTTTGGTGACGGCGGCACTGGTGGCGAATCGCACGGAGGTGGGCCTGGAGAAGCCGGGGTCAGCCGAGAAGTGCGCGGCGGAAGTGGAGGCGATCGATTACGAGGCCAATCTGGCGGTATTGCGCCCCGAGAAAGCGGAGTTCTTGAAGGGATTCAAAGGTTTGGCGCTGGGGCCGGCCTTAAAGGCTGGGGACACGGCGGAGGTTTGGCAGCTGGAGCGTAACGGGGAGCTTTTGCGAAACCAGGCGGAGATTCTGACGGTCGGAGTGGGAAGATATCCGAATGACGAGGCGGGATTCCTTCAGTACGGGGTGCGGGTTTCTTTGCCCAAACGCGATGACAGCTACACGTTGCCGTTGATCCGGCAGAACCAGCTGGTCGGGATGGTGATGATGTACGACCGGGATTCGCAGGAAGGGACGGCGATTCCGGGTCCGATGATCGACCGCTTCCTGCAGGACGTGGCAGACGGGAAGTATGAGGGTTTCCCGACTTTGGGGGTGAGCTGGACGACGCTGCGGGATCCGAACCTGCGGGAGGAGGTCAAGGCGCCGAAGAGCGGGGGCATCCTGGTGACGCGGGTGAATCCCCGGGGGACGGCAGGCCGGGCCGGGCTCAAGGAGGGGGACGTGATCCTTTCCGTGGACGGCATGAAACTGGATGAGGACGGGAACTACCGGGATCCGCTGTACGGTCTGACCGCGATCGGAAATCTCGTGAGGGTCCGGCCCAAGGTGGGCTCGCAGGCGAAATTCTTGGTTTCACGGGATGGGAAAGAGATGGAGTTAGCCGGTACGTATGATCGGCGGGCGCGGGATGAAGCGGCGATTCCCACCCTGGCGTTCGACACCCAACCGCGTTACCTGGTCTTGGGCGGGCTCGTGTTTCAGCAACTCACGGGGGCGTATTTGCAGGAGTGGGGAGAGAAGTGGACCGAACGTGCCCCCCAAAGGTTGGTGGAGCTGTTTAGCTTCCAGCAGGAGAAACGACCGGATCCGGACAAGAAGGTGGTGTTCCTGAGCCAGGTTTTGCCGGCAGCGATCAATTTGGGATACCAGCATTACTCCGGCCTCGTGCTGAAGAATGTGAATGGGACGGAAATCCGAAGCCTCGCGCAGTTGGCGGAGGTGCTGGACTCCGTAAAGGAAGGAAATCTGATTTTTGAGTTCACGGATGATCCCGGGAAGTTGGTGTTGGATGCCTCAGAGGTGAAAGCCAGACAGGAGGAAATCCGGAAGGCGTATGGGATTTCAGAATTGAGAAAGTTGTAGGGGTGGGGTGGCGCGGACCCTTCCATTTTGATTTTCCATTTGGAAATTCGGATTTCGGCAGGCCTACGAAGCCAAGAAATCATCCCATGGATCGAGCGTTCAGCGGATTTGCGGTTTTTGATTTGGACGGAACACTGGCGGATTCCCTGGGGGATATTTCCCGGGCCTTGGGGAGGGTGCTGCAAGGCCACGGCCGAGAGGTGATTTCCGAAGAACATACACGCGAGTTGATTGGTAAGGGGCCACGGACGTTGATCGAGCGGGCGTGGAAACTGACAGGAGAATCAGCCGGGGTGAAAGAGGTGGGGATCCTGACGCGGCAATATCTGGAGGAGTACCGAAAAAACCCGAAGGGCGGCACCAGATCGTTTCCCGGGGTAGATGACGGCTTAAGGCGGCTGGTCCAAAAAGGGTGGAAGCTGGGCTTATGCACGAACAAGGACGGGCGGGCGGCCAGAGCGTTGGTGGAGGAACTGGGATGGGGGAGATGGATCCGGACCGTGGTGAGCGGGGAGGAAGGATTCCGCAAGCCGGATCCGCGGCCTTTGCAACAGGCGTTCCGTCAGCTACGGGC
>DFCD01000158.1:9176-10412 GCA_002366885.1 Verrucomicrobia bacterium UBA3063
CCGCGGGGAAGGCACCTGTTTGTCGGCGACAGCGAGGTGGATCTGCAGACGGCAAGGAACGCCGGAGTGGAGGGGGTCTTTCTCGGGCACGGCTACGGGGAGTTTGGAAAGATGGGGATGGATGGAATGTATTATTTTGAGGAGGCCGTGCCGATGTTTCGGTGGATGGCGAGAGCCGGTGGCCCTGCCGGAAAAATCAGCAAAAATTAATTCGGCCCGGGAATGACCGAATCGGTGGGGAGGACGGGGCCGCGGACCTTGACCAGCTCGCAGACATCCATGGTCCTGGGCTCCTCGGCCGGGAATTCAACCACCGCGGACCCGTAGTCCTTGTGGGCGGATTCCTTCTGGATGCTGATCACGGTGCCCTCGGTCATCTTGTTGTCGTAGGCGGAAACGACGCGGTCGCCAGGTTCGAGAGGGCCGAGAAACTGCCAAAAGCAGTCATCCAGCATGCCATTAGTTTCCTTGAGATTTTTCTGGAGATCCTCCTCAAGATCTTCGGTCTTGATGGATTTCATGAGGCCCTCAATGAGGCGGGTTTGCCGGTCCAGGATGGCGTAGAGGCGACGCTCGGCCTGCTCGATGCGAATCTCGTTGGCCGTCATGGCCAAGGCCGGTGCGCTTTTTGATTTAGGATTAACTTTTTTCAAATTGTGTCCCGGTGGTTTGGGATGAGGATTGGGCTTGGAAAAATAACCGCTTACTTTTTTTGAAGCAGGGACGAGCCTGTCATGGCGGATGGTTTGGCGAGGCCGAGCATCTCCAGAAGGGTGGGGGCCACATCGGCAAGGATGCCATCGGCCACCTTGAATTTGCCGGAGTCGGCCGCGACGTAGAGACAGTGGACGAGGTTGGTGGTGTGGGCGGTATGGGGAGAGCCGTCTCTCTGAAGCATTTGTTCGCAGTTCCCGTGGTCGGCGGTGACCAGGGCCTTGCCGCCTTTTTTCAGGAGGGCATCGAGGACGCGGCCGGTGCAGGCATCAATGGTCTCAACGGCCTTGATGGCCGCGTTGAGGACACCCGTGTGGCCGACCATGTCCGGATTGGCGTAGTTCAGGATAATCAAGTCATCCAGACCCTTTTCGATTCGCTCGACAACTTTTTCGGTGAGAGGAATGGCGCTCATCTCGGGCTGAAGGTCGTAGGTGGCCACTTTTGGGGAAGGAGCCATGATGCGTTCCTCGCCGGGGTTGGGAGTCTCCTTGCCGCCATTGAAGAAGTAGGTGACGTGGG
>DFCD01000125.1 GCA_002366885.1 Verrucomicrobia bacterium UBA3063
AGCGCTCCTCCCATGATCGCCATGACGATGAAGGAGGAGGCCAGCTTGGATTTTTCCCCCAAACCGTGAATCCCCAAGGCAAAGATCGTCGGAAACATCACCGACATAAAAAAGAAGCTCAGGAACAGGGCCCCGAGGGAGAGCCAGCCCAGCTTAAGGACGATGCCGGCCATCATGGCGACATTGGCCAGCGCATAGACCCCCATCACCCGGTGGGCGGGAAACCTTGTGAGAATCCAGGATCCGCTCGCCCGACCCAGAAGAAACAAGGTAAAGCCGAAATAGGCCAGAAGTTTGGTGGCCCCCTGTTCGCTGACAAACCACTCCCCCGCCCGTTCACTCACCCCCGCACTGCCTCCCAGCCAAAAACTGTTTTTCCACGCCTCCCCCACCGGAGGGATTTCCGCCACCACGTAGTTGATGAAAAAGGCAAAAATGCCGGCCTGGGCCACCACGGCAAAGACAAAATGGGGATGGGACCAGATCGATTTCAAAACCCCGGGGGTGGTATCGGAAAGATGGTACTCATCCGGCGGCTTGATCTCGGGCAACCGGGCCATCAGAAAAACCCCCGCCAACAACAGGACTCCGCCGGCGATCGGACGCGATATCCTGCAGCTCGAGCAAGTGCGCAAGCCCGCCCTGCTCCGGCAGGTCTTTGCGCTCGCGATGGCGCATCCCGCCGAAGTTCTGTCGCTGGAGAAAATGGCAGGTTCCCTTGCCGAGAAGGGGGCGTTGGATACCATCGCCCATTATCTCAATCTCCTGAGGGAGGCCTATCTGGTGGCCCCGGTGCCGAAGTGGACGGGCGATGAAATCCGCCGTCGGAAGTCCCCTCCGAAGCTGCTCGTGCTCAACAACGGCCTGCTTCTCGGCGGGACCTCTCAGCCAGCACCGGGAGCGCAGACCGACCCTTCGCGATGGGGACGCTGGGTGGAGAACGCCTGCCTGGCTCATGCATGGAATGCCGGACAGCAGGTGTATTACTGGAGGGCGGAACCTTGGGAGGTGGACGGAGTCCTCCAAGGCGATTGGGGGCGATGGATCGTCGAGGTGAAAACCGGACGCTACTCGGCGGCCGATCTGAAGGGCCTCGCCGTCGCCTCGACAAAATTCCCCGCTTTTTCCCCCGTGGTGATCTGCGATCCCGGCGAAGAATCGCCGGCCGAGACGGCCGGATTCCGCGCCATTCCCTGGCCCGACTACCTGCTGGGCGGCTTGTAAGGACTTGATTTTTATCCTTAGTCCGGGGTGTCCATGAGCTTGATCCCCTCTTGGCGGATGTTTGCTTGGAAGGCTTCGCCGAGCCGGCTTAGCGGGTATTGGTGGGTCACGAGCTCCTCGACCGGCAGGCCGATGGGTGCAGCCCTCTGGAGGAAGTGGTAGGCATTGGGATACTCCAAGCTTCCATACGCCCAGCTTCCCAGATAGGTGATCTCCTTTTTGCAGATGTCCTCGTGCGGGTTGTAGGTGGTCGTGCCGGCATCGACGAAGTGCCCGACCTCACAGATCGCGCCACCGCGACGCACATAGCCAATGAGGTTGGACGCGGCCTGGGGACTCCGGTGACTTGGAATCCAAAGTGGGCACCGAAGCCTTTGGCGAGTGGGACATAATGTATCCATGGGGTCAGAGGTGATATAAATTCAGAGGTGATATAAATTATTGTTGGTCAATGCTTTATAGGGCAGTTTTTGATTTTGGGGTCGGAGGTGGTTCTTGTTTGAATGGGTTCAGGGCTCCCGAAAATCGGGTGCGCATTCTTCCGTCGGCCATGGATAAAAATGGATTGCATTACATGAATATAGCCTTATAAATGGAATTTAATCCATGATCGATCCACTTTTTGAACTCAGCCGTCAGATGATCCGGCGGATTTCCCGCCCTTACCACCGCCCTTGGGCCAAAGAGGGGCGTTTTCGTGGGCGTTGCAATCTGGTCACGGGTCAGCGCGGGGTCGGCAAGACAACCCTCATGGTGCAATACCTTTCCCAAAAGTTCCCCGACCACGCCACCTCCCGCCGATGCCTGTATCTCCCCGCCGACCATTTCGTGGTGGCCCAGCGACCGCTCTACGAGGTGGCCGAGGCCTTCGTCCACCAGGGCGGCCAGCTGCTCTGTATCGATGAAATCCACAAGGCGGAGGCCTGGGCGCGCGATTTGAAAAGCATGGTGGACACCTGGGATGGGCTGGAACTGCTCGTCACGGGAAGTTCCCTTCTCCACCTGCAACGGGGTTCCCATGACCTGAGCCGCCGGGTCGTCCTGCATCGGTTGGAGGGATTTACCTTCCGCGAGTTCCTGGAACTCCGCCACGGCCTCCGTTTCCCCGGCCTGGCCCTCGGGAAGTTGCTCAGGTCACACGAAATCTGGGCCGAGCAGATCGTCCAAACGCTCCGCGAGCGGGGCCTGTTCATCCTCGCCGAGTTCCGCTCCTATCTGCAGGCTGGGTTCTATCCGTATTTCACCGAGTACGAGGACCTGGCTTCATTCCAGATCACCCTGCAGCAAAGCGTCCGCGCCACGCTGGAGGCCGACCTGCCGGCCCTTCACCCGAACCTCACCGGATCAACGGTCGCCCGCATCCGGCGCCTTCTTTCCGCCATTGCCGCCAACGTTCCCTTCACCCCCGATCTCACCAAACTCCGCCACCTGCTGCACATCGCCGACGACCGCACCCTGAAGGAATATCTGACCATCCTGGAAGATGCCGGACTGATCCTCGTACTGCGGCGCAGCGGCGGCGCCATGCGCTCCATGAAAAAACCGGACCGGATTTACCTCGGCGATCCGAACCTCGCTTACGGTTTGGCCGCCCCGGAAAAAGCCGATCTGGGCAGCGTGCGGGAGACCTTTTTTGTGCGAGCCCTCAAGGGCTCACACGACGTACGGGCCGGCTCGAAGGGGGATTTTATCGTGGATGGCGTCACCCATTTCGAGATTGGCGGCAAAAATAAGGGGTCCCGCCAAATTGCCGGGCTGCCCCAGGCCTTCCTCGCTCTCGACGATATCCCGGCTGGGAGCGGATCCCGCATTCCCCTCTGGTTGTTTGGGTTTGTTGCCTGACCAAACCTAGGCGCAGGCAATCTCTTATGATTGAAACCAATCATTAAAAGAGTAAGGTTGGCAAAGGTAATCAGAAAATAATTCTCAAGGATCATCCATCATGAACCCCCGCTACCCCTCGATCGAACTTCTGGCCGAACGCGCACGGCAACGTATGCCCGGTTTCGCCTACGACTACCTCGCCGGAGGCTGCATGGCCGAGGTGAACCTGCACAAAAACACCAGCGACATCCGCGCCGTCGAGCTCCGCCCCGCCTATTTGCGCGACTACAAGGGCGCCTCCCTCAAAACCACCCTCTTTGGCCGGGAATACGCTTACCCGTTCGGCATCGCCCCCGT
>DFCD01000173.1:0-927 GCA_002366885.1 Verrucomicrobia bacterium UBA3063
CCGGAGGCGAGCAGGAGGCTGTTGGCCAATCCCTGTTCGCTGAGGATGGAAATCCAGGCGTAGGTGCGGATGAGGAAGCTGGTCCAGAAGGGGATCATCACCAGGGTGAGCAAAAGACGGCGGGTGCCGGGCGAGGCGCGGCCGATCGTGTAGGCGGCCGGATATCCCACCACCACGCAGATGACCGTGGCCAGGAAGGCGTAAAGGATCGAGTTTCCGAAGATGGTCAGCCAGGTGGTGTCCAGGCAGCGGAGATAGTTTTCGAGGGTGAAGTCGTAGACGACCCGGCCAAGGAAATCCCGCTTGCTGAAGCTGGTGAGGACCAGCAGGACGGTGGGGAGGGCGACGAACACCCCCAGCCAGACCAGCAACGGGGAGAGCAGGAGCCAAGCCCGCCACCCGGCCGTTGCCGAGGCCGGGTGGGAGGCTGCCCCGTCGGAAAAAGCCGCCCCGCCCAACTTGGCCTATTTCCCTTTTCCGCCCGCTTTGATCTGGGTGACGAGCTCGTCCACCGCCGCCGACTGCTCGCCGAGATCACGGAAGGTCTGCATTCGGGAGACTTCCTGGGCGGGGGGATAGCTGGCGGGATTGGCCAACTGCTCGGGGCTCAAGAGGGAGCGGGCGGCGCTGTTCGGGTTGTAGTAGGGGAACTCGTCGGAGATCTTTTTGCTGACCTCGGGCCGCAGCAGATAATTGATGAAGAGGTGCGCGTTCTGGGGGTGGGTGGCGGTCTTCGGGATCGCCATATTGTCGACGAAAAGGTGGGCTCCTTCCTTGGGCAGCACGTAGGCGAACTTCTTGTTCTCGTTGTAGAGAATGGCCCCCTCGCCGCTCCAAACCACGCCGATGTCGACGTCCCCGTTTTTCAGGGCCGTCTTGGGGCTGTCCGAGTCATACACCTTCACGAGGGGGAGCCATTTTTCCAGG
>DFCD01000173.1:967-1553 GCA_002366885.1 Verrucomicrobia bacterium UBA3063
CCGGCCTCGCCGAGGGCCCAGCTGACGATTTCGCGGGCGTCATCCAGCACAACGATCCGGTTCTTGTGGGCCGGAATGAAGACGTCCTTGAAGCTGGTGATGGGGGTCTTGATTTTTTCCGTGTTCACGCAGATGCCGACAAACCCGGCCATGAAGGGGACGGAGAACTTGTTGCCGGGGTCGAAGGCCATGCCGCGGAATTCGGGGGCGAGGTTGCCGATGTTGGTGAGGGCGGCCTGGTTCAGGGGGACGAGCTGGTCGGCCTTGATGAGGGCCTCCACCGCATACTCGCTGGGCTGGATCAGGTCGTATTTGCCGCCGCCGGCGACCAGCTTGCCGATCAGCTCCTCGTTGGAGCCGTAATTTTCCACGGAAACCTGGATGCCGGTCTCCTTGGTGAAGCCATCGATGACTCCCTGCGGGATGTATTCGGCCCAGCAGAAAAGGTTGAGTTTTTTCTCCTCGTTCGAGGTGCCGGCGGCTTCGCCGGGCTTGGAGCCGCCACAAGCCGCCCAGAGCAGGGGAAGAATAAGGAGGGGGAGGTTACGGATGGTTTTCATGGGTTAGTTTCCTTTCTCAGGTTGTT
>DFCD01000173.1:1618-2085 GCA_002366885.1 Verrucomicrobia bacterium UBA3063
AGGGGCAGGGTCTGGGACTCGGCCCCGGTGACGAAGACGGTGACAATGTAATCGTCGAGGGACAGGGAGAAGGCGAGGAGGGCCCCGGAGGCGATCGCCGGCATGAGATAGGGGAGAATGACCCTGCAAAAGGCCTGCCACGGGGTGGCCCCCAGATCCATGGCGGCCTCCTCGAGGGAGGGATCCATGCCCTGCAAACGCGCCTGCATGCCGACAAGGACAAAGGGAAAGGTGAAGGTGACGTGGGCGATCATCACGGTGAGATAGCCGAGGTGAAAATTCAGGATCACGAAGAGCACCAGCAGGCTCACCCCCATGAGGATTTCCGGCATGATCATCGGCACAAAGATGAAGGCCTCGAGGGTGCGGTGGATGGAGAAGCGGTAGCGGTACAGCATCCAGGCCCCAAGCGTGCCCAGCACGGTGGCCAGCAACGTCGACCCGAGGCCAATGAGGAGGCTGTTGCC
>DFCD01000173.1:2108-3819 GCA_002366885.1 Verrucomicrobia bacterium UBA3063
CCCGACTTGGTCTGGTTGAAGGAAAAGACGACCAGCAGGACGATGGGAAGATAAAGGAAAGCGAAAACGAGGGCCGTCCATCCTCCGCCCAACCAGCGGACCAGGATGGGTCCGTCCGGCAAGCGCCACCCCCAGGTGCGGGTCGAATCGGCAGCCATCAGGGAAGTATCATCCTTCCCGAGGCCACAGGGGGGCAAGATTGTTTGTTGAAAACTGGGTAGGGACGAATACCCCTATTCGTCCATGAGCTTCATCCAAGGTCCGGGGCTCAGCGTGGACGGCTAAGGGTAGCCGTCCCTACCCGCGACCGACCTTTCAGCTCAAAGAGTCTGGCGCTTCCTGAAGGACCTGCTCGTCGGCGGCAAAACGGATGAGACCGCGGCCGCCGGGATGACGGTTGCCGGAATCCCCCCATCCGCCGAAAGGAAGGGCGGAGGGGGACATCGTGGTTGGGAGGTTGGCGTAAATGTTGGCGGCATGGAGGTGGTCGGCGAAATGCTCAAAGCTTTTCCGGGAGGTGGTGAAGACCGAGGCGGACAGGCCGAACGGGACGGCATTGTGGGCGGCGATGGCCGCTTCCTGGCTTTCCACGGGAATCACGTCCATCACCGGGGAGAAAAATTCCGTCCGGGAGCCGGTGTCGCCCAGAAAAGCCGTGGAGGAGGGCCACAGGCGGATGCAGGGATCCACGTAATATCCCCGGCGGCCCCCGATCTCGGCATGAATTTTGCCCGGCTCTAAAAACTTCACGCCTGCCGGTGCCGTGAGGGCGGAGCGATAGCGTTCGACGGACCCGGCATTGACCAATGGACCCAGTCTTGTCTTTTCGTCCGCCGGCCAACCGGGGCGAAAGGGAGAGATCGCGGCGGCCAGTTCCCGGGAAAAAATCGGCAGGACTTTTCCATCGACGAGAACCCGCGAGGTGGCGTTGCAACGTTGACCGCTGGTGAGACATGCGGATTCGGCAACCATCTGGGCGGCGCGCACCAGGTCGGCATCGGCAAGAATGACGGAGGCGTTTTTTCCGCCCAGCTCCAGGGCGATGTCCTTGGTCGGATCAAGGGCGGTGATTTCCGCGAGGAGTCCCCGCCCTGCCGGAACGGAGCCGGTAAAGACGATGGAGCGAACGCGCCGGTCAAAACAGAGCGTCCGCGCCAGTTCCGTTCCGCCTTGGGCGATTTGCAGCACCCCGGGAGGGAAAAGAGGGGACATCAGGGAGGCGTATCGTGCCGAGACCACCGGAGCCATGGGGGACGGTTTGAGGATGACCGGATTTCCGGCGAGCAGATGGGCGGTGGCGGGGCCGTGGCTGAGGTGGAGGGGCCAGTTGAAGGGGCCGACGACCAGGCTGGGCCCGCGGGAGCGTTGCCGGATCCGGCTGGGGTAGGGGGCATCCACGGGTTTTTCCTCGGCGAGGAAACGCTCGGCATCGGAGACGGCGAAATCGATCTTGGTGACGAGGGCGGCGGCCTCGGCCCGGCATTCGGTGATGGGCTTGCCGATTTCCCGGCAAACGCCCTGGGCCAGTTCCTCCTGATGGGACTGCAGGATTTTTTGGGCGGAACGGAGCCTCTCGATGCGTTCCGGAACGGGTGTCCCGCCCCAGCCCCCGGCGGCGGCCGTTGCTGTGGCCAGCACGGTTTCCGGAGACGTGGCCTGCACCTCCGGCAGAAGATCGGAGAGATCGGCCGGATTGGCGTTGCGCCAGGAT
>DFCD01000173.1:3867-4105 GCA_002366885.1 Verrucomicrobia bacterium UBA3063
CGGCGAGGGTCCAGGCGACCGGGACCCCGTGGCGGCGGAAAAAGGAGAAGACATGGCGGTCGCGTGCCTCGAGATCGGCAGCCCCCAGGTTCAGCGGGGAGTAGGGATCGTCGCGCAGCGGGTCGGCCCCAGCCTGAAAAAGCACCAGATCGGGCGGCGCCGGCTGGAGAAGCCAGGGCAGGTTTTGCTCCAGGACTTCGAGCAGATGAGGACCGTCGGAGTTGGCGGGAAGGGCGAC
>DFCD01000173.1:4190-10869 GCA_002366885.1 Verrucomicrobia bacterium UBA3063
CCATAGATGGAGAGTTGGCGGATCCAGGGACGGTCCTGAATGAGCTGGGCGGTGCCGTTGCCGTAATGCAGATCAAGGTCGAGGACGGCGGCGGTGCGGAGCTTGCCGGCGCGGTACAGTTTTTCCAGCGCGACGACGAGTCCGTTGAACGTGCAGAAGCCCTCGCCGTGGCCGGCACAGGAGTGGTGAAACCCGCTAGCGATGGCGGCGGCGATACCGTGGGAGAGGGCGGAGGCGGCGGCGGCGTGCACGGCTCCGTTGGTGAGCCGGACGGATTCGTAAAGGCCGGGGACCCAGGGAAATTTCTGGGACTCGGCGAGGGGACGGGGCTTTCCGGTTTCGATGGCTTGGATGTAGTTGTCCGTGTGGACGCGGAGAAGATCCGTGCGGGTGACGGGCTCCTGACGGAGCAGGTGGATGCCTTCGAGCTTCGCCACGCGGTTGGCCACGAGCTGGAACTTTTCCATCGGCATGGTGTGTTCGCCGATGGCGGCGGCTTGGGCGGGATGGTGGAAGGCCTCGATCATGTCTGGGTGGGTGGGATCAAGGGTACCGGAGCCGGGCCGTCGGGGTAAGCCTTCCAATTTTTCCAGAGGAGTTCCATGTCAGCGGGGCGGAAGGTGTCGGAGTACATGGCGTAGAGGTCGCGGATCATGGCCTTAATTTCCGAGGCGGGGGCGGAGGTTTCCGCCTCGTGGCCGACGCGGCGGATGATCGGGGTCATCGGGATGAAGAGATGCCGCCCGCTGGCGTCGATCTCGGCGGGGTCGCGGAAATCTGGCTGGAAGTAGGGAACCACCCGGGGATCCACTTTGAGGTAACCGGCCTTTTCGTAGGCGATCAGCCGGATCATGCGGGCTTCGTCCTGGTTGTCGGGAATCTCCATCTCGCCGACGAGCGAAATCGGGGCGTGGAGGGCGTGCCGGGCGCGGTGGAGGAGCGTGCGGGCGGTCTGCACGGGGAAGGCACGCATCCAGCCGGCGAGACCGGAGCGGCGGTGGGCGGGATCGATCCAGAGATGGGAAAGGTGGACGGTGCAGGCGGCGCGTTCCGGGGGCGCGTGGACGATGGCGGTGTAGTCGCGGACAGCAGCGATGCGGTCCTGCGGATCGAGGGCGAGGATCATTGCGTAATGGAAGAGGGGCTTGCCCGGTCGGGGTTGGCAGACGTTCCAGCCAAGCCGGTGTTCGATCACCGGGCGGGTTTCCATTTCGTGGCGTGGCCCGAACAGCTCGGTGAGCTTGTCAAAGGCACGGGGAAAGAGCGGATCACGGACGGACTCGATCCGATGGAAGCGGATGCCGCCGAGATCGGCGGAGGCAGAGCGCTGGTCTCCGGGGGAGAGGTCTTCGGGGATGAGCTTGGGGGCGTGGATCAAACGAACGCGGGAGCCTGGTGAGCGATTTTGTGGGCTGCGGCCACCGCGGGGCAGGTCAGTTTGCCATTCTGGACGCTGATTCCAGTGAGGAGGCCGGGTTGGCGCTGGCAGGCGCCGGCGAGTCCCTGGTCGGCGATCAGTTCGACAAAAGGATAGGTCACATTGGTGAGGGCCTGGGTGGCGGTGCGGGCGTAGGCGCCGGGCATGTTCGCGACGCAGTAGTGGACAACACCCTCCTCGACAAAGATCGGGTCATCGTGGGTGGTGGGGCGGGAGGTTTCCGAGCAGCCTCCTTGATCGATGGCGATATCCACGAAGACGCTGCCCGGACGCATCCGCCTGAGCATGGCCCGATTGACCAGCTTGGGGGCCTTGGCGCCGGGAATGAGCACGGCGCCGATGAGCAGGTCGACGTTGGGGAGAAGTTCGTCGAGATGGGCCTGGTTGGAAAAGAGGGTGTGGGCGGTGTGCATGGTGATGTCGAGGAAACGCATCCGTTCCAGGTCGACCTCGAGGATGGTGACGTCCGCGCCGAGCCCGGTGGCCATGCGGGCGGCGTTGATTCCGGAGGTGCCGCCGCCGATGACGACGACGCGGCCCGGCAACACGCCGGGGACCCCGCCGAGGAGGACGCCGCTGCCGCCGCGGTTTTTGGCCAGGAAGTAGGCACCGACGATCACCGACATGCGGCCGGCGATTTCCGACATCGGCTCGAGAAGGGGAAGGCGGCGACCCTGGGTGACCATTTCGTAGGCGACGGCGGTGACGCCGGAGGCGATCAGGGCCTCGGTCAGCTTGAGATCGGCGGCAAGATGGAGGTAGGTGAAGAGGATCTGGTTTTTGCGGAGCAGGCTGAATTCGGAAGCCAGGGGCTCCTTGACCTTGACGACAAGATCGGCGGCGAAGGCGTCGGCGTGATTCGGGACGATGGTGGCACCGGCCTGCTCGTATTCCTTGTCGGGGTAGCCGGAACCGACGCCGGCGTTTTTCTCCACGACCACCTTGTGGCCGCGCTGGATCAGCTGGTAAGCGGCGGAGGGAAGCAGGGCGACCCGCGCTTCCTGGGTTTTAATTTCCTTGGGAACTCCGATGATCACAGAATTAGTTTGCCTTGGCGTTGGGCGGCACGCCAGCGGGGAAACGCGCGGGGGCTGGCGAAGCCGGGAAATACCGAGTAAATTTCCTCATGCACGAAAAGCTTTCCCCTGCGCGTCTTGAGGAGCTCCGTAAGATGGATCGGGCGCACCATCTGCATCCCTTCACCGACCATGCGGCGATGCATCCCACGGGAACCCATGTGATCACCTCCGGCGAGGGGGTTTATCTTTACGGGGAGGAGGGGAAACTGCTTGATGGTTTGGCCGGGCTTTGGTGCGTGAATGTCGGTTACGGCCGCAAGGAAATCGCCGATGCGGTGTCGAGGCAGATCCGCGAACTTTCCTACTATCCGAGCTTTTTCAACACCACGACGGAGGCGGCGGTCCTGCTGGCCGACCGGCTGGGCCGGATGGCTCCCGGCAACCTGAAGTATGCGGTTTTCAGCAACTCGGGCTCCGAGGCCAACGAAACCGGCCTAAAGATCATCCGCCAGTACCAGATCCTCAAGGGAAAACCGAACCGGACCAAGATTCTCACCCGCAACTATGCCTACCACGGGGTGACCTTGGCCACCGCGAGCATGACCGGGTTGCCCAACTGCCAGCAGCCGTTCGGCCTGCCGCTGCCGGGTTTCCTGCATGCGCCGGCTCCCTACGCCTATGCCGTGGGCAGGGAGAAGGATGCGGAGGCCTACGGACAGGAATGCGTGGCGGAGACCAAAAAGCTGATCGAAAAGGAGGGACCGGACACGATTGGGGCGATGATTCTGGAGCCGGTGCAGGGTGCCGGCGGGGTGATCATCCCTCCGGCGGGGTATCTGGCCGGCATGCGCAAACTGGCGCGCGAATACGACATTCTCTTCGTGGCCGACGAGGTGATCAGCGGATTCGGCCGGATGGGGTGCTGGTTCCTCAGTGAAATGTGGGATCTTCAGCCCGACCTGATGATTTTGGCGAAGGGCCTGACCAGCGGCTATGTGCCGATGGGGGCGACGATGGTGGCGCAACCGATTGCGGAGGCCCTCATGAAGGGCGGCTACTTTGCCCACGGCTTCACCTACACCGGCCATCCGGTCTCGGCGGCGGCGGCACTGGCGAACCTCGACATCATCGAGAAGGAGAAGCTGGTCGAGCGGACGAAGGACAAGACCGGCCCCTACTTTCAAAAAAAGTTGCGGGAGTTTGCCGGCCACCCGGCGGTGGGCGAGATCCGCGGGATGGGGCTGATTGGGGCGATGGAACTGGTGCCGAAGGGTGGAAGGAAAGAGCTCAAGCCCGGCATGAACCTCGGAATTCTCGGTGCGGCCAAGGTAAGGAGCGAGGGGGCGATCGTCCGCGGAATCCGCGATCTCCTGGCCTTCTCGCCTCCCCTGGTGATCACCGAGCCGCAGATCGACGAGATGTTTGCCTCGGTGCGGCGGGGGATCGACAAGCTTTGGGATTAGGGCGGGCGGCTCGGGACAACCGAGCCTACCGGGTTAAAAATCTTTGAGCGCGGCGATCGCGCCCATAATTTCGTCGGCGAATTTCTGAAAATCCTCCCGGTTTCTGGGGTTCCCGGAAAAACGGAGGGGTTTACCGAAAACCACCCGGATCGGCCGGAGCGGTTTCCAACCGCCGCCGCGGGGCATGGCCTCCCGGGTCCCGAACAGCCGGACGGGAACCACCGGGGTTTGGGAGCGGGCCGCGATCATGGCGATGCCGGGCTCTCCCCGGCCCAGATTGCCGTCGGTGGTGCGGCTCCCTTCGGGAAAGAGAACCAGGGTTCCCCTGTTTTGCAGGACCTCGAAGATCCGCTTCAGGGAGGACGGACCCGGGGAGTCCTGGTTGACCGGGATGGATCCGACGGAGGGAAGAAGCCAGGAACCAATCGGGGGCTGGAACAGGGTGTGCTTGGCGAGGTAGTGGGTGACCCGTGGCACGAGACAGCCGACGGCGGGCGGGTCGAGATAGCTCGCATGATTCGGGGCAAGGATGAGCGGGCCGGGGGGGAGTTCCTCCATGCCGCGGCCCCGGATGCGGTGAAAGGTCCGGAAAAAAAAGTAGGAGGTGAGGCGGCAGCATTGGAACCAGAACGCACAAACCTTCATGGAACCGTCGGGGCGGGGCTCCGGGAGGCCTGGAAACGTTGGACGATGAGATCCGCGAGAGAACGGGCATCGGCGGTGCCGCTGTCGAGGAGGACGGCATCGGCGGCGCGGATCAGGGGAGCCGCGGCGCGGGAGGAGTCGAGCTTGTCCCGGGCGGCCAGGTTGTCCCTTTCCCCCTGTTTCTGGCGGCGCTCGGCCCGGACCTTCGGGCAGGCATCAATGAAGAACTTGTGAGGGCTGTCGGAACAGACCACGGTGCCGATATCGCGGCCTTCCATGACCAGCGGCGCGGAGAGGCGCAGCTTTCTCTGGATGTTGACGAGGTACTCGCGGAGTTCGGGCAGCGAGGAAACCGGCGAGACAGCGGCATTCACCTCCGGTAGCCGGGTGTAGGAGGCCAAATCGCGCTGGCCCTGGCGCAGCACCATTTCCCCGTCCCGGATTTCCGCATGAAAATCCACCTTGGCGAGAAGTTGACGGATCCGCTCCCGGGAAAAGGGGTCGTGGCCGGCCTCCAGGGTCAAAAAGGTGAAGGCGCGGTACATGGCGCCGGTGTCCACGTAGACAAAGCCGAGATCCTTGGCGACGAGGCGGGCAACGGTGCTTTTGCCGGAGGCGGCGGGACCGTCGATGCAGATGACCGGATGGAGCATGGTCAGCGGCCCATTTCCGGCAGCAGGGCGATTTGTTTGGCAAAGCCCGGATAACTGGTCTCGATGCAGTCGGTGTCCTTGACGACGGTGCGGCCCTTGGCGAGCAGGCCGAGGATGGCGCAAGACATGGCGATGCGGTGGTCGCCGTGGCTTTCCACCTCCGCGCCGACGAGGGGGCGACCGCCCTCGATGGCGAGGCCGTCCGGACGCTCCTCCACGGGAACGCCGAAGAGGCGGAGATTTTTGGCCATGACGGCGAGCCGGTCGCTTTCCTTGTGACGGAGCTCCTCTGCGTCCTTGATCTCGGTAATGCCCTTGGCGAGGGCGGCGGCGGCGGCAAGGATGGGAATCTCGTCGATGAGGGAGGGGATCTCCCTTCCGCCCACGCTGGTGGCGCGCAGTTCCCTGCCGCCCTCGACGTAAACGGTGCCCATCGGCTCAGGCAGGGGTTGCTCGACTTTCTCGACGATGCCGGCGCCCATCCGCAGCAGGGCAGAAAGCAGCGCCGTGCGGGTGGGATTGAGTCCTAGCCGCCGTAGGGTCAGCCTGGATCCGGGCAAACCCGCTGCCAGAACGATCCAGAAAGCACCGGAGGAAAAGTCACCGGGGACTTCCAGGTCCGTGCCCTCAAGGCGTTGGGGGCCGTGGAGGATCAGATGATTTTTCTCGCGGCGGAAGGTGGCACCGAAGGCGGGCAGGATTCTTTCCGTGTGGTCGCGGGAAAGGGACGGTTCGGAGAAGTCGGTTTTTCCCTGGGCCTGAAGGGCGGCGAGGAGCACGCAGGATTTCACCTGGGCGCTGGCCACCTTGCTTTTGAANNACGGAGAGGCTCGGCGATCCGGGCCATCGGGCGGCGGCTGAGGGAGGCGTCCCCGAAGAGCCGCGTGGTGAACGGTTGACCGGCGACGATCCCGGCGAGGAGCCGCATGGTGGTGCCGCTGTTGCCGCAATCGATCGGTTCAGCCGGGGCGAGCAGCTGGCCGTTGCGCCCCTCGATGACCACCTCATCCGGGGCGACCCGGTCCACCCGGCAACCGAGGGCCTGGAATGCGTGGAGCGTGGAGAGGCAGTCTTCGCCGGGGAGAAATCCGCGGATGCGGGTGGTGCCGTGGGCGAGGCCGCCCAGCATGATGCCGCGGTGGGAGATGCTCTTGTCCCCCGGAACGGAGAATTCGATGTCCAGTTTCCGGAGAGGGCGGATTTCCAGCTGGCTCATGAGCCGGGAAGCTTGCGCCGGATCTGCGCGGCTTCCTCCAAAAATTTTGCCAGACCGGCGGCGTCGCCCTTTTCCAGGGAGGTCTCGAGCCCCTGGAGGCCGGTACGCAGCTCCTGGAGGCCGGCCAGCACCTCCCGGCGGTTTCCGAGGAGGATTTCCGCCCAAAGTGCGGAGGGCCCCGCGGCGACACGGGTGGTGTCCCGGTAGCCGGGACCGGCCAAGGGGAGTCCGGAAGATCCGGCGGC
>DFCD01000173.1:11022-11435 GCA_002366885.1 Verrucomicrobia bacterium UBA3063
GGCCCTGAAGAAGGGGCGCAAGCTCCTTCTCCACCGGTGCCTTGACGCTGGCAACGTCGGTGACGAGCGTGCGGGGGGAAAGATGGGGAAGAAGGTTTTGGACGAGCGCACCGAGGGCCGAGGCCGGCGCCCCCAGCACGACCAGGTCCGAGCCGGTGGAGCCGGACAGATCCGTTCCGGTTTTGGCTTTGGGCAGGGCCTTTTGGAAGGGGGGCAAAGATTCCTTGTGACGGGACCAGAGAAAAAGTGCGGCATCCGGAAACGTCCGCGCGCAGGCAAGGGCCACGGAGCCTCCGATCAACCCGGGCGCGAGCACGGAAATTTTCGAGGGCTTCATTTTCCGGCGGTCAAAGCCCGGGGAAGGGCCTCCTCGAGGCGGGCCATCTGTTCGGGGGTGCCGATGGAGATACGGA
>DFCD01000173.1:11504-15796 GCA_002366885.1 Verrucomicrobia bacterium UBA3063
TGTCGCCGTCGCCGACCTCGACCATGACGAAGTTGGCGGTGCCGGGAACGAAACGGAGGCCGTGTTTGTTGAGGAAGGCCTGCAGGCGTTCCCGTCCCGTATTTGTCAGGGCGACGGTTTTGCGGACATGCTCGGTGTCGGCCAGGGCGGCGAGCGCGGCCGCCTGGGCGGGGGCCGAGGTGTTGAAGGGTTGCCGGGATTTTTGCAGGACCGCGGCAATATCGGGCCGGGCAAGGCCGTAGCCGATGCGGAGACCGGCGAGGCCCTGCACTTTCGAAAAGGTGCGGAGGACGACCACCGGCTTTCCTTCCCTGACCCAGCGGACGGAGGGGGGCGGTTCCGGGATGAATTCGTGGTAGGCCTCGTCGAGGACAAGGAGGGGTCCGGCGGGAAATTTTTCGACAAAAGCGGCGAGTTCCGCGTTGGGGATGCGGGTGCCGGTGGGATTGTTGGGTGAGGCGAGGAAAACGAGGCGCGTTTCGGGGGAGAGGCGGGCGACGAAACCGGCCAGGTCGTGGTGGAATTCGCGGTCGGGAACCTCCTCAAACGGGATGCCAAAGAGCCTGGCCATGAGACCGTAGACGGCGAAGGCGTAAGCGGAGGCGAGCACCTTGCCTTCCCCGGGGCGGGTGAAGGCGTGGTAGCAGAACTCGATGATTTCGTTGGAGCCGCAGCCGAGGACGACGTGGTCGCGGGTGAGGCCGTGGAGCTTGGCGATGGCCTCGCGGAGGGCGAGGCCGCCGCCGTCGGGGTAAAGATGGGTGTGGGGGAGGCCATCCCGGATCGCCTGGAGGGCGGTGGACGAGGGGCCCAGCGGATTCTCATTCGAGGCGAGTTTGGCGATTTGGGAGGGATCGAGGCCGTACTCGCGGGCCACATCCGTGATGGGGCGGCCCGGCTCGTAGGGGACGAGTTCCTCGACGTAGGGGTTGGGACGGGGGGTCACGTTCGTTTAAGATTGGCTTTAAGTTTAAGTGGGATGGAAAAGTTAGGGGTGAAAAGGGACAGAAGAAGTTTGGCGGGCGCGGAAGCGGTCCAGGGCGCGCCGGATTTTGGGATCACATCCGGCGAGACAGGCGGCGGCAAAAAGAGCGGCGTTGATCTGACCGGCTTTGCCAGCGGCAAAGAAGGGGCCGGGGGCGGTGGCGCCCAATTTGCGCAGGAGGGCAAGGGTGCGGGAGGGGGAGGTCGACTCCGGCACGAGCAGGGGCGGGATTCCGGCCGATCGTCCCATTTTCCCGGGAAAGTGGGACGATAGCGGGGCGGAGGCGGGGGCGATGGTGAGAAGGGATTCGCCGGAGACCCGCAGGCCGAGCCGGCGCAGGGTGCCAACGGTTTCGGGAAGACGCCGGGTGGCCGGGATGCGGACGGATAAGGCCATAGTTCTCCAGCCTAGCGGAAAACAGCCCCGTGCCTCAACTGGAAGCACTCTGATAACGGCGGAGTCCGAAAAGGAAAAAAGCGGTGGAAAAGACCGCCGCGAGCAGTCCGGAAAGAAGAAACAGGGTGGTGGGGCCCGGTTGTCTCCCCCGAATCAGCGTGGCGGCGGGGACATTGGCGACGAGAAGCAGGGGAATGGCGAAGGTGAAAACCACCCGGAACCAGCCGGAAGCTGCTTCGCGCGGTATCCGAGCCACTTGGAAGAGGGTGTAGTAGCCGAGAAGCACCGATTCTGCCTGGATGATCCAGAAGCTCAGGGAAACCAGGGTCATTAGGACCGCGTAGTGCACAAGCAGACCTGCAAAAACCAGGGCCAGATACCATGCCATCTCCCCCCAGGACGGATGCAGGCCGAGTCCGCCGACGGCCGCCACCAGCATGGCGACGGCAATTCCACCGTTCGCCAGCGGGCCGATCTCCAGGTGCGAGGTGCTGATGAGAAAGGCGGGCGGCGCGGGTTTCACCAAAACAAAATCGAGCTTCCCGGTGCGGACAAGTTCCGGAAGCTTGGTCAGGCCGGGCATAAGAAATGCGGTGAAGATCTGGATGACAAGCTGGTTGGTGGTCACCAGGACGATCATCTCGTTCCGTCTCCATCCGGCCACCTCCTCGACATGGTGGTAAATCACCCCGAGGAAGGCGAGCTGGATGACGAACCAGGCCAGTTCCACCGCCACCCAGACGAAGAAGTTGGCCCGAAACATCAGCTCGCGGGTGGCTGCATAGCGGAGCTGCAGGAGCCAAAGGCGGAGGAGTTGCATTTCAGCCTCCGGCGGCGGTGAAGCGCCGCAGGCCCGCCTTCCAGAGGAAGTGGGCAAGAACCAGGAAGAAAAAGGCCCATCCGTACTGAAGGCAAAGGCCGGCCTTCCACGCCCCCTCGGAAAGATTTCCGCAGAGCGCGGCGGCGGGAAACCAGTATTCGTAGGCAAAGGGAAGGAGGCGGACGACGGCGAACAACGGTGGGGGCAGGAGGTCGAGGGGGAAAACATGGCCGCCGGCAAGGAACTCCAGCGCATAGACGAGGAAAATCAGGGCACTGACATCCAGGAGCCAGAAGGAGCAGAGGGAGAGGCAAAGGGTCAGGCTGAACTGCAAAAGGGCGGCACCCAGCAGTGCGGGGGCTCCGTACCCGAGGGAAAGCCGGGCCAGATTCAGGTCCATGGCCCGGGAAACCAGGAAGAGGCTAAGGGAGACGGGGATGAGGGCGGCGAGCAGGTAGGCGGAACGTCCGGCGGCAAAAAGGGCTGCACGGTAGAGGCCGTAGGGGAGGGGGCGGAGCAGGATCGGATTGAGCATGCCCTCCCGGATTTCCCGGGAGATTTGGAAATCATCATCCGACGGCTGGCAGACCGCCTCCACCACGAGAAGAACCGCGTAATAGGTAAGAATGCCCGCCAAGGTGTAGTTTCCCACGGTGGCCCGCTCCCGAAAGACCGCCCCCCAAAACACCCAGGAAACCAGGAGGGGAAGGGCGCTGAAGACCGAGCGAAGAAAATAATTCCAGCGGTAGGCAAGCTGCTGCTGCAGGCCGAGGGAAAAAACGGCGGGTAAGGCCCGGAGAACGGCGCTCATCGCTTTCGCCGGAGATGGGTGGGCAGGATTCCCAGCTCGGCGCGGTATTTGGCGATGGTTCTGCGGGCGACGGGGATGCCCCGTTCGCGGAGAAGCTCCTCCAGGGTTGCGTCCGAGTACGGTTTCCCGGGATTTTCCCGGCCAACGATCTCCGCGAGGATTTCCTTGGCACTGGTGTTCGCCACCGCCGAGCCCCGCCCATCCTCGCCACCCACGGCGGTGGCGAAAAAGAAGCGGAGCGGAACCACGCCGAAAGGCGTGCGGATATATTTGTTGGCGACGGCGCGGCTCACGGTGGTTTCGTGCACCCCGATCTCGGCAGCGGCGTCGGTCATGGTGAGGGGGCGGAGAGCGGCTGGCCCTTCCTCGAAATAGCCGGCCTGCCGTTGTCCGATCACCTCGAGAAGTTTTTGGAGCGTCTGCTGCCGTCGCTCCAGCGCCTGGAGCAGAAACCGGGCGGAGCGGATCCTTTCCCTGAGGTAGGTGCGGGTCTGCTCGTCGGCGGAGCCGTCCCCGAGAAGATCCTTGTAGAGGTCGCTGATGCGGAGGCGGGGCAGGAGATCGCCGTCCAGCTGCGGGATCCAGCGGTCGCCGTCCCGGACAAAAGAGGCCTCTGGCCGGACAACCAGATCCGGGCGGTCCGGGGCGAAGGCGGCTCCGGGCCGAGGGGACAGACGGGCGATGGCCTCGGAAGCCGCCAGGACGGAATCGACCGGGACAGCCAGGGCGGCGGCGATCTCGGTGAATTTGCGTTTGCCGAGAAGATCGAAGTGTTCGCGGACGATGCGGGCCTCGAGCGAGTCGTCCCGACCGCGGGCGTGCAGCTGAAGAAGAAGGGCTTCCGGAAGATTGCGGGCGGCGATGCCGGGGGGATGAAAGGATTGGACCAGACCGAGGGCTTGGGCCGCGGTGGCCGGAGGAATTTTTGCGGCCCAGGCCACTTCGGTGGGGTCCGTGTGGAGAAAACCGTCCTCGTCGAGGCTTCCAATGATTTCGGTGGCGGCGGCACGGAGCTCGGGGGAGACCGCCGCCAGGGCGAGTTGGGATTCGAGATGCTCGGAAAGCGATTCGGGCCGGATGGTCGACTCGAGGATTGCCTGTTTTGGATCGAGCTTGGGACGATCCGGACGGTGGGAGGCGACCGGCCAGTCAGCATCCACCTCCGGGTAATCCGGGTCGTCCGTCCCGCTGGCGGGCGACTCCGCCAGTTCGGCCGGAGGCGCCTCTTCCTCCAGAACCGGGTTGGTCTGAAGTTCGGACTGAAGGAGGTTTTGCAGTTC
>DFCD01000173.1:15833-16799 GCA_002366885.1 Verrucomicrobia bacterium UBA3063
CATCGGGTGGATTTTGGGATTGGGATCGGGCTGAAAAAAGGCAAAAGACACCATGGCCGATGCCATTCTTACGGTGCTGGGGAGCGGGAGCCGCGGCAACTCGTTCCATCTGGAGCACCGGGGCACGGCGCTGTTGATCGACGCGGGTTTGAGCGCCAAGCAACTGGAGGCGCGCATGGAGGAGGCGGGTGCGGCGGCGGCGGAACTGCTCGGCGTGGTGCTGACCCATGAACACGGCGATCACACCGCCGGCCTGAAAACGTTCCTCAAAAAAAGGAAGGTGCCGGTCTACGCGTCCCACGGCACCAAGGATGCGCTGGAGCCCCATCTTGCCACGGCGGATTGGAGGTCATTTGAGGCGGGAGCGCAGCTGGAGCTGGGGGCCTTCCGGATCGAGACCTTTCCGGTGCCGCACGATGCGGCCGAGCCGATCGGCATGCGTGTGACCGTCGGGGACGTGCGCATCGGGCTGATTTCCGACCTGGGTTTTGTCACCAGGCTGGTGGTGGAGCGGTTGCGGGGGTGCGCCGCGCTGGTGCTGGAATCCAATTATGACGAGGCGATGCTGCGGGAGGAGGAGAAACGGCCGTGGGCGGTGAAACAACGGATCTCCGCGCGGCACGGGCATCTGTCCAACGGGGCCGCGGCCAAACTGGTGGAGGAGGTGGCGGGACCCGAACTGCGGGAGCTTTTTCTTGGTCACATCAGCGAGGATTGCAACCGGCCGGAACTGGCCCGGAAGGCGATGGAGGAGGCCCTGCGGGTCGCGGGCAGAACCGGCGTGCGGATTCACGAAACTTCGGCGACCCGGGTGGGGGAGAGGGTGGGGATCCAGGCCGGGAAATAGGGTTGATTCGTCCCGCGGGGAGGAGGATAATTTTGTCAATCGCGGGCGTAACTCAGTTGGTAGAGTGCAACCTTGCCAAGGTTGATGTCGAGGGTTCGAATCCCTTCGCCCGCTCGAGC
>DFCD01000019.1:0-3363 GCA_002366885.1 Verrucomicrobia bacterium UBA3063
GAACCGAAAAACTTGGTCGCCGCATTGGCGGTCACGCTCACCGTCTTGGGGGTGATGCCGAAAGAAAAGGTTTTGCTGGTGGCATAATTGCCATCCGCGGAGGTTGCCGTGACGGTGACGGCGTAGGTCCCAACGTCGGTGGGGGCGGTTCCGCTCGGACCGTACACCGTCGGACTGACCCCGGCATAGGAGTAGGTAAAATTGCTGATCCCCGCCACCGTGGCGGTGCGCGTCTTGGGCGTTCGACTATACTCGAGGCTCGACAACGGATTCAGGCTGATGATGTCCGGCGCGCCCAGAGAGGCGGGCGCAATTGAAAAGGCCTGCGTCTTGGAACCGCTCCAACTCGGGTCGCTGCTCGTGGCCGTCACCTGATAATCCCCCACATTCGTCGGGGCGATGGGACTGGGGCCGTAGGCCGTGGCATTGACCCCGGAGTAACTGAAGGTGAAACCGCTGATACCGGGAGAGGTAGCCGTATGGGTCTTGGGGGTTCCACTGTAAATCAAGGAACCCGGGGGGTTGATGGTGATGTTGGTCGCAGCCAGGGTGGCCGGGGTGATGGTAAAATCACGGGAAACAGCCCCGCTGTAGTAAGGATCGGTCGGAGTAGCTGTCACCGTATAGCTCCCTCCCTGGGTGGGCGCATTCGTACTGGGACCGTAGGTGGTGGCCGATCCTGCCTTGCCCGTGTACGTGTAAGTGAATCCACTCACCCCCAAACGGCTGGTCGGAAGGGTGGTTTGTCCCCAGTAGTTATCTCCCCACGCCACCACTGTGCCATCCGATTTTAAAGCCAAGTTGTGATAGTAGCCCGAGGCAATCGCCACCACGTTGGTGAGACCCGCCGGAATGGTATTCACCCCGTAATAGTTGCCTCCTCCCCACCCCACCACGGTGCCGTTGGTTCGCAGGGCCAGGGCGTGTTCATATCCCGCGGCAATGGCGACCACATTCGTGCCTAAACTGGGGGGAACCCAGGCATTCTGCGACGACGTATAATTCATCCATCCCCAGGCCGTGACGGTTTTGATGAAGTAGTCCGGGATGGGCACATCGGTGGAATTGGTTGGATAGTGAAAGGGCACATACTCATTTTTTAGGGCGATGACGAAAGTTCCCCCCACCGCCAAATCCATGACCCCCGTCAGGTTCGCCGGGACCGACTCAGGGATGTAATCCAAACCGCCTTCGTAACGCTTTCCGCATACTTCCACCTTTCCGGCGTTGGTCCCCCAGAGGCGAATGTTGTCATCGGTCGCCGGACGAAATGCGTAAGTCGCGACCGCTCCTGCATAAACCTTGGGCAATAGAATCCTTCTTCGCTGCCCATACGAGAGATAAGGCTTATTGGTGGCCCCCCAACTTTCGGCATCGGTATAATCAAACCAGCCAAAATCACATTGTCCCCGGTCCGCCTGGCCGCAACTTTCGACCGTGGCTCGCGTGCTCTGAACCACGGTGTGCGATCCTCCGGCGGCGATGTCCAACACCCGCGCCCCCTGAAAGGTGCTGACTTTGCCGTCGCTGTCGCTTCCCCAAGCCACCAGCTTGTAACCGCCCGTTCGGGCATCGTAAAGGCCTTGATCCGGTCCCTGCATGGCCAGGATATGGCTGTCCCCCACGGAGAGTTTCTCCACGGCGTTGAGCCCGGGGGGAGGATCGCACTTGCCATAACTGGGATCGCCCCAGACCACCACGGTTCCGTTTTTCAAAATGGCGGCGGAGTTCCAGCCCCCGGCGGCAATCTTGGCCACAAAACCCGCTTGGGCGGTGTAACCTTTGGCGGTTCCATCGTATCCGAGATTCGCGGGCCCCTGAAAAGACACATCCTCGGCGCTCAGGGGTTGCGGGATTACCGTCAGGGTCTGACTCACGTTGGGTGCCGCCGCAAACGTGGTGGGACTTCCTTCCTGGCTGGCGGTGATCACGGTGGTGCCAGGGGCCAAGAGGGACACCGTAGATCCGGTGACCCGCGCCACGTTGGTGTTGGAACTTTGATAACTGACGGCCAATCCGCTGCTGGCCGTGGCCGTCAGTGCAAAAGCTCCGCTATTCACCACCTTGGGGGCCAAGGCTCCAAAAGAAATCGTCTGGGTGGCACGCACGTGGAGGGTCTGGGCCTGGGAGGGAGCCACGACGTAATCTTCAAATCCCGGGAGGTTGGACTGGCTCGCGGTAATCACCGTTTGTCCTGCCCCCACCAAAGTGACCGTGGACCCGCTCACCGTGGCCACGTTGGTGTCGGAAGAAGTAAAGGTGATGGGGGCACCACAGGTGGTCTGGACAGGTGCGAGGGCGAAGGGAGCGTCCCCCATGGTCTTGACCGGTAGGGAGTCAAACGTGAAAGAGTTCGACGCACGTTCGATGGTAAAAGTTGCGGTCTTGGAAACAGGAAAGCTTGGGTTGGTCGAAGTGGCGGTCACGCTGTAGGTCCCAGCTCGAGTCGGACTATTGCTGGAGGGACCGTACACGGTGGAGCCCGTACCGGTATAAGAGTAGGTAAACTCCTCCAAGTTTTGCACGCGGGCGCCATAGGACTTGCCGGTTCCATCGTAAACCAGATTCGTGGGCTCGGTCAGCGTCACGACAGCATTGGCATTCGGCCGCACGTTGAGGGTCAGGCTGACGGGCACGGCCGCTCCATAAATCCCATTGCCGGCCGCCGTTGCCGTGAGGATGGTGGTCCCGGCAGTGCGGGGAGTCACCCAATACCCGAGGGCGGCACCGCCGATTCCCCCGCTGGTGATGGCGTTGCCGATCGTCGCCACATTGGTGTCGGAAGAAGTCAGGGAAATCGGGAGGCCGGTCCCCAGGGAGCTGACGAGCGTGCCCTCGCCATCGGCCGTGCAGAGCGCGTACCAGCCGGTTTCCCCGGGCCGAGGATTGTTGATGTTGTTCCATGTCGCAAAGATATTGCCCACGGCAAGGTCCAGGGTTTGCCCCGCCACCACATCCGGAAGAGACGGGAAAACAACCCATTGCCGGAGATTTTCGACACGATTCACAAATCCGTAGAAATGAAATGAGTTTCGCGAATTGTCCGGATCGATTTGGAACGAAGCTCTCCCCAAAGAGTCGGCCACATACCGGATATCAATCCGCATCCCTTTGCCGGGACCAAAGGCATTCTGGTCAAAACGGTAGAACCCACCGCCATTCAAGGAAGAGATGGAAATGTTTTGCCAATGCGTTCCCGGAGCTCCGGCCCCCACCGAAAAAAGCGAGGCCACGTAGGCTCGACCGGGCGTCAAGTCGGTCAGATGAAGAACCTCGGTTCCGTTTCCGAAAAGGAATCCGCGGGATAACTCGCCACTCGAAGCGGCTCCCAACACTTCCGTGCCGTTGTTTTCGCACATGCCA
>DFCD01000019.1:3401-5111 GCA_002366885.1 Verrucomicrobia bacterium UBA3063
TTGATGAAGGCCTGGTTGTTCGTGTTGTTCGGCTGTCCCAACGTATGTTGATACCAAACCCCGGAGGACACTTTCGATCCGTCATTAAATCCGTTGTAATCCGAGAGGGTTCCGGTGGAGTTTTTGACGGCATAGTCACCGTTGAACGAGTTGTAATTGGGTGAATCTTTCCCCCCAAGTTTGGCCGAGGCGATTTGTGACCAGCGGATATCCTTTCCGTCAATCAGGTCAAAAGTACTTCCCCATCCATCATCCCAATTCAACCACCGCTGAGCCAACGAAGCCACAATCCCCTCAACCGTGATCAGGGAGATAGCCGAATTGGCTAGTTCGACGAAGGAGATCAAAGGATCGTCCGAATCCCCATCCGAACGCCCCCCCTGCACAACGTGCAAAGACCCCAGAACCCCGGTAACCGGACTCGGATTCGGCCGGTAGACATTGGGCTGGGTACTGCCGTCCTTGATCATGACCATGTCGCGGCTTTCGATGTCAAAGTTGCCGCCATAGGTGAAGTAATTGGAGTCGAACAACCGTACCGACAGGTATTCACCATCCCGGGTGACACGCTGCGGAGCCGAATTGCTGGTGGACAAGACAATCAAGGTGCCTGCCGGAAGATTTTTCCAAAGGGGCACATCCTTGAAAATAAAGTAGCCCGAGGTTGTGTCGCTATCGGTGGTCCAGTTGGCGGTAAAATCCCGCAAGACCATTCCATTGAGGTTGAGTCCGTCTTGGATCACCAGAAGCTCAATCTGGTTGATGGCCCCACGACCCACGGAAGGACCTCCTTCCCGGTTCACATTGACCTCATTGATGACAACGGAAGGGGCCATCCAACCGAACTTCACCGCATGGGTGTAGGTTAGCCGCGTGTCGATACCCGAAGTGGCATCGTTGGTCCAAGCAAACTGCTGGAAGTTGCTGCTTTGCGCCTCAAGACGAATCCCCCACAACGGGAGAAAGAAAAAAAGAAGTAATCTGAGTCTCATCGAAAAGGGGAATCTAATTTTGATTTTCTCTAAAAAAACTGTCTGGTTATACCGGAGATAGTATGCGGCAATTCCCATAAGTGCCTAATAATAAAAATATTAACAGCGATACTCAAAAAATCTAGGGAATATTTTCATCGGAACCATTACCTAAACATCGGTGCTTTGCCGCTGATCGGTCCCGTTAAACCATGACCATCAACGACTCACGCCTGTTTAAAAAATTGTTACCCAGGATCGGGAGAATTATTTTCCGGTTACCTTAACCCCAAGTTTCCCATCCGAGAACCGGACCACCAGCTCGCCTTGTTTCTTGGCCGCCGCCACGTTACGAACCAATTTCCCATCCGGGGACTGCACCAAGGTGTATCCCCTCCTAAGAGTCTCGTCCGGACCCAAAACCCGCAGGCGATCGGCCGCCGCCTGCATCCGCAAGGAAAGCTCCCGCACTCTCCTTTCCGGACGTAACGCACCCCATCTCTGCAAGAGCACCTCCGCCATCTGCTTGCGGTATCTCCAGGCGTTTCCCAAACCCCTTTGCAGCTGCACGGCCAGTTCATCCACCCGCTGGGCACTCATCTCCACCATCTTTCCCGGCTCACGGAAAACATAGCTTCCCGCAAGCTCCCCGATTCTCCGCTTTTTTTCCTCCAGAACATCCCGCACCGCGCTCTCCAATCTTTCCCCAAGAGATTCCACCTCTTCCTGCCAATCCGCA
>DFCD01000092.1 GCA_002366885.1 Verrucomicrobia bacterium UBA3063
ACATCCCCTCCCGGATAGTAGGCCTTCATCAGGTTCCAGTCTTCCCAAGGGGTCGAATAGTCGTTGGCGTGAAAAACCCATTGGATGTTGTCCGCCCCGCGCGCTCTCACCCGCGCCACCACCTTCCGGTAGCACTCCTTAAAAAGCTCGGGTCCGCGGAATCCTTTCCCGTCCTTGGTCTTTTCGCCTCCCCCGTAAAAGGTTCCGGACCAGGGGAACCAAGTTCCATTCATTTCCAGCCCCCACGCCACCAGCATCGGCTTTCCCCACGCCTTCGCCTGATCGGCCCATCGGTCGACATAATCATCCCACCGGCCGGCCTGGATGGCCTCCAGGCGAAACCGGTCGGGGCCCCGATCCTGCTCGTAGGGCCGATCCCACGGCGACCAGTAAATCAGGGGAACCGCGCCGTAGGCAGAAATAATCTGCACCTGCTCCTGGGGAAACGACTGTTCTCCCCAAAAACTGGAAAAGGCAATGATCGCCTGTTTTTTCCCAACCCTTTTCTCATACCGATCCAGCGCCTCGGGGGTGACGTGATCCTCCGCATCGCCTCCATCAAGGTAGGCGCCGAGATAAAGGCCTTGATCCGGAATTTCCAAACTCTGAGCCGTCGCATCGCGCAAAAATGTCGGACTTACCACGACAAGCCCGACAGCCAGGATGGAAAAAAGCCTCATGAAGCCTGCGGCATGGCCCATTCCGCGGATCGATCCAACTTTTTCCAAGAGGTCCAACGCCCAGTTACTGCTTTCCACAAGGCCGCCCAAACGGCAACCGCCAGAAGGGGGCGATACACTGTCCGGAGCCAAAAGACCCCCATGAGTTTTTTCCAGGACTCACCATCCCGCCGCAAAGCCACCGCCACCGGAAGGGCATCCAGCATCAAGCTAAGCGCCAGACACCACGGCAACCATTCCGCCGCCCGGCCCTGCCAAACGGAGACCAACACCCCCAGATCCACCAGCGGAACCGCCACCGCCAAAAATGTCTGGGTAAGAATCAGGCTGGGCAAGGCCACCCATCCCAACCACGGTTTGCTTCCGGAAAAAAGCAGGCTCCGATGTTTCCAGATCGACTGCAAGGTCCCGTACGTCCAGCGCCGCCTTTGCCGAAGAAGTCCCCCCACCGTGGCCGGTGCCTCCGTCCAAGCCACGGCCTGGGGAGCGTAGGCCACTTTCCAGCCGGCGGCGTGCAAGGCGAGGGTAAGGTCCGCGTCTTCCGCCAAGGTGTCCTCGCTGAAGCCCCCCAAAGATCGCACCACCTCCGCCCGGTACGCAGAAACCGCCCCGGGAACCACCGTGATGCAGTCCCATTTTGCATAAGCGGCCCGGTCCAAATGAAACCCGCTGCTGTATTCGAGCTCCTGCAAGGCAGGCAGGAATCTCCTGCGGTTGCCGACCCTTACCCTCCCGGAAACCGCTCCCACCTTTTCGTCCCCCAGAGGTTGGACAAGTTCCGCAAGCGTGCACGGACCGAAATGCGTGTCGGCATCCAGGGTGACGACCCATGGATAACGGGCCGTTGCCAGCCCCAGGTTTAAAGCTGCTGCCTTGCCGCGGTTGGGTTGCCGTAAAAGCCGAAACCGGGAATCCCGGGAGATCATGGCTTCCGTCTGTCCAGCCGTGTCATCGGTGGAGCCGTCATCAATCACTAAAAATTCAATCTCGCCAGGATACCGGCTGGCCGCGAGATGTCGGAGCGTTGAGCCGATCACTTTTGATTCATTGAAAGCGGGGAGGACCACCGAAACGCCATGAAACCGTTCGGGGATTCTGGTTTTGGCCGGCCTGCGGGACGCTCTCCAGACCAGGCCGAGTCGCAGCGCCAGCAAGCTCGTCGTCAGGATCAGAAACCAAGTCAGGCTTTTTTGAATCGTGCGCCAGCCCCAAAAGACCCAACAGCTCATCCAGGAGGTGACGGAAAGCTCCCCGCTCTGCCGTGGCATGGTTTCATCCGGACGGAGCCCCAACATGGTTCCGACCGTAACCAGGTGATCTCCCCGCGACTGGAGAAAATCGATGATCCCGGGCAAGGCCGCCACGGTCTGGGACCGGTCTCCGCCGCTATCATGCAACAGGATGGTCTGCCCTTGGCTTCGCCCTTCCTCCACCGCCTGCCGGATCTCCTCCGCCCCGGGCCGCTCCCAATCCCGGGAATCGATGGACTGACCGATCGTGAGGTAGCCCAGATCGCGGGCCACGCGCAAAGGACGGAGTTCCTCGGGGCTCTGCGGATTGCTATCCGCCTGGTAGGGGGGGCGAAAGAGCAGGAGAGAGCGGCCGGTCAGATCCTCGATCAGCCTGCGGGTAGCGCTGAGTTCCAAACGAATCTGGTGTTCCGGAACCTCGGCCAGATTCGGGTGGGTAAAGGTATGGTTTCCCAGTTCATGCCCCTCGTCCAGAATCCGGCGAACCAGACCGGGCTCCATTTCTGCCTGTTTTCCCACCACAAAAAAGGTGGCGGACACCTTCTTCTCCCTGAGAATGTCGAGAATCTGCGGCGTCCACACGGGATCCGGGCCATCGTCAAAAGTCAGGGCCACCATCTTCGGATCAGCCGCCCCACTGTGCATGACGGAGGCAGGCTGCGGCAAAGGGTCATACCGCCCCCGCCACGCCCCGTTGGCCAAAACCTCGAACGTCCGGCGTCCCTCCTTCTCTTCCAGGTAGGGCGAAAGGGCATCCCCGTCGCCAACATCCGCAATCGCACCAAACGGACGCACCGCCGTAGGAAGATCGACCGGTCGGAGTTTTTGGGAGATCCCCTTGGCGAGAATTTTCCAGATATCCCGGTCTTCAAGGCCGAGCTTCCAAAGCCCGATTCCCCCCGGAGAATATGGCCGGAGGATTTCCAGCTGGTTGGCCAAGGTGACCGAGTCCAAAAACCAGACCTCATGTCGCCGTCCCTCTTGCCGGTAGGCAAAGTGCGGCTGGTCGGAATGGGGTTGGGGCTCGATTCGTGGCAATCCGGCCCAACGGGCCCGGGCCAGGGCATCGTAAAAGCCGATCGTTTCGCCACGCTTCTTCCCCTCTTCCCAGTCATAACCGTGTAATCCCAGGGAGAGGATCCACTGTTCCGGGCGCCCATAGGACATCATCGCCTTCAGCCATCCCTCAAACCAATCGAGGGAGGCAATCGGACCTGGGCTATCCTCCTCCCCGGTTTCGTCATGCAACATCGCCACCATGCGATCGGCAAATCCGCTGATGGCATCCAAATCAAAAACCTCCAACTCCCTTCCCACCGGAAGGATCACCCAAAGCTCGATCTTTTTTGCATGCAAATCCGCGCCCAACCGTTGCAGGAACCCGGTCATGGCATCACGCATCCTTGGATCAATTTCCCCCCAATCCACCATCATCCCGGGGACACCCCATTCCTGGGCCTGGACCAAAAGTGCCTGGATGAACTTTTGCTGCTCGGAAACAGGCAGACGCAACAACGTCTCCACGGGTTCCGGCACCCGCATCCCCCCCTCATCGTTGGCGAGGATCGGCAAAAGCGAAAGACCGCTGGAAACTTTCTCCTCATCCAGTCGGCGAAAGATCGGTTCCGGCTCCAAACCGGATTCGGACATTTTCCATCCGGGAACTGCCAAATGCGTGAGTTGTCCCCCATGGGCCTCTAGGGAAATCCGGGATGACTCATCCTCCGGATCAAAAAACCCCAGCATAACGTTCCCCGCAGGCTCGGAGATTTTTTCCCGCATGGGGCGCCACCAGCGTTTCCAAACCGACGAATCCTCCGCCTTGGGCGATCCGAAATCCTGTTCCGGAGCCAACGCCAGACGCCTCACCAAATCCGGGGCGGGCCGGAAGGGCAGATGCTCCAGATCAAACCAGAACATCCCCAGCAGAAGCAGGGTGGCCGTAAGGAAACCTGTCAATATCCAGAGCACCCGTTTTTGCCGGCGCCCGCTCGGATCGAAAAAGACTTTGGACATGGCAGACGGGAGACGTGCCCGCGCCCGAGGTTTCCTTACGAAAGCGTCTTCTCCGCCGCCACAATCACCCGCTCTTCGCTAGGCATCACCGCCTGCTCAAGAACTTTGGCATAGGGTTGGGGGGTATCGAGGCCGGTGACCCTTTCGATGGG
>DFCD01000107.1:0-2445 GCA_002366885.1 Verrucomicrobia bacterium UBA3063
TAACGCCATGCTCAGCCTGAAAGACGGGTTGAACCTCGCTGCGGAGCGCAATGAGTTTGGAGAGGTCGGCTTCGTTGAAGGTGGTGAGAATGGCGGCGTTGTGTTGGGCGCTGACCAACCGGTCGGCAATCTTCCGGCGGAGGGGGGACATCCGGCGGCGGGATTCTTTTCCGGGTCGGAAGGTGCGGGGGGCGGCGTCGGACGCGCCGGGAGATGGGAGATGGGAGATGGAAGATGGGGGGCGTTCGTTTACGTTTAGGTTTATGCTTACGGAAGGTTCAGTTTTGGAGGTCGGGCTTGGACGACTAGGGACAACCGCCCCCACCGAAGCCTCGGAGTTCTTGGGCGCGTTGGAGCGCGGTCCGCCCGAAGTTTTGCCACCCGTTTTGCCTGGGTGAATATGGGCGACGACCTGGCCGACTTTGACCTCGGTGCCTTCGGCGACGAGGATTTCCAGGGTTCCGGAAGTTTCGGCGAACACCTCCGAGGTGACCTTGTCGGTCTCAATCTCAAACAAGGGATCGCCGGAGGCGACAGTATCGCCGTTCTTCTTCTTCCAGCTCCCGATCACGCCGGAGGTGATGGACTCACCGACGGAGGGGACTTTGACGGGGACGAGGTTGGAGGTGGCGGTGCTCATTTTTTCAACTTTTGTTTAGGTTTACGTTTAGGTTTAGGTGTGCGGACGAGTTTGGATTGAACGGCCTTGGTTGAGGTTGCGACGGAGCGCGGCCCTGCTGAAGGCGGAGTTGGTTTAAAAGAAAAAGCGGAGGCGAGGAGCTGATTTTGTTCGAGGGCGTGGATGGCNNGTGGCGGTGCTCATGAGGCCTTTCGTTTAGGTTTACGATTACGTTTACGGGACGAAACACTGGAAAGCTTGGCTTTGGCAGACTTGTTTTTGGCCGCGACGGAGCGCGGCCCTACAGAAGTCTTGGAGGATCGATTCGGGCGGTTGGGGACAACCGCTTCGACCAAAGCAGGTAGCTTCGAAATTCCAAAGGCGGAGGCAAGTAGCTGGTTTTGCTCGAGGGCGTGGATGGCGAGGGCGCCGGTGGCAGGGGAGGCCGAGGCGCGACGGCCGGCGTAGCGGATTTCCTTCCGGAAAAGGGCGCGGAGTTTGGATTCGAGATGGTTCCAGGCGCCCATGTTGCGGGGTTCCTCCTGGCACCAGACGATTTCCGCATCGGCCGCATGTTTGCCGACGATGGCCTGCAGTTTTGCTTCGTGGAGCGGATAGATCTGCTCCAGGCGGATGACGGCGGTGTCCTTCAGGCCGTGTTTTTCGCGGAATTCGGCGAGGTCGAAGTACACCTTGCCGGAGCAGAGGATGACGCGTCGGGCGCCGAAGGCCATGGCGGGATCGGGCAGAACCTCCTCAAAACAGCCGCGGGCACAGTCCTGGATCTGGCTGGAGGCGCGCGGGTCGCGGAGCATTCCCTTCGGGGTCATGACCACGAGGGGTTTGACGGTTTTACGGAGCGATTGCCGCCGCAGGAGGTGGAAATAGTTCGCCGGGGTGGACGGATAGGTGACCACCCAGTTGTCCTCGGCGGAAAGCTGGAGAAAACGCTCCAGGCGGGCGCTGGAGTGTTCCGGTCCCTGTCCGTGGTAGCCGTGGGGAAGAAGAAGGGTGATGCGGGAGGTGACGCCCCATTTGGATTCGGCGGCGGCGATGTATTGGTCGATCTGGGTTTGGGCGCCGTTGGCGAAGTCGCCGAACTGGGCTTCCCATAAAATGAGCATGTCCGGGCAGTCGAGGGAGTAGCCGTAGTCGAACCCCAGCACGGCGGCTTCCGACAGGGGGCTGTTATAGACGCAGAAGGAGGCCTGGTCTTTGGAGAGATTCTTCAGCGGGATGTAACGCGCGCGGGTGCGGAGATCGTAAATGGCGGAGTGGCGTTGGCTGAAGGTGCCGCGCCGGCTGTCCTGTCCGGAGAGGCGGATGGGGTGGCCGGAAGTGAGCAACGAGGCAAAGGCGAGATGTTCCGCGCAGGCCCAGTCGAGGGGGGCCTTCCCCTCCGCCATGGCGCGCCGCTGGTCGAGCATCTTGCGGATCTTGGTGTTGATCTGGAAATCGGCGGGGATGGTGGAGATGGAGCGGCCCAGTTTGGCGAGGGTGGGGGCCGGGACGCCGGTGGGCACGGGCTCCAGCAGGGCGGGGCAACGGATGTCGGGGCGGAGTCTGGGCTGGAATTTCGTGACCGCCTCGCGGGATTCCCGGAGCGCGTCCTCGGAAACGACATCGAGCTGGGAGCGGATTTTCTGGATCTGTTCCTCGGTGATGACGCCCGCGTCGAGCAGGCGGCGGGCGAGAAGGCGACTGACGGAGGGGTGCTGGTCGATCTCGGAGTAGAGGGTGGGCTGGGTGAAGTTGGGTTCGTCGCCCTCGTTGTGGCCGTGTTTCCGGTAGCAGACGATGTCGAGGACGATGTCCTCGTGGAAGCG
>DFCD01000107.1:2515-2715 GCA_002366885.1 Verrucomicrobia bacterium UBA3063
ATGGGGAGGCCGAGGGATTTGGCCGGGGCGGTGCAATAGCGGGTGGAGCGGGAATCGATCGGCACGGTGGTAAAGGCGATCTGGTTGTTGACGACGATGTGGATGGTGCCCCCGGTCTTGTAGCCCTCGAGTTTGGAGAGGTTGAGCGTCTCGGCGACGACCCCCTGGCCGATGAAGGCGCCGTCCCCGTGAATGAGGAC
>DFCD01000107.1:2808-3892 GCA_002366885.1 Verrucomicrobia bacterium UBA3063
GTGGTGATGGTGTTCTCGTAGCCGAGGTGATACTTCACGTCGCCGTCGCCAAGGACGGTTTCCGGGACGTAGTTTTCGTGGAATTCGGTGAAGAGCTTGCGGCGGGACTTCCCGAGCGTGTTGACGAGAACGTTGAGCCGCCCGCGGTGGGCCATGCCGATGACGACCTCCTCCACGCCGTTGGCGGGGCAGGCCTCCAGCAGGGAGTCGAGAACGGCGATGAGGGTCTCGCCGCCCTCAAGGGAAAAGCGCTTCTGACCGACATAGCGGGTGTGGAGGAATCGTTCGAGGGATTCGGCGGCGATGATTTTCTCGAGGATGCGGCGCTGCTGTTCCGGGGTGAAGACGGGCTGGTTGCGGTTGCGTTCCATCCGGTCGCGGAGCCAGCGGCGGATGGCGAAGTTCATGATGTGCATGAACTCGACGCCGAGGGTGCCGCAGTAGGTTTCGCGAAGGAAGGTGAGGATGTCGCGGAGGGTGCGCGGTCCGCCGCCGCCGAGGGTGCCGGAGTCAAAGACCTGGTCGAGATCGGCATCGGTGAAGCGGAAGGTGGAGAGGGCGAGATCGGGATTCTCGTGGGGGGCGATGCCGAGCGGGTCGAGGTGGGCGAGGGTGTGGCCGAGGGCGCGGTAAGCGAAGAGCAGGTTGTAGAGGCGGGCCTGGGGCAGGACTTCGCCGGTGGGGGCGGGGCCGGCAGAACCGTTGCGGGGCGGGGGACGGAGCTGGCAGCCGAGTTCGAAGCCCTCAAAGAAGCCGCGCCAGACGGGATCGACCGAGGCGGGATCGGCTTTCCAATGCTCGTAGAGTTCCTCCAGCTGGGCGGCGTTGCCTGGATGGCCGAGGCGGCCAAGGGCGGGCGATGGGGCGGAGGTGGAGCGATTGGGGTTCAGCTGGTCGAGAACCGAGAGTGCGGGATCAGGTTCGGGTGAGGGTTGAAGGTCGCGGACCATGATGATTCATCCTTCCATGAATTCGCCAAAAAATCGAGCTAGGAAATTTCAGATATCAGAATATACAAACCATTGGAAGCCATTGAGATAAGGGATAACTTCCTTCTTCCTTGGGGGATTTTTTGACCCGAACC
>DFCD01000080.1 GCA_002366885.1 Verrucomicrobia bacterium UBA3063
TTCAAGCTCGAACGTCTCCGAGGGTGTTCGGCAAGAAGCGCAGGCCGCCAAAGCCTGCGCTTTTTGTTTTAAGATTCTTATTATTAGGGATTTATGATTTTGTCGTTCTGTAAGATCCCTTGAATCAACCTAATAAATACTATTTAAATTCTTGATTACAAGTAATATACAAATTTTTTTGTCTTGGAATGGCTTTTTAAGCCTTTGAATGGGGAGTATGGATATAAGATAAAGCTAGGGTTTGGTGGTTTTACATGCCGCGCCACTGACCCGGATCGGTGGTCTGATTTTGCAGAGGAACGGGCGGAAAACGCCCCAGAAAGGATCTTTGCCGGGCGGGGTACCGGCGACCGGCCTACAAAAACCTAAACCTCGGGTTCTTCCGTCCCAAAGAACCTCTTCAGCTCCGCCTTGGCATTCTCGGGACTGTCGGAAGCATGCGCGACGTTGTGCATCTTATCCTTCCCCAAATCCCCACGGATCGTCCCCTTGGGGGCCTTGGTGCTGTCGGTGGGGCCGAGAAGTTCGCGGACCCGCTCAATGGCGTTGTTGCCCTGCAACGCCGCCGCCACCACGGGACCGGAGCCCATAAACTGCTCTATTTCCGGGAAAAAAGGCAAATGGGCCAGATGCGCATAATGCTCCCGGAGAAGAGCCGGATGGAGACGGGTCATGCGACAGTTGATGATGCGGAGGCCTTCTTTTTCCAGGCGGCGAAAAACCTCGCCGGTCAGACCGTCGGCAACGGCATCGGGCTTCACCAAAATCAGGGTGGTTTCTTTCTTCATGTTTTTCTTGGATCGCCTCTTGGTTAATCTTCCCGGGGGTTAAAAGCAGGAACAGGAATCTGCCGTCCCCCGCCTCTTTTCGCAATCTGCTCTTTCACCTTTTCCAGCATGGTCCGGGCTTCCTCGGCCGCATCCAACCCCTCTCCCGCCCGGGGTTTGGCTCCCGCCACGCGCAGGGCCTGCTCCAAATGATCCCTGGCCCCCTCGAGATTTCCGCGCCGCCACAAATGATTGCCGTACGTCAGGTGAAAAAAGCGGCTGTGCGGCCGCATGGCCAAGCCCCGGCGGTAAAGACTTTCCGACTCACCGAACCTCCCCACCAGGTCCAGCACGGTTGCCCGCCGCACGGAGAGGGTGTCGTCCATGGAATTGAGCGCCTCGGCACGCCGATACCAGGCATCGGCTTCCTCCACCCATTTCCTGATTTCCTGCTCCTTGGCGGACGATGCGGACGCTCCCGTGGCACCGGCTTCCAGAAAAGCCCCGAGGGCCTTGATCCGGTACGCGTCGCCGCCAAATTCCGCCACCGGCAGGCACGAGGGATCCCGCCGCCACGCCTCCTTCAGCCGGGCGGCAAGCTCGGCGTCCGGCCACGCGGCCATCGCCTTGCCGTCGACGCCCAGTTGCGACCAGGCCGACCAGGTCCGGGCACCGAACCAACCGGTGGCCCCCGCGACAAGCAAGGCCAACAGGCAAACCAGCGGGTTCACCCAAGGCGAACCCTTGGCAGGTCTTTCCGGAAAGGTCACCGCCGTGGCCAATCCCAGCAGCAGAAAACAGGCAAGGGCGTTGGCGGGAATGTGAAAATTAAAATCCACCCAGGCATGGATGAGCATCGCCACCACCACCGCCCATCCGAGGCCCGTGAGGACGTCCGCCTCCCCCCCCTCCGCACGGCTTCTTCCGCGCCGCCAAAGCAAGACCATCAGGGCCAGCCAGAATCCCGCCACGATCAGCGCCCCGACCATGCCGTAATCGCTGAGGGTGTTGAGGTAGTCATTGTGGGTGAAGATGGCCCTCATTCCGCGGTCCCAGCTTTCCATCCTCAGATGGACAAGATCAAAAGTCGCCGGACCGGTTCCCCACCACGGGGAGGTCTTCCATATTTCCCAGCCGTCCCGGGCCAGGGCGATCCGGATGTTCCCCTCCCCGCTAAAAAGGCGTTCCCAGCCTTTGCCTTCCCCGAGGACCCTTTTCCAGCGCTCCGCCACGATCCCGTCGGCGGTCGCCGCAAACCACCCCGCCGCCAGCACCCCCGCCGCGAGCGCCAAAAAGACCGATCGCCCGAGCCAGTTGAGAGGCCCCCGGCGCAACCACCGCAGGAGCCAGGCGCAATGGCTGAAAATCCAGGCCAGCCAGCTGCCCCGGGAAATGGAAAAGTAAACCCCGGCGGCGAGAGCGGCCCCCGCCCACAGCAGCAACATCCGGAACGGAAAGGCAAGACCGGGCCAGACCGCCAGGGTCAGCGCGGCCAAGGATGCCTGGACCCCGTAATTTCCAAAATGATTGGGACATCCAAAGGTTCCGGACATCCGCTCCTGGTAATCCGGCCGGTCGACCGCTTCCCAGCCGAGAAAAGGCACCGGCCCAATGGGATAAATGCCCGCACGGAAATGCAAAAACCCCACGCCGACGGCCGCCAACGCCACCAGAACGAAAAAAAACAGGGTCCAGGGCACCTGCTTGCGGGAGGGCAGTTGATGCCGGGCCGTCAGGAAGACGGCTCCGTAGAGCGCGGCACAAAGCCATTCCAACTTGGCAAGATAAGGAGCGGGCCCGCGGCAAGCCGCCCACGCCGCATATCCCAGAAACAGAAAAACCGGGAGATCCGTGATGCCGCCCACCCGTCGCCCCTTCCGCCATCCCTCCCAAGCCCGCCAAGCCAGGGCCACCCACAGGCCGGAGGCCAGCAAAAAGGCTGGCCCCAAAAATTCCCGCCGGGCGCCACCCAGGTAAAAGCCGGAGGCTGCCACCAGAAAAAAAACCGCCAGCCACACCATCCAGGAGAAGAAGCCGCGCAGGAATCCGGCAGGGCCCGAAAACCAGGCTCCAGACGGAAATTTCAGGACTTGCCCGGTCGCCGCGGACGAATCCGGATCCGCTTCAGCCGGGCGGGTCCCTCGGGGCTGACCGTCTCCACCT
>DFCD01000071.1:0-905 GCA_002366885.1 Verrucomicrobia bacterium UBA3063
CTCCAAGCCGGCCTGGCCCGGATCGAACAGGTGGCCGCGCTCGAACTCGATGACCTGGAGCTTTTGGCGGGCTCCTCCGCCTCTTCCCTCCAACTGTTCGCCCAAGGCATCGATCCTCGACCCGTCATCCCCGCCCCACCCGCACCGAAGTCGGTGGGCGAGCAGGAAACCTTTTCCACCGATACAATCGATGAGTCCTTTGTTCTTGCCGTCTTACGGACCATGACCGACCGCCTTTGCCGCCGTCTCCGCGAGGACGGCTTGGCCGCGCGGACGGTCACCCTACGGATCCGCTACAACGACATGGAGGAGGCCATGCGGTCCGACTCGCTCGACGAGCCCACCCCGGTGGAGACGGACTTTTATCCTAAACTAGCCCCTCTCCTCCAGCGCGCCTGGGAGCGGAGGGTTAGCCTCAGGCTTGTCGGCGTGCGTCTTTCCCATCTCCATCCTGCCCTGCCGGANNGCCGCCGCTACGGCAAGGGTGCTATCCTCCGCGGCCACGATCTATGGCTGAAAAAGAAGTCGCTGGATTAGGGTTTCCCCCGCCGAACCCTCCGGTTCACAATTCCTGAATGAAGCGATTTCTTTGCGGCACGGTTGCCTTCGCGGTGACCTTCTCCAGCTCCTTGGCCTGCACCCGGATTCTTTGGAATGACAACAAATACGGCGTGATGGTGGCCCGCTCGATGGACTGGCCGGAGACCACCGAACCGGTCCTCTGGTTCCTGCCCCGGGGCATGGAACGGGATGGCTCCAGGTGTGGACCGGAAACGGTAGTGAAGGAGAATCCTCTGCGCTGGACCTCGAAATACGCCAGTCTGGCCGTCGGGATTTACGGGGTGGGCACCGTGGACGGGATCAATGAGAAAGGCCTGGGCGGCCACCTCCTCTATCTCGCCAAA
>DFCD01000071.1:982-6149 GCA_002366885.1 Verrucomicrobia bacterium UBA3063
GAGGCGCTCGCCCTGCTGAAGAACGTCCAACCGGTGATGGTGAAGGCCCACGGTCACGACTCCACCATCCACCTCGCCCTTGAGGACAAAAGCGGGGACTCCGCCATCATCGAGTACATCGATGGAAAACCCAAAATTCATCAGGGACGACAGTTCACGATCATGACCAATGATCCACCCTACGACGACCAGCTCGCCTTGCTGGCCAAGCTGGATTTCAGCAAGCCTGGCCAGGACACTCCCGTCCCCGGCAATATCTCGGCGCCCGACCGCTTTCAGCGTGCGGCCTATTTCTCAAAATTCTTTCCGGAACCAAAAGACATGCAGGAGGCATTCGCCACCATTCTGGCCGCCATCCGGGGCGTTTCGGTTCCGTTTGGCACACCATACACGAAGCTGGGCGACGGCTTCCCCGTCTATAACACCGAATACCGCACCGTGGCCGACCTGACTCACGGCATCTACGGATTCGAGCTCACCACCACCCCCAACTTCTTTTGGGTGGAGTTCTCCGATTTCAAGCCGGAGAAAGGCCAACCGGCCATGTCTCTCACCCCCGGGGCTATTAATCTCGCCGGGGACGTTTCCGCCCAGTTCAAGCCCGCCTCCCCTCCGTTTTGAGCGATTTTGTGACGAAGCAGGATTTGGCCAAGTTCATCGACAGCACCGCTCTCTCGCCAACCCTCGGCAGCCGGGAGGTCGAGACCCTTTGCCGGGAGGCCGAAACCTTGGGCTTCTACGCTGTCTGCGTTCCGCCTTGCTGGGTTGGGCATGCGAAAAGCCTTTTAAAGTCCAGCCGGGTCAAGATCGCCACCGTCATCAGCTTCCCACACGGGAACGATACCTCATCCTCCAAAGCCGGTTCCGCGGTTGCTTCGGTGACAGCCGGTGCGGACGAAATCGACATGGTGATGAATTTGGCTTGGGCCAAGGAGGGAAATTGGTCCGCCGTGGAACAGGAGATCCGCTCGGTGGTTCTGGCCGCCAAGGTCCCCGTGAAGGTGATTCTAGAAACCTGTCTCCTTACCGATTCGGAGATCAGGAGCGCTTGCGGGGCTGCGGCTCGGGCTGGCGCAAAGTTTGTCAAAACTTCCACAGGCTTTGCCAAGAGTGGCGCCACCGTGGAGGCCGTTCGCCTGATGAAAGCCTCCATCCCTCCGACGATGGAAGTCAAAGCCAGTGGTGGAATCCGGGACAAGGCCGTGGCGCTGGCAATGATTGAGGCAGGGGCCACGCGGTTGGGAACCTCCTCCGGTTCCGCCATCTTGGCGGGGAAAGAGGCCTCGGCTACTTATTAAAATGCGCCTGCCAGCCTCTCTTTTGGCTTAGTAGCCGTAGACCCGAAGCCCTTGGATGCGGGAAAATTCCTGCCGATTCCGCGTCACCACCGGTTGGCTGTATGCCAAGCCTGTTGCCCCGATCCACATGTCGTTGGAACCGATCAGGAGGCCCCGCGCCTTTAGATCCCGGTAAATCTGGCCGTAGTGCTAGGAAACCTCCGCCCGGTTCCCGAAAAACCGGAAGGGGGACAAAAACTCCTCCCACTGACGGCGATCCCGAAGAGACTCCCCCGCCGCCATCTCTCCAGCGATCGTGAAAGTCACACAGAGAATCGCATCCGGATGGGATTTCAAAAAGTCCATTGCCGGCCCCGGCTTTTTGTTCCGCGCCTCCCCTTCCATATCCACCAAAAAGGTGGAATCCAGGATCACGGAATCGCCGGAGGAATGTCTTCGCGATTCAGGCGGTCAACTGCCTCGGCATCTTCCTCCGTCAACGTGAATCGCCCTTCCTGCAGCCTGTCGAACAACTGTTTCCCGGTGATCGGCGTTTTGGGCAAAACCAGCCTTCGCACCACCTCGGAAAATGACTCCCGCGGATGACGTTTGATCGCCTTCAAACTTTCATAGGCATCCAGTTCTAGGGAAATGGTTTTAATTGCCATATTTTTATCATGCATGATCACGCATGATTATCAAGTCATAACCTTTGTTAGGGTCTGACCCAAACATGACCAACATGAAGGTTTATGGGCAGAGCGGTTACCTTAAAGAGAATTGATCTTAAGCGGCAGAACCATTCGTGCCGTTCGTGTCCGCGAAGATGGCCTTCAGGTCATCCTTGTTACTCCGGCCTAGCCAGCGGGTCAGGGTTTCAGTCCCCTCCTTCTTTGCCTCGTAGGCTCGCAGGACTTTGTCAATGTAGAGGTGGACCTCCTCATAAGGAACCTTTGGCTGAATCAGCACGTTAAACTTGGCATCCGCGCCCGTCTTACCCCCCAGAAACATGTCGAAGAACTCCTTCTTGACCCCGTCGACCGTCCGGGTGGCACCCCGGAAGCCAATGTCCGCCAGTTGGTGCTGGCCGCACGAGCTCGGACAACCGCTGAAATGAATCCGCACCTTGTCCTTGTAGTGATGGCTGATCTGCTCAAGCTCACCCACCAGCCGGATCATCCGGTTCTTGGTTTCCCCCACCGCCAGATTGCAGAACTCAATCCCCGTGCAGGAGACGCAGCCTTTGCGGAAGTTGCTGGGCTCGACGACCATCCCGGCCGCCTCGAGGTCCTTCTTTAGGGCCGCCACGTTTTTCTCCGGAACGTAGGTGATGATCAGGTTCTGTTTGTTCGTCCCGCGGATGCCGCTCTTGCCCTTCTCCCCGTGCCGTTCCGTCAGGTCGGCGATCGTGCGCATCTGGTGACCCCGGATCCGTCCGCCCGCTAGGCACACACCCACCCAATAGAAACCCTTTTGGATCTGCTCCTTCACCCCCACGTGGTCGCTCTCCGGATCCTCCGGAAAAACAAACTCCGTGTGCCGCTCAAACTTCCGGTTCGCCACCCGCTCCACCTCGGCGAGGAACTTCTCCGCACCCCAGTCGGCCACCAGGAACTTCAGCCGCGCCCGGGAGCGTTTGTCCCGGTAACCATGGTCCCGGTAGATCACGGAGGTGTAATGCACCATCGGCAGCACATCTTCCGGCTTCAGGAAGGCCGGCAGGGTCTGGGAAAGATGCGGCGCCGCGGATAGACCGCCGCCCACCTTGATGCCGTATCCTTTCTCCTTCCCCCGCTCCAAACCGAACACGCCCACGCAGTTGATGTCCGGCTGGGTGCACATGATCCGGCAACCCGAGACGGAAATTTTGTATTTCCGGGGTAGGTTGGAAAATTCCTTGTTGTTCGTCAGATGGGCATCCACCACCTGGAGTTGGGGAGTGGCGTCGAGAATGGCATCGGGATCGATCCCCGCCACCGGGCACCCCACCACGTTGCGGGCGATATCCCCACAAGCCCCGCTGCAAGTGATGCCGACGGATTCCAGTCGACGGAAAATTTCCGGAAACTGCTCGATCCGTAGCCAGTGAAGCTGGACGGTCTGGCGCGTGGTTACGTCCCCGAATCCATGGGCAAAGTCATCCGTCAGGGCGGCAATTTCCCGGAGCTGGGCCGGGGTCAACTGCCCGCCCGGAATCCGGGTCCGCAACATGAAGTAGCCGTCCTCTTTGGGTTTCTGCTGATACACGCCGTACCACTTGAACCGCATGAAATCATCCGGCTCGATCGCCTGCACCCCCTCCTTGGCGTAGCGCGGCAGGTCCTGAATCACATCGAGACCGTCCTTGGTGAGCTTGAGCTGCTCTTCCTTGGTTGTGCCAGGAGTGAAATTCCTTGGCGTGGAAAGGCTTGCGGACATGATCAAGACGCTACTTCAATTCTTGCGTTTCACAAGTCAGCCCCATGTCATGGGACAATTTCACGGGATGGAGTTGCCGTTGATCTCTTTCCATTCCTTTTTAGGGAAAACAGCGAAGACGTAACGAAGGCCCGGGCGAATATCACGGGTGGACATGGCGCTGACGGTCAATTTCCCCCCACCTTCATCCCGGCAGCGTAAACCGACCCGGCTTCCCCGGGTGGCAGCCAACACCACAAACTCCCCCAAAAAATCCACTTCGCCAGGGCTCCCGGTGAGCCCCAAATCCTTCCAGACACCTTCGTACTCAGCGGCGGTGAAAATCGGCCGGGCATGGGACATTCCGGAGACCTCTTTTTCCGTCTCCCCGGAAAATTCCCTGATTGGAGAAGGATTAGGGCCGGCGACCTCATCAGCCAACGCAGAGGAGACCAAAATCGTCACAAGCAGGAGGTGGGACTTCCCGAAATGTGCGATCAAGAATTTGTGGGGATGGAGGATGGCGCGGCGGAAGAAAGCTGGATCCCCCGGTCGCCAATCTTGGCCCAGCTGAGACCCGCAAAGGCGGGTACCGTTGCCGACATGGCTTTCCAGATATCCTCAATCGCGTGAAGGGAGTTGCCCCCAGTTAGGGTCTCCCGCAGATCCCTTAGAATCATCCAGTCCTCCCTCGCCTGCCCCGGAGCGGCGATGGCCCGGGTAAATCTCTGGAGCCGACCGTGCACGTTCACCATGGAACCGGTCTTCTCGGCAAAACCCGCTCCAGGGAACACCACGTGAGCAGCCTGTGTGGTGATGTTGGGCAATATGCCGGATGCGATCAGGAACTCCAGCTTTGCCAATGCGCTTTCCGAAATTCCTGCCTTCGCCACGTCCTCGCCCCCAAGCACCGCCAACGCCTTGATCCTTCCGGCGGCGATCTCCGCTTCCCACGTGGAAAGTTTCCGCCCCCCCTGCGAAAGACCTAGGAGTTCCGCCCCGCGTGTGTTGGGGTTTCCATCCGCACTTCGCAAAAACTTATCGCCCTGACCGGGACGGTGGACGGTGTCCACCTGGGTCACGCCAAGTTCCTCTACCAGCCGCTTCAGGACAAAAAGCTCCTCGTTGGTCATCCGGGCGGAGGCCACCACCGCGATCTCGTGCGGCTTCACCTTTTTCAGCCCCTCGGCCGCCCGGTTGAGGGCGTCGATCCACGGCCCCGGGAACTGCTCCCCCGCTGCCCGCAGGAGCGGATGCTGCAACCGCGCCTTGTCCTCCAGATAGTGGAAATTCAGGCGCCCGTAATCACACATCCACTGGGAGTTGACGGCCTCGTTTTCCCGTGGAGTCAATCGGTACACTTTTCCCTCCCGGGAACCGATGGTGACGTTGCACCCGGTGCCGCAACTGGTGCAGAGCCCCTTGGTCTCCTTCAAGAACCAGACGCGCATTTGGAACCGGAAATCCTTGCTGGTGAGAGCCCCCACCGGACA